>JBBQXP010000051.1:0-20266 GCA_038209555.1 Gaiellales bacterium
GACGTGATCGTGGTGTCCGGCGCCGTCAGGTCGACTGTCCAAGCGTGGTTCGCCGGTGTCGGGTCCGTGTTCCCGATCGTGTCGGTGGCCCGCACCTGGAACGTGTGGCTGCCGGCGGTCAAGGCCGTGTAGCTCTTCGGACTCGTGCAGGCGGCGAAGGCGGCGCCGTCGAGGCTGCACTCGAAGGTCGATGCCTCGGTCGCAGTGAAGCTGAAGCTCGCCGAGGTCGAGTTCGTCGCTGCGGCCGGCGCAGACGTGATCGTCGTGTTCGGCGGCGTGTTGTCGATCGTGACCGTCCGCTTCGCCGAGTCGAGCACGTTGCCGGCGACATCCCTGACCCGCGCCAGCAACTGGTAGATGCCGTCGGCCGGCTGCGAGCTCCACGTGACCGCGTAGCCCGGCCCGGTCGAGCTCGAGCCGATGAGCGTGGACGGCGTGCATGCAGATCCCGCGCAGAAGAAATAGGAGATCGACCCGACGCCGGAGAGCGCGTCCGCACCGGAGCCGGTCAAGATGTGGCCGTTCTTGATGAAGGCCGGAAGCGGGTCGAGCGTCGCCGCGCTCGGGACGGTCTTGTCGATCCTGATCTGCGTGCCGGCGGTCTTCGGCGACTCGACGTTGCCGACGTTGTCGATCGAGAAATACTTGACGGTGTAGACGCCCTCGGCCGAGAGGATGACCGACGTGCCCTGGGGCGAGGCTGTCGTCGGCGTCGATCCGTCGGCCGTGAAATGCGTGCGAGCTGAACCGGAGCCGGTCCCGTCCGACGGCGAGAGCGAGACGACGACATCGCTGTTCTTCCATCCCGATCCGATCACCGCCGTGTTGTCGGTCGTTGCCGGCGGAGTCGCGTCCGGGGTGACGGCGAAGTCCGTGCTCGAGCCGTTCCCGACCCGGTCGTACGCCGTAACCGGGTTCAGCGCGTTATCGAAGGTCGAACCGGGGGACCAGCTGTACGTCTGGCTGTAGGGAACGATCCGGTCGTCGAAGATCGTCGTAGGCGTCAAGCCTCCGCTTAGACCCGGGAAGCTCATGCGGTCGAGACCCGTCCCGCCGTCGCTCGCGGTCGCGCTGACCGTGAACGTTCCACCGGACCCACTCGGCCGGTAGAAGAACGTCGCTCCGACCACATGGCTGTCGAGCGCCGACTCGGAGAGGTTGAGGAGCGGTGGCGCCGGAGCCGTGTTGTCCAGCTCGAGTCCGACATGGAGGTCGCCGGCGCCGGGGCCCTGCGGGTCGATGAAGAGGCTGTAGGTACCCGAGGTCGGCAGGTGCGCCGTCAGCGGACCGCCGTCGGGGTTGAAGGAGATGGGGCCGGCCAAGGTCGATCCGTCAGGGTTGCGTACGGACACGCGGGTGCTGCAACAGTTGAACGGGCCGATCCGCACCAGCAACCCGTCGTTGGCCGTGCCTGAGAAAGTCACGACGGCGTTCTGACCGGGCGTCGTCGTCGAGACCGTGACCGCTGGCCCTCCGACCACCGCAGACGCGGCGGCGTCTGCCGGCACGTTGTAGAGCGTGAGCGTCAAGCTCCCGGTGACGGGGCCCTGCGGGTCGGCCACGACCGTGTACGTGCCGGTCGAAGGCAGCGTGACGGTGTCGATGAACCCGCCCCCGCTTCCGAAGATCGTCGGCCCTGCGACGGGCGACCCGCCTGGATCCAGAATCGAGAACGCCGCGGCGCAGCAGCCGGGCCCGACACGGAGGCTGACGCGCTGGCCAGCCGTCCCCGCGAAGCTCAACCGGGAGTTCTGGCCGGGCGTCGATGTCGTGACGGTGACCGGCGAGCCGTTCGCCACGATCGCCGCCGACGTATCGGCCGGCACGTCGTTGAGCGTCAGCGTGACGCTGCCCATCGCCGCCGCCTGCGGGTCGATCAGGATTGTGTACGTGCCGGTCTGCCCGAGCGTTCGCGTGTCGATGAAGCCGCCGCCCAGGCCGAAGGTTGCAGGCGCTACAAGTACCGAGTCGTCGGGCTCCCGGATCGAGATCTGTGACAGGCAGCAGTTCCCGCTCACCTGAAGGCTGACCCGCTGACCGGCCGTTCCCGCGAAGGAGACGCGGGCGTTCTGCCCGGAGACGGTCGTCGTCACCGTGAGCGGAACTCCGAAAGCGATCGAGGCCTGGACGTCCACGGGAACCTGCTCGAGCGCGACGGTGATCCCGCCCGTGTTGGCGCCGAGCGGATCGATGAGAACGGTGTACGTCCCCGCCACGGGCAACGTCGCGGCATCGAGAAATCCACCCACCGTGCCGACGTTGCGGGAAGCCAGCGCGCTTCCGTCCGGCTTCAGGACCGAGACCGTCGTCCCGCTGATGACTGAGCTTCCGATCGTGACGTTACTGAGCCCGACGCTAACGACCTGTCCTGCGGTGCCGTCGAAGGTGAGGCGCGCGTTCTGGCCGGGCACCGCCAGGCTCACGCCGACCGGCGTTCCGAACGAGATCGCGCCGGTGATGTCGGCGGGCACGTCGTAAACCGTCGCCGTCATCGCACCCACGGACGAGCCTTGCGGATCGAGGAGGACGGTGTACGTCCCGGAGGTGGAGAGTGAGACCGGGTCGAGGAACGCCGGGCTCGTGCCGAAGCTCGTGACCGCGGCTGCGACGCTTCCATCGGGCCTGAGGAGCGAGATCCGAGTGGTGCAGGAGCTGGGATCGAGCCGGAAGCTCACCCTATGACCGGCCGTGCCGGCGAATGTGAGCCGAATGTTCTGGCCCGGGACCGTCGCCGCAAACGAAGTGGGGACGCCGAACGAGAGCGTTCCATCACGTCGGTGGGAACCGTGTGCAGGGTGAACGTCAGGGCTCCTGTTGCCGCCCCCTGCGGGTCGATGGCGATCGTGTAGGTGCCGTTGTTCGGAAGCGTGGTCGCGTCCAGGAAGCCTCCCGCCGCGCCAAACGAGACCGGCGAGACGAGCACGGTTCCGTTCGGCTTCAAGAGGGAGATCCTCGTCGTGCAGCAGCCCCCCGCCATCACGAGGCTGACGACCTGGCCGGCGGTTCCGGTGAAGGTCAAGCTCGCGTTCTGGCCGGGGACCGTCGTCGTCACCGTCTTCGGAACGCCGAACGCGATCGTGCCCGTGACGTCCGTTGGGACGTCGTACAGCGTCAGGGTCACGTCGCCCGTCGCGGGACCCTGAAGGTCGACGAGGATGGTGTAGGTCCCGGTCGTGGGGATCGTGACCGTGTCGATGAACCCGCCGCCGACCGCCATCGTCATCGCCGCAACGAGCACGGCGCGGTTCGGCTTGATGATCGAGACTCTCGTCACGCAGCAGCTCGGCCCGACCTTGACGCTCACCTTCTGGTTCGAGACCGCGTCGAAAGTCACGCCGGCGTTCTGGCCGGGTACGTTCGTCGACACCGTCGCCGGTGCGCCTCCTGCCAAGATCGTTCCAGTCGCGTCGGCCGGAACGTCGTAGAGCGTCAGAGTGGCGCTCCCCGTCGCGGGCCCTTGTGGATCGACGAAGAGGGTGTACGTCCCTGTGGTCGGGAGGACGACCGCGTCGAGGAAGCCGCCGTTCGTCCCTGCGCTCACAGGCGTGACGAGGACGCTCCCGTTCGGCCTCAGGATCGAGATCCTCAGGCTGCAGCAGGTCGACGTGCCGAACGACACGTCGGACACGACGACGCTGGCCCTCTGGCCGGCGACGCCGGAGAACGTGATGTTCGCGTTCTGGCCGGGGACGGTGGTCGTGACCGGCGTCGAAGACCCGAAGGCCACGGTTCCGCCGGCATCAGCTGGTACATCGTGGAGCGTGATCGTCACGCCTCCGGTCGCCGCACCTTGCGGATCGACGACGACCGCGTAGGTGCCGGTCTGCGCCAGGGTCGCGGCGTCGAGGAAGCCGCCGTTCGTTCCGAACGTGGCTGTGGAGACCACCCGGCCATCCGGCCGGAGCAGCGTCACCTTCGTGCTGCAGCAGAACGAGGTCCCGACGGTTACGTCGGTGATCTCGACGCTCACGCGCCCGCCGGCGACGCCGGCGAAGGTGACGCGCGCGTTCTGGCCGGGAACCGTCGTCGCCAGGCTCGTGGTCGAGCCGAGGGCCCCGGCCGCCGTGGCGTCCGCGGGAACGTCGTGAAGGACGAGCGTCGCGTTTCCCGTCAACGCGCCCTGCGGGTCGACCACGATGCTGTACGCACCGGTGAGCGGAAGCGTCGCCGCATCGAGAAAGCCTCCGTTGGTGCCGACGGTCGTCGTCGCCAGCGTCCGCCCGTCCGGCCGGATGATGCTGACCTTCGTGCTGCAACAAACCGACGTCCCGACGGCGACGTCGGAGATCTCGAGGCTGACGATGTCACCGACCGTCCCGGCGAAGCTGGCGGTCGCGTTCTGGCCGGGTGCCGTCGAACCGACAGTCACGGGAGCACCGCCGAGGGTGATCGCCGCAATCGTGTCTGGAGGGACTGCGTGCAGCCTGAGCGTCGCGTCGCCGACATTCGTGCTCTGCGGGTCGACAACGATCGAGTACGTCCCGTTGAGGGGCAGGCTGACCGCATCGATAAAGCCGCCGTTGGTTCCCAGGGTCAAGGAGACGAGCGTCTTGTTGTCCGGGCGGAGGATGGTGACCTTCGTGCTGCAACAGACCGACGTCCCGATGGTCACATCCGTGATCTCCAGACTCACCCGGTCGCCGGCGGTCGCGTCGAAGGTAAGTGTCGCAATGTCCCCGGCGACGGGGAGCGTGACCGTCACGGGCGCCCCGCCCGGCACGATGGGCGCCGCCTGCGCCGGCGACGTGGCCACCATGAGGCTCGCGCCGAAGACGACAAGGAGGATCAAGGCCTTGACGCCTGCTCCCCGCCTCGCGCCGGCCGCACGGCGCTCGCGATGGATCATGGCGTTCGGCCGCCCGCGAGGACGCGCATCCGGCGCGCCGGCACTCTCGGGATCAACCGCGGAGTCAGGGCTGCGTAGTCGATGTACTCGGGAAACTCGGCGGACAGTGCGTTCTCTTCCAGGCGCATCCGGACCACCTGCGCGAACGCGAACACCACGGCCGCTCCGAGGTTCCATGCCTGCGGCGCTGCCAGAACGAGACCGGCACATGCCCCGAGCTCACCGAGGTACACCGGGTGCCGGACCAGACGGTACGGCCCGTGGGTCACGAGCCCGCGCGCCTCCGGCAGCACACCGAAGCAGCGGCCGAGAGCCAGGACTGCCACGAGCAACCAGGCGAACGACGCGAGCGCGACGAGATCGCCCGCCACGACAACGGTGGTGGCGGCGTCGACGGGCGGCTCCCTCAGCGCGACGAGCGCAGCAATGGCTGCGGCGCATGCAGCGAAGGCGACCGGTTCGCGCGAGGGGCGCCTGGCGGGGTCTCGAACCGCGACGAAGATGCTGAACGCGAGGACAATGCCGACTTTGAGAAGCGAGTAACCGGCCACCCCCCAGCTCCGCAATGTCGCCTCGGAGAGCGCGTCCTGCCAGCGCTCGACGGCGCTGACAGCGGTGGCCGCCGTCAGGACGAGGAAGACGCCCGTCACGGTGAGGCGGCTGACCATCAGCCTCCGAACGCCTCGAGGAACTGGAAGACCGCAGGCCCTAGCAGGATGATGAACATGGCCGGGAAGATCAGGAAGATGAGCGGGAAGAGGATCTTGATCGGCGCTTTCTGCGCCCGTTCCTCGGCCGCGGCCCGCCGGCGCTTGCGCATCTCCGCCGAGAGGTTCCGCATGATCTCGCCGATCGAGACCCCGAGGATCTCGCCCTGGAGGATCGAACGGACGAAGGAGCGCATCGCCGGCGTCTCGGCGCGCACGAGCATGTTCTTCAGGGACTCGTTCGTCGAGAGGCCCATGTTCTGCTCCTGCAGGGTCAGACGCAGCTCGTCGCCGAGCGGACCTTCCAGCTTCTCGGAAGCGACCTGGAGCGAGCTGCCGAAGCCGAGCCCCGCTTCGACCGTCACGACAAGCACGTCGATGAGCTCGGGCAGGTCGTAGTCGATCGTCTCGAGGCGCCGCCGAGCCCGGTTGCGCAAGATGGTCATCGGCGCCGTCCAGCCGAGGAGCACAGCGACCAGGATGCCGCCCAGCACGAAGATGCTCGGGAAGCCCGAAGCGCTCGCGAGCCACACCCAGGTGGCGGGGAAGGTGATCGCCGAGAGCGCCTGGTAGCCGAGGAACTTGCGCGGCGAGGTGGCGTAGAGGCCTGCGCTCATCAGCTGTTTCCGCAGCTCGGCCTCGTGGGGCCCGCCGAAGCGCGAAGCGACCACGCCGCCGACCAGGCCGGCGAGCTCGTCGAGCGGCCCGCGGAGCCCTGAGCCTGCGGCCGCCTTCACTCCCTGACCCGCGTATCCGTAGGAATTGATCTGGCCGATCGTCTCGGCGGCTCGCACGCGGGGCATCGCAACCGCCCGCGCCACGAGGGCGACCGACGCCCCCACGAGGAAGACCGCGCCGATGAGGATGATGAGCACGGCGGCCTCCTCAGACCTTGATGTCGACTATGCGACGGATAACGAGCGATCCGGACACGATCATGATCGCGGCCGCCAGCAGAAGGAGCCGGCCGCCGGTGTTTGCATAAAGCGGTGCCATGTAGGTCGGGTTGATCAGCGTGAGCAGGAGGAGCAGGCCGACCGGGAGCAAGGAGACGACCCAGCGGGACATGCGGCCCTGGGTCGTGAGGGTCTTGACCAGGCGCCGGAGCTCGAAGCGCTGTCGGATCGTCTCGCAGACCCGGTCGAGTACCTCGGCCGTGTTGCCGCCCGTCTCGCGCTGCAAGGCGGCGACCAGAGAGACCTGATGGAGATCGGTGTTCTCCATCCGCCGCACGACCACGCCGAATGCTTCCTCGAGCGGGACGCCCAGTTGCTCGTCGGCGATGATGCGGCGGAACTCGGCCCTCGACGGCGCGGGACAGTCGTCGACGACGACCGAGAGGGCGCCGACAAGGCTATGCCCAGCGCGCAGGGCCGAGGCGAGCACCTGCAGGTTGTCCGGCAGCTGCTCGGCGAAGAGGCGCCGCTCCCGCGCGACCTTTCGCTTGATCGCAGCGCGGACGACGAAGGGGACGGCCAGGGCGAGCACGCCGAAGAGGAGGTGGCCCCCCAGCACGGCCAGGAGCCACATGCCGAAGAGCGTCGCGACGGCGGTCCACGCGATGATGTGAACGGGCGCGATTGTGATCCCGCCAATCTCGAGGTCTTCCTTGAAACGCGCCCACCACCGGGCACGCTCGAACGACTTCTCCGCTGCGCTAAGCACAACGTCCGTGCGTCGTGCCTCCCCGCCGCCCTCCTCGACCGGGACCACCGAGACGAACTCCGCCATCCGTCGCTGGAGGGTTCGGCGACGAGGCTTGACGAGCGTGATGAGGGCGACTGCGACCAGGAGAGCCGTGAAGGCGCTCACCGCGACCATGCCGGCGGAGCCGCCCCAGAAGAGATCCGCGAAGGAGCGCCGGAGCACCTCGCCCGCGCCGTTCGTTCCCGGGGGGCTCGAGTACGCGGCCGTCCCGATGCCGTCGAGCCCCCGCACCCTGACGGAGACGTGAATCTGCTGGTCGGCGTCGGCGCCTGAGCGGTAGCGGAGCAGATACTCGCTCGCCAGCTTGGCGCCGAGCGCCTCCAGAATCGGCTTCAGGTCATCAGTCGTTCGCGCCTCGGTGTAGTCACCACCGGCCGCGCGGGCGAGCTCGCGCAGCGGTCCGGCGTCGAAGGAGCGAGACTGAAGGCCGACCGAGAAGATGCGCACACGCGCGCCACGAGCTCCCGCGGCTGCGTCCTCGAGCGACGCGAGGCTTCCGGTGTCGGCGCCGTCGGAGAGGACGACGACCGAGCCAACGGACAGGTCGCCCGCCTCGATCAACGCGACCGCCTTCTCAACGGCGTCGTAGATGTGGGTTCCACGCGCGAGCGGGGGGAGGTGGGCTACGCCTCGGGCGATCACCCCTCCGTCGGCTGTGAGCGCCACGAGGACGTTCGTCTCGTTGTTGAACGTGATCACCGCCATCATCTGGCTCGACTGCCGGTATGTCGCAAAGGCGCGCGCCGCCTCCATCGCGCGGGCGATGGCCGTTCCCTTCATGCTGTTGCTCGCGTCGACGACGAGGACGACGCCGAACTCACCCGTCCCGGCCTGGTTCGCGGGAACGACGGTCAGGTCCTTGACGAGCTCTCCGTTCTCGCGCACCTTGACAGAGCCCGCCTGGAGCACCATCTCGTCCGGGAGCGTGAGCACGTACGCGCGGTCTGGGAACCGCGCGCCCGCGGTGCTGCGCACCGTGATGCTCTCGGCAGCGCTCGCTGCCGGTCCGGCGGAGAGCGCCAAGACGGCAAGGAGGGCCAACGTGGTGCAGGCGCGCTTCATCGGCCGGCCGCCCGCCCGATGTCGGTCAACATGGTTGGGCCTCGTTGCGCCCGTCCGTCCGTGAAAAGGCTGACCGGAAGGGCGACGCCGCGCTTCTCGAACTTGTGCAGGAATGCCGGCCGTAGACCGGTGGTCCGGAGGCTACCGACGACGACGCGGTCGCTCGTGACCTCGTCGACCTTGAACTCGAAGATCTCTTGCATCGTGATCACCTCGGACTCCATCCGCTGGACCTCGGTGATCGCGGTAACCCGACGTGTGCCGTCCTCTAGGCGCTCGAGGTGCACGATCATGTCGAGCGCCGCGGCTACTTGCTGCCGGATCGCTCGGATCGGCAAGTCATAGCCCGCCATGAGCACCATGGTCTCGATCCGCGAGAGCGCATCGCGTGGCGCGTTCGCGTGGACGGTGCTGAGCGAGCCGTCGTGACCCGTGTTCATCGCCTGGAGCATGTCCAGAGCCTCAGCGCCGCGGACCTCGCCGACGATGATGCGGTCGGGGCGCATGCGAAGCGAGTTGCGCACGAGCTCGCGGATCGCGATCTCGCCCTCGCCCTCGATGTTCTTGGGACGTGCCTCGAGCCGCAGCACGTGCCTCTGGTTGAGACGAAGCTCGGCGGCGTCCTCGATCGTGACGATGCGGTCGGTGTCCGGAATCGCCGACGAGAGAGCGTTCAAAAGGGTCGTCTTCCCAGAGCCGGTACCACCCGAGATGAGGATGTTCAGCTCCGCAAGCACGCAGCGCTGCAGGAACTCGACCGTCTCCGTCGTCAGCGTGCCAAGGCGGATCATGTCGCTGAGGTCCAGCCTCTTCTTGCTGAACTTACGAATCGTCAGGACGGGACCGCTCAGCGAGAGCGGCGGGATGACCGCGTTGACGCGGCTGCCGTCGGGAAGGCGAGCGTCCACCATCGGCGAGGACTCGTCGACTCGACGCCCGACCTGCGCGACGATCTTGTTGATGATCCGGCGCAGGTGCGACTCGTCCGTGAAGCGAACGGTCGTCTCGTAGAGCCGGCCCTGACGCTCGACCCAGACGTCGAACGGGCCGTTGACCATGACTTCCGTAACGCTGTCGTCTGCCAGAAGCCGCTCGAGCGGGCCGTGTCCCAGAATGTCGTCCGCGATCTCGGAAGCGAGACGCTCGCGGTCGTTGTGGGAGACGCCCTGCTCTTTCGAGAGGTGCGTCCTGATGTCGGTGCCGACGCGGTCCCGCAGCCCATTCGGATCCATGCTGACGTTGAACAGCTGGGGCCCGAGCTCGCCGATGACGGCCAGGTGGATGCGGTTCTTGAGCTCGGCGAATGGGTCGCGACCGGTCGGCGCGACGACGGGGCGGGTGGCCGAGAGCCGTTCGTGGAGTTCCATTTAGCCCTTCTTCCTGAGGCGGCGGCGCTTGCGGCCGCCGTTGAGGTGCCCCGCCGGGTGGCCGTCGTACATCGAGGCGAGCGAGCGGAAGGCCTTTGCGGCCTCCGACCTCGTCTTGGCGCGAACAATCGGCTCGCCCTCGTTGATCGAGCGCGGGATGTCGCGATCGCTCGGAACCGCGATGTCCGGTGTGCGACCGACGATCGAGACGACGTCGTCCCGGGTGATGCCGACGCGGCTGTCCGCCCGGTTGAGCACGAGGCGGGTCCTGTCGCTCTCGTAGCCCATCATCGCAAGCGTCTCCAGCCCGAGCTTCGTGTTCTTGAGCGACAGTGAGTCGAGCATTCCGACCATGCAGACGTGTGACGAGCTGTCGATGGATGCGATCACCTCGGGCGAGAAGCCCGGAGGTGTGTCGACGATCAGGTAGTCGTTGCAGTTGCGGAGGTGCACGTACACCTCGCGGAGGAACTCGGTCGTGATCACGCCGGCGTGATCCGGGCGCGTGGGCGCCATGAGGACACGAACCCCCGACACGTGACTCACGAGGTACGCCTCGATCTTCTCCGTGTCGAGCGAGCCACCTGACTTCGCTAGGTCGTAGATCGTCTTGTCGGGGGCGAGCCCGAGTGCGAGGCCGACGTCGCCGAACTGGAGGTCGAGGTCGACGATTGCGACCTTGTGGCCCGCCTCGGCGAGGCTCACCGCAAGGTTGCACGTCGTCAGCGTCTTCCCGGTGCCGCCCTTCGGGCCGAGCACGCAGATCATCGGCGAGAGGGCAACGCCGGTGCCGACCGCCGCGCCCTGCTTTCGGGCCACGGCCTTCTGGAGCGCGAAGCCGACGTCCGGCGGAGCCTGCGGTAGCGTCAGGATGTCGTCGGCGCCGGCCTCGAAGACCCGGCTGACGAACCCGTTCGGCGAACCCGTCGCAAGCACGACCACCGGCCGATCCGGGCGTTGCTTGACAGCGCCGTCGATCAGGTAGAGGGCGCGGTCGGAGTACCCGGCACAGGCGACGATGAGGAGATCAGTCGGCGTCTCCTGGAGTGTGGCCCAGCTGTCCTCGAGGCCGTCAACGATGCCGACGATCTGGATGTCGGAGTCGACGGGGAGCGACGCCTGAACCGCTTCATGGTTAACCCCCTCGTCGAGGGCTACGAGCGTACGAATCGTGTGGCTCATCCTCTCTTACCTCCAAACGACCTCACGGCCGTTACCGATGGGACACCGAAGAGGAGGGTCTCGAGGGTGACGATGTTGGGAGTGGTTGCTTTCGCGTTCGCCTTCGGCCTGAGCACGATCCACACCTTGCCGTTGTCGGATGCAAAGGCGAGGTTGGCCGCCTGCTCGTCGGAGACACGAAGCGTCACCTCGGACTTCTCGGCGCGCGCGAAGCCGCCGGCCTGCTGCTCGGGGACGTCGATGACCAGGGCGTCCTCCATGATCAGCTTCAGGACGGGCCTGTCCGTGGCCTCAGGGTCGGGCGTTCCGTCTACATTGAGACGCTTGACGTTGAACCCGCCGAAGACGTCGACGCGGTCACCTATCTGCACCTTGCCGATGAGGCCGTGCGCGACGTCGATGGGAACGCTGATCGCCCGCTGGTCCGCCGTGAGCCGGTTGCCGATCGCGTCCGCCCCGCTCGCCGTGAACTGAGACACGGTGAGCTGCTGGCCCGGATAGATGTCCTCGATCGCAAGGCGACCCCGGAGGAGATCCGGGTCGGTGATCGCGCCGTCGAGGACCTCGTCCTTTGGCGTCGTCGTGGACTGGTACAGGCCTTGGCTGCCGACGATGTTGCCCGGTGTGCCCTTTTCGATCAGGCCCTTCGAGACGAGGATCGTCACCGGCTCGTTCGAGCTGTTGACGCTCTCCCGGTATCGGTGCAGGTAGGCGATGAACACGGCCGCGGCGAGAACTGCCGCAGCAGCGCTGACCGCGATCGTTCCTCCTCGCGTTGACAGCAAGCGTTGTGCGAATTGCATTCCTAATCCCTCCTCATTCGGTCATCACGGCGACGCAGCTGCCGAAGACGTTGAAATCGCACAGCTCGCCGCTGCCGCCACCGTTGTTCAGGGCGAAGATGTACTTGATGAAATGACCGACGATGTAGCCCTTGTCGGGCACTGGGTCGTCGCCGGAGCACGGGCTCGAGAACCAGCCCGTGACGTAGAAGGTGGCGAATTTCGAGACCGGGACGACCTCGTTACCGCTCCCCTGGAACGTCCCGAACGGCGTCACGAACACGGGGACTATGCGAGGGTCGTCCTGCGGAAGATTGGGGAAGCTCGACCAGTTGTTCGGGCTCACGCAGGAGGACGCCCCACCGAGGATGCGCTGTCGCATCCCCTGCTCGAGCTGGCCCACCGCGCCTCCGGTCTGGATGGCGACGCAATCCCACGGCTGGGGCGTCGACCAGAGCGACGAGGCGGTCGAAGGGCATGCCGCGCCCTCGTTGATCGCATACTGCGGCGCGCAGCCCTGCGATATCTCGTCGCGAAGGTTCGGGAGGTTCGGATCACAGTCGATCGACTGGTTCTGGCTCCCGCCCGTGACGCGGAGCTGGACGATCGGATCCGAGACGCTCTGAGCTTCCTGGAGGTTGCCGCTGATCCCGATGCGCACGACGAGGCTGTGCGTGGTCCCCAGCGCAAACGAGTTGGCGCCGTAGAAGCCGCCCTCGGAGATCTTGGCGAGCTTGATCGGACCGCTTCGCCCCAGCGACCCGCTGAACGTTCGCTGCACGGTGCCGAACGTGCCCTTGCACTTGTTGCCGCCGGTCGTCGTGCAGTTGTTTCCGCCGATCGTGACGGGCGCGTTCACCTCCCACTTCAGCTCGACCGGGATCGGGCCGCCCGCCGGCGCCGCGGTGAAGAAGCTGTTGCCCCCCACGGTCGAGATCCACTTACCGAGGCCGGCGTCGTACTGGAGCTGCCTCTCGGTGCCACCGACGACCGCGGAGACTTTCACCTGCGCCGGCGCTACGGCGCCGAAGTCGACCTGAGCGTTGACGCCGAACGAGCACGAGGCGGCGAGAGAGTTGAAATACGGGTCGGAACAGCTGCCGCTGAAGAGCGTGACGTTACGGGCGATCGGGGGATTCGGGGGCGCCCCGGAGCCAGCGGTCGAATAGCCGCGGACGAACACGATCCCGTTCGAGGAACCGAGGTCGTAGCACTCGACGAGATTGCCGCCACACGTCGTCGACGAGCCGCCGCCGAAGGCGACCCGAACCCCGATCTGTGCCGAGCTAACCGCGAGCGAAGCAGGCGTGGTCGCGTTGTCCCAGGTTGCGAGCCCGGTCGTGGAGTCGAATCCCGTCTTCGTGAGAGGCGTGGAAGCGAGCACGGCCCCGCTCGCCTCGTTGACGAAGAACACGCGGCCGACCTTCGGGTCGATGTCGGGAACCGCGACCGGGAGGGCGCCTCGCGCACGCACCAGCCCCTGGATCGAGACGCGAGCGTGCGCGTTGATGGCGGGGACGATGCCAAGGGCGTCGGGAAAGAGGAAGTACCAGGGCAGATTCGCCTCGGTGATCTTCAGATCAACGAACTTCGTCGAGCATGGAGGCCCGCCGTCGCTGTAGTCGGTGCCACCCTCGTTCCAGTACGAAGCCGAGTTGACGAGCACGTGCACGTTCGACTGATCCGTCGGGGCGACTTGAAGGTTGTAGGGCGCGGCGTTACTCGGGTCACCGGCATAGCGGCGACTCTCGTTGACGATCGGGTCGTCCGAGCACGGGTAGGTAAAGACACCGCCGCCGGCGAGTGCCCCGGCGTCCGCCTGCACCTGCAGGTGGCGCTTGTGCAGATACCAGTTGCCCACGTCGACAACGAGAATCAGGACGACGATCAGCACCGGTACGCCCAGGAGCCAGGTCGCGACGATGACGAGCACGCCGCCGTCCTCCTCGCGCGCTCTCGCCGCAGCTTTGCCGAAGCGCCTCATGAGCAGCCGGCTCCATAGTTCGTCGGCGCCGCTTCGAGTCGCATGGTGGCCGAGGCGCTCACCGTCGTCTGCGTGACTCCGATCTGATTGCCGAGGAAGGGCATCCAGTTGTAGGTGAAGCTCGCGGTGACGTTGACCGGGTCGCCGACATCGGCCGTTCCACTCGGGAAGCTGATGCAGACCTGGAGCGGCGTCCCGACAGAGCCGGTTCCACCACTCTGGAGCTCCGCGGTATCCGCCTGCTGCTGGATGTATTCCTGCAGCGTCCCCGAGCCCGGGTTCTTGTTCACGACGGCCCAGCGAGCTCCCTCCGCCGAGAGGTGCGTTCCGTCGATCCAGTAGTTGAACGCCTTGCCGAAATCGACCATCCCGAAAAGCAGAACCAGGAGCAGCGGCAGGACCAGGGCAAACTCGACGAGGGCTGCGCCACGCTCGTCCCTGCGAAGCTTCCGGAGACGTCCCGGGGATACGACAACCACTCCTAGGGCCCATCCGCCCGGGCCTCGAGCGCGCGCGCCGGCCGCGCTGCAGCCGAGCTGGGCTCGCGCCGGTCGTCCAAAATTCGATGTGGTCCTACTGGTCTCAATCGATTTCTTCCCTCCAAACAGGAACCCCCAGCACCGTCGTCCGATGCGCTCACGAGGACCGCGTCGGACGACGGCGGCTGGGGACTGCCCTGTTCACCGCCGCCTAAAGAGCGTTCGCGATCGTGTTCAGGATGTTGTTGACGTTCTGGCCGAGGAGCGTGAGCGCCCCGATGCAGAAGACGGCGATGAGGCTAAGAATCAGGGCGTACTCGACGAGTGCCTGACCCTCCTCCCGGTGCCGCAGCCGGTTGAAGAACTGCATCAGCATGTGTAGTTCACCTCCTCCCCTCCGAACTGACTACTGACTTCCTAACTGCTGGTCCTCGCCGGGGAACCGACTGAAAGGCGAGTTCTTGCTCGACCATCTCGCGGTGCACGTTTTTCTCCGGACGTCATGCATGGCCGCCACGGGCGAGATTTCTCTCGGGGAAATGCCCTGACAACCGTGGGCTAGAGCCCGTTCGCGATCGTGTTCAGGATGTTGTTGACGTTCTGGCCGAGGAGCGTGAGCGCCCCGATGCAGAAGATGGCGATGAGGCTCAGGATCAGGGCGTACTCAACAAGTGCCTGACCCTCCTCCCGGTGCCGCTCCCGGTTGAAGATCCGCATCAGCATGTGAAGTTCACCTCCTCCCCTCGGAACTGACTCCAAACTCTCTATCTGGCGGCGTCGCCGGGGAACCGACTGAAAGGCGAGTTCTTGCTCGACCATCTCGCGGTGATCGCTCTTCGCGAGCGCGTCATGCTGGCCGCCATGTCGAGACTTCGGCCGAGCCGGCGCGACCTCGCGACGGGAAGTCAAAAACGCCCACGAGCTGGGCTCCGGGCGCTCGCGCTCGCGCTTCTCTTCGCCGTCGGCGCCTCTTTCGGCGCTTACGGAGCGTCCGCCGAGGACGGAGTCGGCACCACCGGCACCACGACGGAGGCCACGACGACGCTCGACACGCCGACCGTCACGGAGTTACCCACGGTGGACACGCCGACGGTCACGGCCTCGCCGACCCCGGAGCCGGCCCCGGGGCAGGAACCAGGCGGCGGCAGTGGGCCGGGCCCGTCTCCGGACCCAGAACCGCCTACGCCTGACCCGCCCGGCTCACACTCGGGAAGCGCGGTGGAACCCCCCGCGTCTGGAGACGCGGCCGGCGGCAGCCCTGCGGCCGGGAACGGCGCCTCGGCGCCTTACGTGCTTGCGCCCGCATCCACCACGCTGGCCGAGGGCTACGCCACGACCTGGCTGCACGGGGTGCTCCCTGACCCGACTCCACCTGCGCGGCGCCTTGCTCCGGCCTACGCCCGTTTGCTGCAGCAGACGGCACGGCGGGCCAAGGTGGACTGGGCTCTCCTCCACGCCGTCGTTCGCGCGCGCGGGCACGACGGGCGCATGCCTTCGAGCCCCGCGGCGTTGCACCGCCTAGCAGGAGAGCTGCGCCGTGTCGGGGCGAGGGCCGACGCCGAACGCGCTGTCGTGCGTCTCGGAGGCGCCGAGTTCGGCCAGCGCGTGATCGCGCTGCGCAACTACAATCGCGCCGTCGGCCTGAAGGCGCTCGTCACCGGGCTCGAGCGCGCCAAGCCCGCGCTGGAACGCCGGCTCCTTCGTGATCGCCGGGTTCAGATCTACACCTCCGGCCGCACCGACCTCGTCTCCGGCCGAATCGACGTCAGGGTGACGGTCCTCATCCGGTACCTGGCTGTCTCGTTCCACCAGGTCACCGTCTCGAGCCTGCTGAGCGGACACCGCCTGTTCGCGCGACCGGGGGTTGTCTCCGCTCACATCTACGGCCACGCGGTCGACATCTCGGCGCTGGGTGGGCTGCCAATCGGCGGAAATCAGGGCCCCGGCTCCGTTACCGAAGCGGCCGTCGAGCGCATCCTTCGTCTGCCCGCGGAGCTCCAGCCGCGGCAGGTCATCTCTCTTCTAGGATTCGGCGGACCATCCTTCGCCCTCGCCGACCACTTCGATCACATCCACATCGGCTATTGAGAGATCTGAGACACGCGGACGGCAGCGTCGTGTGCGAGCGCTGCCGGATCGCCGACAACTTCTTCAGCCGGATGCGGGGACTGCTCGGCAAGCGCCAGCTTCCCGATGACGAGTGCCTCCTCATCCGGCCGGCCGGGTCGATTCACACCCTCTTCATGCGCTTTCCGATCGACGCCCTGTTTCTCGACCGTGAGCTCCGGGTCCTCGCCGTCTCGAGCGATCTGAAGCCGTGGCGGGTCGCCGGGCAACGCGGGGCCCGCGTGGTCGTCGAGATGGCCGCCGGCCAGGCCTCGAGGCGCGGCGTGCAGGTCGGCGAGCAGCTTGCGCTAGGTGACGTCCGCGCGCCGGACGGCTCTTAGCCGAAGACGCCCTGGACGATCGACTCGCCGAAGAAAAGGGCGGTGATTCCCCCGGCCGCGAGGTAGGGGCCGAAGGCGATCGCTCGCTTCCTAGCCGTCGAGCCCTCGCGGACCAGGATGATGACGGCGGCAGCGGCGACGGCGAAGAACGCGACGACAAAAGCGTCGACGACGTCGCGGCCGAGCGCAGCACCGAGAAAAGCAGCCAGCTTCACGTCCCCCATTCCCATTCCGGCGGGATAGACGAGGATCGGCAGCAGAAGGAAGAGCGCCGCAGCGCCGGCGGCGACAAGGAACTCAACGGCCTCGCCTCGGTACAACGCGGCCTGTGCGGCGAGGACGACCAGCGTTGCCGGCAGGACGATGCGGTTGGGGATGAGGCGCTGCTCGAGGTCGATGACCGAGAGCACGAGAAGCACGGCGCAGAAGAAGGCTCCGACGACGGCCCTGCCCGAGAACCCAAAGCGCACGAAGCAGCCCAGGACGAAGACGGCCCCCGCGAATGCCGCAGGTATGCGCACTCCTGTGAAGCGGGCCGTCTGGTCCGTGGCGTCCATGGACGCTTCGGTCATCGGCTCTCGAGGCTCAGGTAAGACCGCCCGACCTCGGCGACGAGCTCGGTCATCGAGCTCCACTTCGGGAGCTGGGAGAGCGAGCCGTCGCCCGGCTGGGATCCGTTGCCGTTCTCGGCCACGACGATCACCCGGACACCCGGGTGGAGCGCCTCGATCGCCGCTGCGCTCCGCGACGATGCTGCCAGGGAATCGCTCCCGTCAAGGACGACGACGTGAGGAGCGTGCCGGTCGACGGCCCCGAGCATATGGTCGACGTTGTGGAGCCCGGTGACGAGAAAGCCGCTGCGCTCGAGGAGGAAACCCGCCATGCGGACGAAGCGTTGATCGCCAGAGGCAACGAGCACGCGTACGCGGTGCAAGGGACGCACGTTGTCGAGCGGGAGATGGGTGCCCGGCATTGACTCGTAATCTGACGGTTCCGGCACCGCGGCGCACTGGCCCAGTGTTGGGCAGAAGCAGGTCCTTCGGCGAGTTGGCCGAAGGGCCCGACGAGGCTAGGCGTACTCAAAGAGCGGGCTCTCGGCAAGGCCGTGCTGGAACGCATAGCGCGCGGCTTCGGTCCGGTTCGCGAGGCTGAGTTTCCGGTAGATGTTGGTCAGGTGGAACTTGACGGTCTGCTCGGTTACCCAGAGCTCCTTGCCGATCTGCGAGTTCGAAAGACCTCGGGCCACCGCCTTCAGAATGACGAGCTCACGTTCGGTGAGGTCGCCTGCGATCCCATTCGACGGGTCGGGCTCGGGCGAGCCGAAGGCGTGGAAGACGGTTCCTTCGACAGCTTGCCGGATCGCGGACGGAAGGTCGACCGGGTTCACGCTCTTGACGATGTAGCCCACAGCGCCGTGGCGGAAGGCCGCCTGGATCCGTTCCGCGTCGCAGAAGACCGAGAGCATGATCGCCTTGACGTCGGGGCAGCTCTTCCGAATTTGATCGAGGCACTGGAGCCCGTCGACGTCCGGCATCCGCATGTCCAGCAAAACCACGTCGGGCTTGAGGCGACGAACGAGAGGGAGTACCTGGCTCCCCCTGTTCGCCTCTCCAACGACCTCGATGTCCTCGATTCCTTCAAGCGCTCTCCGGATCCCCTCGACGATGAGGCGATGGTCGTCCGCAATAAGAACTTTCATGGTCCGCAGTCCCCCTCTTTCTCCACAGGTTGATGAAATCTCCCCAAAGTTTTCAACAGTGCCGTCTAGGTCGGGCACGCCCGACGGTGGGGCCTGGCCACACGTTCGGCTAGGTGGTTCCCGCGCGACGGTCGTCATCCCTCTCCCTCGTCCAAGCGTCTCCTCGTGCGGATTCTGTGCGCGCGCGGTCGTCTCCTCAATAGGACCTGGCGCATGGCGTAGCGTTGAGATTTCTCAACGCATGCCATACCTTTGGCGACTCCTATGTTGAAAGCCGAGCCTTCCCATTACATAAAAACGTTGAGAAACCTCAACGGCCATTTACCCGCCCGGCCCATTGAGCCATCGTCCCGGGCGGCGCACACTTCGAATCCGAAACCCACGGCATCTCCCGACGACGGGACAGCATGAGATCAAGGTCGGAAAACCACTGCGGATGACTGACACCACGCCAATCGGCCAGCCCACGCTTGCGGCTGAGTTCACGCACGCGCTGATGAGTGAGCTCCCGGATCCCGGTCGGCCCTCGCCGGCGGTGCTCGGAATTCTCGACGTCGCAGCGGCCCGGACCGTGGCGGCCCCGTACGCGGGCGCGGACGCTGAGACAGACGGTATGGAGCTTCTGCTTCCCTTCGCCGCTGACGTCCTCGCCGAGCTCGCCCTCGACTTTCCCTGGGAACCCGGCCTGGACGGCCTGATCGAGGATCTCGCAGCTGCTCTGGGACGCGATGCTGACGTAGTCGCTGTCGAGCTCCACGGTCGCGCCTGCCGCAACTCGAATCTCGTCGCCCTCGCACCGGCAACCGCCCTCGCTGTTCAGCTGCGGCTCGCGGGGGCTTTGGGTCGCGTCGAGCATGTTTCCCTCTGGACTCGTGGCTCCCTGGGGGGCATCACCTGCGTCGCCCATGCCGGAGACGCGCCGCCGCCGAAGCGCCCGCCGGCGCTCGTTCGCCGAGCCGTCACGCGCACGCACGGTCCGGCTGTGAGCGCTCGGGGCGCAATGGCCTGCCCGGTCGTCTGCTGGCAGCAGACAGTTGGAGCGCTGTTCGTACGACTGGGGCCGGCCGCACGACCGCTGGCGGCAACCATCCTCACCTCGGCGGCCGACGCGCTCAGCCCGCTGCTCGAGCGCCACGCGCTACTCGAGCGCAATGCACAGAAGGAGCAGGCGCTCGTCGCCGCCACCGAGCGGCGCCTCGCGCGGCTCGGCTTCGACCTTCACGACGGCCCGATCCAGCACGTCATCGCCCTCGCCGGTGACCTGCGAGCGTTTCGCTCCGATCTCGCGGCCTCTGCCGGTGCCGGCGACGTCCCACGGCTTCTCGACAGCATCGACACCTTCGAGGAGCGGCTCCACGGCTTGGATTCCGACCTCCGCGAGCTCTGCGAATCGCTCGACGCGCCTGCGATCGCCGGGCGACCCCTGAAGTTCACTATCGAGACCGAGGCAACGGCCTTCACCAACCAAACCGGCATCCGGGCCGACGTCACGATCAGCGGACGGATGGACGGCCTCTCGGCCTCCCAGCGCATCGCCCTCGTCCGGTTCGTCCAGGAAGCCCTCAACAACGTCCGGGAGCACAGCGGCGCCACGCAGGTGCAGATCACGCTCACCGTGCGACGCGGCCTCGTTCGTGCCGCCGTGACCGATAACGGCGATGGCTTCTCAGTCGAGCCGACACTCCTACGTGCGGCGAGAGTCGGTCGTTTCGGCTTGGTCGGCATGAGCGAACGGGCCCGCCTCCTCGGCGGCCGCTTCGACATCCGAAGCGAGCCGGGCGGCCCGACGACCGTCTCGATAGCGCTGCCTCCGTGGCAGCCGAGCGTCGAGCGGCCGGACCTGGCCGAGCCGCTCGTCGCCGGCTAGCTGTGGGACCCACAGACCTGTGAGACGCGGCTGATTGGCGGCCGGCCGCCGAGTGAGCTGTGCGGTCGGTGTTGGTTGTACCAGCGGAGGTAGCCAGGGAGCGCTCGGGCGCGGTGGCTGCTGGTCGGGTAGGCGAA
>JBBQXP010000052.1:0-20123 GCA_038209555.1 Gaiellales bacterium
CGACCAACCGTCAAGGGCATTTGACCGCCGTCGGAGTGGATGCGTAGAATCTTTTGGCCTTGAGCCAAGTCCTTTACTCGGCGGCGGTGGACGAGTACGTGGACGGCCACGTGGACGAGCTGGTCGAAGTCGTTCGCACGCTGGTCTCGTTCGACACGACGTCGGTCGACCTGTCGCCGGACTCGCAGCACACGGAGAACGAGGAGGCTGCGCTCCAGGTCTATGTTGCGAAAGAGCTCGAAGGGATCGGCGCCGAGGTCGACCAGTGGGAGCCGGACCCGGCCGAGTTCCGGCAGCACCCGATGATGCCGCCCTGGCATCACTGGCGGAACCGCCCTCTCACGGTTGGCACGCTCCGAGGATCGGGCAAAGGCCGCTCGCTCGTCGTGAACGGCCACATCGACGTCGTCAGCCCCGGCGATGAGTCCAACTGGACCTCGCCGCCCTTTGCGGCCGAGGTTCGAGACGGCCGCATCTACGGGCGCGGGGCGTGCGACATGAAGGGCGGCGTAGGTGCCGCCCTCTTCGCGTTGAAGGCGTTGCGCGCCGGCGGAGTCGGTCTCGCGGGAGACGTTTTCTTCGAAGCCGTCCCTGACGAGGAGACCTGCGCGATGGGAACGAACGCGGCGATCGCCCGGGGCTACAGCGCCGACGCCGGGCTCGTGCCCGAGCCGACGCGCTTCAACCTGTGGGTGGCGACCCGCGGCCTGCTGCACGGGACGCTGTCGGTGGAAGGGCGCTCGGCCCACGCGGAAATGAACCAGCCGCCGTGGGAGGAGGGGGGCGGCGTCAACGCGATCCAGAGGGCCGCCTACCTCCTCGGGGCGCTCGATCGGCTCTCTGAGGACTGGGCCGAGCGGGCTTCCAAGCGCCATCCACTCCTCGGCACGCCGTCCGTCAACCCGACTCAGATCAGCGGCGGCACCTTCATCTCGAACGTGCCCGAGCGGTGCGACGTCGCGCTCAACACGACCTATCTCCCTGGAGATGCGGACGGGGCGGGCTACGGCTCCGTCCCGCGCGGCGAAATCGAGCACGCAGTTCACGAAGCCGCCGCGCACGACGGCTGGCTCGCCGCCCATCCCCCCAGCTGGAGCTGGTACACCGACTATCCGCCCTCCGAGATCGACCCGGAAACCCCCATCCTGGGCGTCGTCCAGGCGGCCGGTCGCGAGCTCGGCGTCGAAGTGAACCCCGAAGGTATCGACACCACGTACGACGGCGCGCTCCTGACGCTCTTCGCCGATACGCCCAGCCCAGCCTTCGGCCCGGGAGACCTGAGGCGGGCCCACGCACCCGATGAGTGGGTCGGCGTGGACGAGCTCGTCCTTGCCGCCAAGCTCTACGCCCGCGCGATCGTGGCCTGGTGTGGGCTCGCGGAGGCGTGATGACCGTCCCTCGCCTTCGGCTCGCTCTCGCGGGGGAAACCATGTTTCCCCCGCGAGCCCCCTTCTTGCAGTCCAACGTGGAGGAACCTCCCGGTTCCCCCACACCCCCTCCACACGCTCATAGGCCAAAGGCCGGCCTATGAGCGAACGGGTCGTCGTCAGGGCCGACGAGACGCATGTCTTCCCGCGTGAGCTCGATCGCACCTACCCGCTCATCGAGCGGGCCGAGGGGGTCTGGCTCTACGACCGCGAGGGGAACGCCTTCCTCGACGCGGTCGGAGGCGGCGCCATGGTCGCGTCGATCGGGCACGGCGTGCCGGAGATCATCGAGGCGGCCCGCGCACAGGCCGCCCGTGTTTCGTTCCTCTACAACCAGCAGTTCACCACCGAGGCGCAGGAGCGCCTTGCGGACCGGCTGACGGCGCTCGCGCCGCCCGGCTTCACCCGTGTCCACTTCGTCACGGGCGGGGCCGAGGCCAATGAGACCGCCCTTCGGCTCGCGCGGAGCTACCACGTCGAGCGCGGGGACACGGCCCGCTGGCGGATCGTCTCGCCGGCCCAGGCCTATCACGGGCCGACGGTCGCCACGCTCGCGTTGACCGGTCGCCCCGGCCTCCAGGCGCCCTACGAGCCCTACCTCGCCCAACATCCGCACATCCCGCCCTCCACCTGGCGCTTCGATCCGTCGGGGGAGGCTGCGCTCGCAGCTCTCGACGCCGCGCTCGAAGAGGTGGGGCCAGAGACGGTGTCAGCGTTCTTCTGCGAGCCGGTGAGCGCTGCGGCGCTGCCGGCTTATGCGCCTCCCCGGCGCTTCTGGGAGGGTCTGGCGGAGCGGCGAGAGCGGCATGGCTTCCTGATCTGCCTCGACGAGGTCGTGACCGGGCTCGGCCGGACCGGCACCTGGTTCGCGGCCGACCGGCTGCCGTTCGTCCCCGATGTGATCACGACGGCCAAAGGCCTCGGTGCCGGGTACGCGCCGATCGGGGCGATGCTCTGCCGGGAGGAGATCTACGACGCCGTCGCCGCCGGCTCGCGCGCCTTCGAGCATGGCCACACGTGGGACGGTGCGCCGCTTCCCTGCGCGGTCGGCCTGGCCGTGCTCGACTACCTCGAGCGTCATGAGCTCCTCGAGCGGGTTCGGAAGACCGGCCCGCGCCTTCGTCGGCTGCTCGAGAGCGCCCTGGCCGATTGCGAGCTGGTGCGAGAGGTGCGCGGGCACGGCTATCTGCTCGGCATCGACTACGTCGACCCGTCAGACGGTGTGTCGTTCCTCGATCCCGCGCTCGGGATCGCGCGGAAGATCGACGTCGAAGCCCTCGGCAGGGGGCTCATCGTGTACTCGACCCAGCCGACCGCGGACGGCTACGCGGGCGACCAGACGCTGATCGCGCCTGCCTTCACGAGCACCGAGGAAGAGCTAAGCCTCGTCGTCGAGCGGATGGCCGAGACCGTCCGTGCGGTGGAGCAGTGGGTCAAGTCGGAAAGCGCAGTCCCGGCGTGAGATCATCCCCTTGCGAAAACAGGAGGAACCAATGAGTGAGCAGGCGCAAGCCGGTTCGGCACAGATCCCTGCGGCACGTGGGCTTTTCGTTCGCCAGTCGTCCGGGCTCATCCGCGAGTTCCGTCCCTCCGACGTCTTCATCTTCAACACGCTCGGCTACGCGCTGGGGCTCGTGCTCGCGGTCGTCCCGACCTTCGCCGCCGGGCTCTGGCCCGAGCAGAACGTCCTCGTGATCGTCACGATCGGGACGCTCCTGACCTTGGCGAACGCGCTGATGTACGGCTACCTCGCCGGCATCCTCCCGCGTTCGGGCGGCGACTACGTCTATCTGAGCCGCGTCGTTCACCCGGGCCTCGGCTTCACCGCGAACTGGGGCTTCACCTGGTCGCAGTTCCTCGGGCTCGCGCTCTACGCCGCGTTCACTGTCAACTTCGGCCTCGCGGTCGCCCTCGCCACTCTCGGCAACGCGACCGGGAACGACCGGCTCGTGCGCTGGAGCGAGAGCGTCTCGAAGGACTGGCCAACGTTTCTGATCGGACTCGGCCTCCTGGCGGTCACGCTCGCGGTCCTCTCGCTCTCGACCAGGATTCTTCGCTGGATCTTCCTGATCGGCATCATCCCGGCGCTGCTCGGTACCTTCGTCACGCTCGGCGTCCTCTTCACGACGTCGAAGGAGGAATTCATCCGCAACTTCAACTCGTTCATGGCCGAGCGAGCGGACGGGCAGACGTACCAGGGGATCATCAGCGCGGCGCATGGAGCAGGCTTCTCCGCCGGTGACGCCACCTTTGTGGGAGCGTTGCTTGCGATCCCGCTCGGGTACTGGATCTACATCGGGTTCACCTACTCCGCGTATATCGGAGGCGAGGTGAAGCAGGCCTCGCGGACGCAACCGCGGATGATGCTCCTGACGCTCGGGTTCGCCTACCTCGTCTACATGCTCGCCTTCTGGCGCTACTACGACGTCGTCGGCAAGGACTTCACGAACTCGGTCGTCTATTTGGACGGGAACACGGACGACGGCTCCGGAATCCCGGTCTCACCGGTGTTGAATTTCTTCGCCGGAATCATGACCGACAGTACGTTCCTGAACGTCCTGATCGGGCTCAGCTTCATCCTCTGGCACGCGCTCCTCCTGCTCGTGATCGGGATGATCTGCACGCGCAACCTGTTCGCCTGGTCGTTCGACGGGGTGGCGCCGAAGCAACTCGCGACCGTAGGCGAGCGGACCCACGCGCCGTGGGTCTCCGCGATCGTGATCACGGCGATCTCCGCGATCCTCCTCGCCCTCTACGTCTTCACGAGCTTCTTCACGATCGTGGTCAACTACATCGTTATCTTCTCGGTCGCGTTCTGGATCGCGAGCTTTGCAGCGATCCTGCTCCCCTACAGGCGTCCCGAGCTCTTCAACCAGGCGCCCGCGGCCGTGCGTCGCCGCATCGCCGGCATCCCGATGATCACGTTGCTTGGCGTCGGGAACCTGATCCTGTTCACACTCATCCTGATCGCGTCCTTCAAGACGCCCGCGTTCAGCGGCCCGACCGGAAACAGGGCGATCGCCTTCGTCGTCGGGATCTACGTGGCGGGGGCCATCTGGTACTTCGTCGCGAGCACGATCCAGAAGCGGCGGGGCATCGACCTGAACCTTCTCTACAAGGAGATCCCGCCCGAATAGCGTGAAGCTCTTCTACGCAACCGACGTGCACGGGTCGGACCGCTGCTTTACGAAGTTCGTGAACGCGGCCGGGTTCTACGGGGCGGATGCGATCCTTCTCGGCGGCGACATCACCGGTAAGGCGATCGTGCCGCTGGTCGAGGACGGTCCTGGTCGGCGGCGTGCGGTGTTCCTCGGCGACGAGGTAACGGTCGAGGGCTCGGAGGCGATCGAAGAACTCGAGAAGAAGATCGCCAACACCGGCTACTACGCCCACAGGTGCACCGCGGCGGAGGAGCGGGAGCTCGCTGCGAGCGCCGAGGCGCGGGATGAGCTCTTCACCCGGTTGATCGTCGACCGGGTCAGGCGCTGGGTCGAGCTGGCAGAGGAACGGCTCACGCCACTCGGGATCCCGTGCCTCGTGAACGCCGGCAATGACGATCCGCGGCAGATCGACGAGGTGATCGACTCGAGCAGTCACGTGCAGTTCCTGGAAGGGCGGGTGGTCGAGCTGCCTGATGGCACCGAAGTCGCGAGCTGCGGCTATGCAAACCGGACGCCCTGGGACTGCCCCCGCGACGTCGAGGAGACGGAGCTCGCTGAACGGCTCGAGGGTGTCGCGTCGCAAGTCAGCGACCCCGAGCGGGCCGTCTTCAACTTCCACTGCCCGCCGTACGACACGGGTATCGACGCAGGGCCGAAGCTCTCCGCAGACCTGCGCCTCCGTTCCGGGGCCGGCGGGGTCGACATGCACCCGGTCGGGAGCACAGCCTGTCGCTCCGTGATCGAGCGACACCGGCCCATGCTCGGGCTCCACGGCCATTTGCACGAGTCCAGGGGCACCTACAAGCTTGGCCCGACCGTGGGCATCAATCCGGGCAGCGAGTACAACGAGGGCATTCTTCGAGGCGCGCTGATCGAGATCAAGAAGGGCAAGCTAAAGAGCCACCAGTTCACGACCGGATGATGCCGGGAGCGAGGCCCAGGGCGCGCGAGGCCGGCGTCGTGATCGGAACCCTGCCGCCCGGCGAGGCGAACGCGATCACGGACGTGCCCGGCGTCCAGGTCGGGCACACGACGCTGATCGAGGGGGGATCGGTGCGGACCGGCGTCACCGTGATTCTGCCGAACGAGCGGAACGCCTGGGAGGAGCCGCTCTTTGCCGGGCCGCACAGGCTGAACGGCAACGGCGAGCTGACCGGGCTCGAGTGGATCCGGGACTCGGGAACGCTCACCTCCCCCATCGCGCTGACCAACACCCATTCGGTCGGGGTTGTTCGCGACGCGCTGATCGCCGCCGAAGTCGCACTGCGTGACGACGACACCGTGTTCTGGAGCCTCCCTGTGGTCGGCGAGACGTGGGACGGCGAGCTGAACGACATCAACGGCTTTCACGTCCGGCCCGAGCACGTGCAGGCCGCACTCGACGCGGCTGGCGCCGGCCCGGTCGCGGAGGGGAATGTCGGCAGCGGCACGGGGATGATCTGCCACGGCTTCAAGGGCGGGATCGGAACCTCCTCGCGTGTCGTCGAAGCCGTGGGCGGGGCGAACGTGGGCGTGCTGGTGCAGGCAAACCACGGCCGGCGCGAGCGGCTCCGAATCAACGGGGTTGCCGTCGGCGAGGCGATCCCAGCCTCGGACGTGCCCGAGCCCGGAGTCGACGGAACCGGCTCGATCATCGCGATCGTCGCCACGGATGCCCCACTCCTGCCGGTGCAATGCTCGCGCCTCGCACAGCGTGTTGGTCTGGGGATCGCGCGGGTCGGGGGCGTCGGAGAGAACTCGAGCGGCGACATCTTCCTCGCGTTCACGACGGGGAATCGAGGCCTGCCACCAAGCGAGGGAGATGCGAGCGGCCCCCTGACGGTGCCGGTCGAGATGCTGTCGAACCTCTACATCACCCATCTCTTCGACGCAGTCGTCGAGGCTACCGAGGAGGCGATCGTGAACGCCCTCTTCGCCGCCGAGACGATGACCGGCAAGGGTGGCACGACGGTTTACGCCCTCCCGATCGAGCGCACCGTCGAGCTGCTGAAGAGCTAGTCTCCGGCCGCCGTGGCCGTGGTCGTGCCCCAGCCCGCTCTGCCCGCCTGGTGGCTCGACGAGGCGCTCGCCGCCGAGGGCGACACGGCTGAGGCCTCGCCCCTCACGGCCGACCTCGACGTGGACGTCGCGATTGTCGGTGGCGGCTACACGGGCTTGTGGACAGCACTTGCGCTCAGCGAGCGCGATGCCCGCATCCGCGTCGCAGTGCTCGAGGCCGAGATCGTCGGCTGGGGACCGAGCGGCCGAAACGGCGGGTTCGTCGGGGGGTACTACGGAGGCCTCGGCGAGCTCCGGCGGCTCTTCGGCACTCACGGGGCTCTGGCGGTCGCCCACGCCGGGGCGAGGATCGTCCCGGCGATCCGGGAGTTCTCCGAGCGGCGGGGCGAGGACGTGTGGCTCCGCGAGGGGGGATACCTGAAGGTCTCCTGCGCTCCCGCGCAGGACGCGTGGATCGACGCAGTCGTGGAGGCAGCCCGGTCCCTCGGGATCGAGGACGACGTCGTCCAGCCGCTCAGCCCCGCCGAGGTGCAGGATCGCTGCCGGTCGCCACGCTTCCGCCACGGCGTCCTCGTCCGCGACACCGCCACGGTGCAGCCTGCGAGACTCGCGCGGGGTCTCCGGCGAGCAGTCCTCGACGAGGGGGTGCCGCTCTACGAGCGAACTCGCGTCCTTCAGATGACCGCGGGCTCCCCGAACATCCTCGAGACGACCGGAGGGCGGGTCCGAGCCGAGCAGGTCGTCCTCGCCACGAACGCAGCATTAACCGGCTGGCGCCCCGTGGCGGGCCGGCTCACGAACTTCGGCAGCTATGTCGTCCTGACCGAGCCGGTGCCCGAGCTCTTGGAAGAGATCGGCTGGACCGGTGGCGAGGCTATCTGCGACGCCCGGATGTTCCTCCACTACTTCCGGACGACGAATGACGGAAGGGTCCTGATGGGAAGCGGTTCGGGCCCGATCGGGACCGGTGGCCGAATCGATGCCCGCTTCTCTCGCGATGTCGCCACGGCCGGGCGCGCAGCGCGAGGTCTTGAGCGCCTCCTGCCCGCCTTCGCCGATGTCCCACTCGAGCGCTCGTGGGGCGGCCCCATCGACGTCTCGGCCGACCACGTCCCCTTCTTCGGGACCGCTTCCGGGACCCAGATCCACTACGGCGCCGGGTACTCGGGCCACGGCGCCGGACCGAGCTGGATCGGAGGCCAGGTCCTGGCTTCGCTCGTGACCGGCGTGATGGACGAGTGGACGGGCCTGCCGCTGGTCAACCGGAGCATGCGCATGCTACCGCCGGAGCCCTTCCGGCGGCTCGGTGGGGGCGCCGTGCGCGCAGCCATCCTCGCCTGTGAGGAGGCCGAGGAAGAAGGCAGGCAGGGTCCCCTCGCGGCTCGCGCGGTTGCCGGGCTGCCGCGTCTGCTCGGAATGCAGCTAGGGACCCGCTGAACTTCGACACGGAGTCCAACTAGAGTTCGCGCCGTCGGCCGTGTGTTCAGGCTTGTTGGCCTGCGTCGCAGGGGCTAGTCTGGCCTCGGTGTAGAAACGGAGGGAGAAGCATGAGCGTTAGCGTTGCGCGATACGAGAACTTCGTCGGCGGCGAGGCCGTGGAGGCCGTCGAAGGCGAAACCATGGAAGTCCTGAACCCGGCGACGGGTGAAGTGATCGCCGAGGTGCCTCGCGGCACGCAGGCGGATGTCGACCGGGCGGTCGAGGCCGCGAAGAACGCGATGGTGAGTTGGCGCGACTCGACCCCGGCAGATCGCCAGGCCATGCTCTTGCAGCTGGCCGACGCGGTCGAGGAGCACGCGGAGGACCTTGCCCAGGCGGAGTCGCAGAACGTCGGCAAGCCGCTTTCCTACGCCCGGGACGAGATTCCGGTGTGCGTGGACAACCTGCGCTTCTTTGCGGGCGCAGCGCGGTGTCTCGAGGGCCGTGCGGCCGGCGAGTACCTCGCCGGGTACACGTCGATGCTCCGCCGCGAGCCCGTCGGCGTCGTCGGCCAGATCGCGCCGTGGAACTACCCGCTCATGATGGGCATCTGGAAGATCGGTCCCGCACTCGCGGCCGGGAACGCCACGGTTCTGAAGCCCTCGGAGCAGACGCCGATCACGTCGCTGATGCTCGCCAACTACGCGCGCGAGATCTTTCCTCCGGGCGTCTTCAACGTGATCACGGGAGACGGGGAGCCTGTCGGAGCCGGCCTGGTCCGACATCCGGACGTGCGCATGGTTTCGCTGACCGGAGACGTCGGGACCGGCAAGGAAATCGCCCGGGCGGCGGCCGACACCCTGAAGCGCGTCCACCTCGAACTGGGCGGCAAGGCACCGGTGATCGTCTTTGACGACGCCGACCCGGCTGCCGTGGCCGAGGGGATCAAGATCGGCGGCTACTGGAACTCGGGTCAGGACTGCACCGCAGCCTCGCGCATCGTCGCGGGGCCGAAGATCTACGACAGGCTCCTGGAGGAGCTCGTCCCGGCCGTCGAGTCGCTCCACGTGGGGGATCCCGCCGAGGGCGACGAGATCGAGATGGGGCCGGTGATCTCGAAGGCGCAGCAGGAGCGCGTGTTCGGGTTCCTCGAGCGAGCCGGCTCGACGAAGGCCAAGGTCCTCACGGGCGGCGACTCGAACGGCGATCGCGGCTTCTTCGTCAAGCCGACCGTGATCGTCGACGTCGATCAGACGGACGAGATCGTGCAGCGCGAGGTGTTCGGGCCGGTCGTGACCGTCCAGCGCTTCGCCGACGACGACCAGGCGATCGCCTGGGCGAACGACGTGGATTACGGACTCGCGGCCTCGGTCTGGACGCGCGACATCGGCCGGGCGCTGAACGCCGCCAGGAAGCTGGAATTCGGGACAGTGTGGATCAACGACCACATCCCGATGGCAACCGAGATGCCACACGGCGGCTACAAGCAGTCTGGCTACGGCAAGGACATGTCGATCTACGCGGTCGAGGAGTACACCCAGATCAAGCACGTGATGGCGAAGATCTAGCCGGAAAAAATGCTTCCGCATTTTTCCCGGGGACAAATAGACCCGTCGCTGCGCTCGGGTGGAGGATGACCGTCCTCCCGGGCGCAGCGACGGCTACCTCCTCTGAGAGTGCGCAGGAGTCTTCGCCGATGGCCCCTGACGTCCGGCTGGAGAACGTCACGAAGCGTTTCGACGACGTCGTCGCGGTCGACGACCTCTCGCTCACGGTCGACCACGGCCGGTTCTTCGCCTTGCTCGGCCCCTCGGGCTGCGGGAAGACGACGACGCTGAGGATGATCGGCGGGTTCGAGGAGCCGACCGAAGGCACGATCTACCTCGGCGACTCCGATGTCACCGGCCGCCCGCCCTTCAGGCGGGACGTCAACACCGTCTTCCAGAGCTACGCGCTCTTCCCGCACCTCTCGATCTTCGAGAACGTCGCCTTCGGTCTCCGCCGCCGCGGGGTCAAGGGAGGAGACCTCAAGTCCCGGGTCGGGAAAATCCTCGAGCTCGTGCAGCTCGGAGGCTACGAGAAGCGCAAGCCTCAACAGCTCTCCGGTGGCCAGGCACAGCGGGTCGCTCTGGCTCGCGCGCTCGTCAACAGCCCTCGCGTGCTCTTGCTCGACGAGCCGCTCGGCGCCCTCGACCTGAAGCTCCGAAAGGAGATGCAGCTCTTCATCAAGGGACTGCAGAGCGACCTCGGGATCACCTTCATCCACGTCACCCATGACCAGGAAGAGGCGATGACGATGGCCGACTCGATCGCGGTCATGAACGCGGGCAGGATCGAGCAGCTCGGGGCTCCGACCGAGCTCTACGAGCGCCCGGAAACAGCGTTCGTCGCCGGGTTTCTCGGCGTCTCGAACCTCCTGCGCGGCGAGGCCGACGGCAACGGATCCGTACGGCTTCACGACGGCACCACCGTCAGCGCACCCACGGCCAAGGCGCGCGGGCCGGTGGCCGTCGGGATCAGGCCGGAGAAGATCAGCATCGGTGGGAACGCCGACAACACGCTCTCGGGCGTGGTCAAGGAGCGCGCCTATATCGGCGTCTCGACCCAGTACATCGTGGAGACGACGGCCGGTCCCGTCACCGTGTACGTCCAGAACGCCGACCCGGATGCCGGGTCGACCAAGGCAGGCGACCGCGTCACGCTCGGTTGGAGCGCGGACGCGACATTCGTAGTCCAAGACGAGGAGGACACCCATGCTTGACCCCATCACTCGCCGCGAACTGCTGCGGCGAGCGGCTGCGGGCGGAGCGGTTCTCTCGATTCCGTCACTCCTCGCCGCCTGCGGCGGAGACAGCGGAATCGAGGGGAGTGCCAACACCGAGTCGACGGCGGCCGCGCCGGCCGACACGACGCTCGCCGAGCAGCTGACGATCTCGAACTGGCCGCTCTACATCGACAACGAGAAGAACAATAAGCGTCCCACCCTCGAGCAGTTCGAGCAGAAGACGGGCGTCAAGGTGAAGTACATCGAGGACGTCAACGACAACGAAGAATGGTTCGGCAAGTTCCAGGCCCAGCTCGCGCAGGGTCAGGCAATCGACCGTGACATCACCGTCCTCACCGACTGGATGGCCGCCCGGATGGTCCGGCTTGGCTACGTCGACAAGCTGGACAAGGACGCGATTCCGAACAGCTCCAACCTCGTGAGTGCGCTACAGAGCCCGGGTTGGGACCCGAAGCGCGAGTACAGCCTGCCCTGGCAGTCCGGCCTGACCGGAATCGCGTACAACGAGAAGACGCTCGGCAAGGCGATCACGTCCATCGATCAGCTCTTCACCGACCCCGATCTCCATGACGCCGTCACGTGCCTCTCGGAAATGCCCGACACGATGGGCCTCGTCATGTCCTCGAACGGCGACGACCCGTCGAAGGTGACGGCCGAGGCCTTCGGAAAAGCGATCGACAAGCTGCAGAAGGCAGTCGACTCGGGGCAGGTCCAGAAGTTCACCGGGAACGACTACGCGGCCGCCCTCGCCAGGGGCTCCATCCTCGCCGCGATCGCCTGGTCGGGAGACGTCGTGCAGCTCCAGCTGGACAACCCGAACCTGAAGTTCGTGATCCCGGACGACGGCGGCATGATCTGGACGGACAACATGTTGATCCCGAAGGGCGGGGACGTCTTTACCGCGTCTACCTTCATGAACTTCGTCTACGACCCGAAGATCGCCGCGCAAATCGAGGCGTACGTCAACTACATCTGCCCGGTCGATGGAGCCAAGGACGAGATGCTGAATCTCGATCCTGACATTGCCAACAACAACCTCATCTTCCCCGACGAGGAGACGCTCTCCAAGGTGAAGATCTTCGACGCCGAAGCAGCCGACAACAAGGACTACAAGGAGCAGTTCCAGGCGGTCATCGGCGCGTAAGGGCGTCGACGAGCGACTAGGAGCGTCTCGCAGTGAACGTCTTCCACCGGCACCGCTGGCTGACGCCATACCTGCTCCTGGCACCAGGGCTGGCGTTTCTCGCCTTCTTCTTCCTGGTCCCGACGTACTACCTGGGGAACACATCGCTCCAGTCGGGTGACCTCTTCGACGGGTATGTGTTCACCTGGGCGTGGGAGAACTACAGGAACGCGATCTCGGGCTACGACGCGCAGTTCACCCGGTCGCTCGAGTACGCGGCGATCGCAACCGTGGTCGCGTTCCTGATCAGCTACCCGCTCGCGTACTGGATCGCGTTTCGAGGGGGGCGGTGGAAGAACCTGCTGCTGCTCCTGATCATTGCCCCCTTTTTCGTCACATACCTGATCCGGACCCTCGCCTGGCAGATCATCCTGACCAACGACGGGTTCGTGGTCCACACGCTCCGCACGCTTCATCTCCTTGGTTCCGACGGTCATCTGCTTGCCAGCTCGCTCGCAGTCGTCGCCGGGATCACCTACAACTTCTTGCCCTTCATGGCCCTACCGCTCTATGTGAGCCTGGAGCAGATCGACCACAGGCTGATCGAGGCGGCTGAGGACCTGTACGCGAACCGGGTGAAGGCTTTCTTCCGGGTCACCTTCCCGCTCTCCTTGCCCGGCGTCTTCGCGGGCACGCTCCTGACGTTCATCCCGGCGGCGGGCGACTTCATCAACGCGCAGCTGCTCGGGACGCCGCGCCAGTACATGATCGGAAACGTGATCCAGTCGAAGTTCAAGGTGATCGCCGACTATCCGGAGGCAGCCGCCCTCAGCTTCATCCTGATGGCCGCGATCCTGGTGATGATCCTCCTCTACACCCGCCTGATCGGCACCGAGAAGCTCACAGGATGAACCCCGAAAAAATGCTGCGCATTTTCCCGGGTCGGAATCGTGTCCCATCGCTTCGCTCGGGAGGATGCTGTCAATGACAGCTGCCACGGGAGCCGTCGCGCTTCGCAAGCCGTCGCCGTCGATCTTTGCCCGGGTCGCCGGCTTCGCTCGCGCGCACGCGCTGACTGCGTTCGCGATCCTCGCCTTCACCTACCTGATGCTCCCGATCGCGGTCGTGGTTCTGTTCTCATTCAACGACCCGGTCGGGCGGTTCAACTTCACCTGGCAGGGGTTCAGCCTGGACGCGTGGCGGCACCCGTTCGCGTATCCCGGCCTGGGCGAGGCCGTGCGGGTCAGCCTCGAGATCGCTGCCATCTCGAGCGCAGTTGCAACCGTCCTCGGAACGCTGATCGCGATGGCGCTCGTGCGCTATCGGTTCAGGGGTCGCGGCGCGACGAACCTGCTCATCTTCCTCCCGATGGCGACGCCCGAGATCGTCATGGGGGCGTCGCTCCTGACGCTCTTCCTGAACCTGGGAGTCCAGCTCGGCCTCGGCACGATCATCCTCGCGCACATCATGTTCAACATCAGCTACGTCGTGGTGACGGTGAAGGCTCGCCTCGTCGGCTTCGACCGCCACCTCGAGGAGGCGGCGATGGATCTCTATGCGAACCAGATGACGACCTTCCGCAAGGTGACGCTGCCCCTGATCGCGCCGGCGCTCCTCGCGGGCGCCCTCATCGCTTTCTCGCTTTCGATCGACGACTTCGTCATCACCTACCTGGTGTCCGGCGCGCAGACGACCTTCCCGCTCTTCGTCTGGGGGAGCGCACGGGTTGCGGTCCCGCCGCAGATCAACGTGATCGGAACCATGATCTTCGGAGTCGCGATCGTCCTCATGCTCGCGAACGTCATCAACCAGCTCCGTCGCGGCGCAGCCGCCTGAAAGGAACCCCATGAGCACCGAGCTGACCACCATGTCCCCCGCCGAGCTGCAGCAAGCTGCGCGCGACCATCTGTGGATGCACTTCACGCGCATGTCGAGCTACATGGACGGCGACATCCCGATCATCGTTCGTGGCGACGGCTGCTACCTGGAGGACTCGAACGGCAAGCGCTACCTCGACGCGCTCGCGGGGCTCTTCGCCGTCCAGATCGGCTACGGCTTCGGCGACGAGATGGGCGAGGCGGCAGCGGCGCAGATGCGCGAGCTTCCGTTCTACACGAACTGGAGCTATGCCCATCCACGGGCGATCGAGCTCGCGGCGGAGGTCGCCTCGCTCGCGCCGGACGACCTGAACCGCGTCTTCTTCTGCTCCGGCGGCTCCGAGGCTGTCGAGTCGGCCTGGAAGCTTGCACGCCAGTACCACGCGGCTCGCGGCGAGCGCCGCTGGAAGGCGATCGGGCGTCGCATCGCCTACCACGGGACGACCATGGGCGCGCTCTCGATCAACGGGATCGCCGCGCTGAAGACACCATTCGAGCCGCTCGTTCCCGAGACTCTCCATGTCTGGAACACGAACCGTTACCACCGTTCGCCGGAAGAGACGGAGGCCGAGTTCACCGCGTTCCTGATGGAGGACCTGGAGGAAACGATCCTCCAGGCCGGACCCGACTCGGTGGCGATGGTGATCATGGAGCCGGTCCAGAACGCGGGCGGTTCCTTCACGGCTCCGGAGGGGTACTGGCAGGGCGTCCGCGAGATCTGCGACCGCTACGGGATCTTGCTTTGTGCCGACGAGGTGATCTGCGCATTTGGGCGGCTCGGCCACTGGTTCGGCTCCGAGCGCTACGACATCCGGCCCGACATCGTCACCTGCGCCAAAGGGCTCTCGTCCGCCTATGCCTCGATCGGCGCCGTCATAGCCCGCGATGCGGTCATGGAGCCCTTCCTCGAGGGCACGGCTATGTATGCGCACGGGATCACGTTCGGTGGCCATCCCGTCCAGGCTGCGATCGCCCTCAAGAACATCGAGATCATGAAACGGGAGCGGATCGTCGAGCACGTCCGCGACACGCAGGACGACCTGAAGGCGAAGCTGTCGCAGCTGCTCGACCTCCCGATCGTCGGAGACCTCCGCGGAACCGGGTTCTTCTACGCGCTCGAGCTCGTCAAGGACAAGGAGACCCGCGAGACGTTCAGCGACGAAGAGTCCGAGTGGCTCCTCCGTGGCTTCCTGTCCGGCAAGCTCTTCGAACGCGGCCTGATCTGTCGTGCGGACGATCGCGGGGACCCGGTGATCCAGATCTCGCCGCCGCTCGTGGCCGGCGAAGCCGAATTCGACGAGATCGTCGGCATCCTCGGTGACGTGCTCTCGGATGCCTGGAGCGAACTTGACAAGCGGCGCGACGGGAAGAGCATTTCGGCGGGCGCACCCGAGGCTCCGATCGGCCCCGCGTCTTAGGCCGTTTATTCCGGGCGTCCTGGTTAGCCCTGGCTTCGGCTCGCCAGAGCCGCGAGGTCTGCGAAGGTCGTCCGACCAAGGATCTCTATCGTCGCGTCCCTGACCTCCGCCCAGACCTCGCGGAGCGAAGTCCGAACAATTTCGGGGCAAGGGTCGGGATTACGCCTTGTCGCATAACCGATCGGCGCTAGCTGTCCTTGGAACAGCCGTACGACGCGTTCGAGGGTGATGTCCTCGGGAGCGTTGTTCAGGCGGTAGCCGCCGTGGGGGCCGCGCTCGGCACGGACGATGCCGGCGGTTCGAAGCGTCGGCATCACCTGCTCGAGCACCGAGCGGGGCGCCTCCGTCCTTGCCGCGATCTCGTCGAGCTTCAATCCGCCGTCGGCCATCGCCAGGGCGAGGACAGCCCGCGTTCCGTAATCGGTTCGCTTCGAAATCCACATGGTCTCGCCCATTCTTGCTTGACGGTGTTCGTGCTGCTCGGTAATGTCCGCTCAGTTAGTAATCTAGATAATGTTTACTGTTTATATCAAGAACACTTAGAAATCGGGCGGCAGCGCCACATGATTCGACGAATAACTCTCATCGGCATGCTTGCTTTCGGCGCCCTGGCGGCGGCGATCAGCGCGGGCTGCGGCGGGGACGACGGCTCGGCGGCCGCCTCGGGCGGGGGAGGCAAGTTGACGCTGGTCGCGTACTCGACACCACAGGAGGCGTACGAGGAGATCATCCCGGCGTTCCAAGAATCGTCCGCGGGCAAGGGGGTCGACTTCGAGCAGTCCTACGCGGCGTCCGGTGAGCAGAGCCGTGCCGTCGAGGCCGGGCTACCTGCGGATGTCGTCGCGTTTTCGCTCGAGCCCGACGTCGTGCGACTCGTGGACGCCGGGCTCGTCTCGGCCGACTGGGCCAAGGCGAGCCACAACGGGATCGTGACCGACTCGGTCGTCGTCCTCGCTGTCCGGAAAGGTAATCCCAAGAACATTCAGACCTGGGACGACATCGTCCAGGAGGGCGTGGAGGTGATCACGCCGAACCCGTTCACATCCGGTGGGGCGCGGTGGAATCTGATGGCCGCCTACGGGGCGCAGATCAAGCAGGGCAAGACCGAGGCGGAAGCCGTCGACTTCCTGAAGCAGGTGCTCGAGCACACGGTCGTCCAGGACAAGAGCGCCCGGGAGGCGCTCCAGACCTTCGTGGGGGGCAAGGGCGACGTCATGATCGCCTACGAGAACGAGGCGATCACAGCACAGCAGAAGGGCGAGGACCTCGACTACGTCGTCCCCGACGAGACGATCCTGATCGAGAACCCGGTGGCTGTGACACAAGACGCCTCCGCGCAGGCTCAGGCATTCGTCGACTTCCTGCAGGGCCCTGAGGCGCAGAAGATCTTCGGAGAGAAGGGCTATCGCCCGGTCGACGAGCAGATCCTCGGAGAGTTCGACTACCCGAAGCCGTCCGGGCTCTTCACAATCAAGGACGTGGGCGGCTGGGATGCCGTCATGGAGAAGTTCTTCGACCGGGACACGGGGCTCGTGGCGAAGATCGAGGCTGAACTAGGGGTCTCGACTGAGTCCGGCTAGAAGCTTCGCGGTTCGGCTACCTGAGAAGGCTGCGCCCGGGGGGCTTCCCCTCGGGCGCAGTTTCGCGACCGCGTATCTGGGGCTGATCGTCCTCGTGCCGCTGGCCGCCGTGGCCTGGCGTTCGACCGAAGGCGGCGCCGATGGTTTCTGGCGGGCGATCTCGAGCCCTGCAGCGGTCTCGTCCCTGAAGCTGACCTTCGTTTGCTCGCTCATCGTCGTGGCGATCAACGCCGTGACGGGGACACTCATCGCGTGGGTGCTGGTACGGGATTCCTTCCGCGGCAAGGCGATCGTCAACTCCCTGATCGACCTGCCCTTCGCCCTACCGACGATCGTCGCCGGCCTGACGCTTCTCGCGCTCTACGGCCCCAAGGGCCCGATCGGGATCAACGTGGCGTACACGCGAGCTGCGATCGTCCTGGCGCTCCTCTTCGTGACATTGCCCTTCGTGGTCCGATCCGTGCAACCGGTGCTGCTCGAGCTCGACCGCGACATGGAGGAGGCCGCGGCCTCGCTCGGCGCGGGCGGCCTCTCGATCTTCCGCCGGATCGTCCTGCCGAACCTGATGCCCGCGATCCTCTCGGGCGTCGCGCTCGCGTTTGCACGCTCGATCGGCGAGTTCGGCTCCGTGATCCTGATCTCGGGGAACATCCCCTTCCAGACCGAGGTCGCCTCGGTCCACATCTTCAGCCAGATCGAGAGCGACGATGTCACGGGCGCGGCGGCGGTCTCCGTCCTCCTCCTCGTCATCTCCTTCGTATCCCTCCTGGCCATCGACACGTTCCGGCGGTGGGGGTCGAAGCATGAGAAGTAGGCTCGCGCTCCGCGCGGTGGCGCTGGGATACCTGGCCGTGCTCCTGATCCTGCCGATCGGGCTCATCTTCTTCAGGACGTTCGAGGACGGCCTCGGGCCCGTGTGGGACGCCCTTACGAATCCCGACACGATTCACGCGCTCTGGCTCACGATCTTGATCACGCTGATTGCAGTCCCCGCCAACACCGTCTTCGGGATCGCGGCAGCACTCATGCTCGTCAGACAGCGCTTTCCGGGCCGTTCGGTCCTGAACGCAGTCATCGACCTGCCGTTCGCCCTCTCCCCGGTGGTCGTGGGTCTTGCGCTGATCCTCGTCTACGGCCGCACTGGCTGGCTCGGCGGGTGGCTGAACGCGAACGGGATCCAGGTGATCTTCGCGCTCCCCGGCATGGTTCTCGCGACCATCTTCGTCTCGCTCCCGTTCGTTGTCCGAGAGGTCGTGCCTGTCCTCCGGGAGATCGGCACGGAGCAAGACGAGGCCGCTTGGACGCTCGGAGCCTCACCGTTCGCGACGTTCTGGCGCGTGACGCTGCCGGCGATCCGCTGGGGCATCACGTACGGAGTCGTCCTGACAACGGCCCGCGCCCTTGGTGAGTTCGGCGCCGTCTCGGTCGTCTCCGGGAAGCTCGCCGGCCGAACGGAGACCCTGACGCTCCGCGTCGAGAACGAGTTCCAGCGATTCGACCTGGTCGGTGCCTACACCGCTTCGGTGGTTCTCGCCGTACTGGCGCTCTTGGTCGTGCTCGCAATGAACGTCTTCAGAAAGGAGACCGATGGCGATCGCGGTGCGGCGCGTCAGCAAGCGGTTCGGTGACTTCGTCGCGCTGGACTCGGTCTCGCTCGCAATCGCGAGTGGCTCCCTGACAGCGCTTCTCGGTCCCAGCGGCAGTGGGAAGTCGACCCTTCTACGCGTGATCGCAGGCCTCGAGACGCCGGACACAGGCGACGTCGCCATCTCGGGCGACGACGCGACCGGCCTGCCGCCGCAGAAGCGCGGCGTCGGCTTCGTCTTCCAGCACTACGCGGCGTTCAAGCACATGACCGTGCGGGACAACGTCGCCTTCGGCCTCAAGATCCGCAAGCGCCCCAAGGACGAGATTCGCTCCCGCGTCGACGAGCTCCTCGGCCTCGTCCAGCTCGACGGGCTGGCCGAGCGGTATCCATCCCAGCTCTCGGGAGGCCAGCGCCAGCGCATGGCGCTCGCGCGCGCGCTTGCAGTGGAACCCCGCGTCCTCCTCCTCGACGAGCCGTTCGGGGCGCTGGACGCTCGCGTTCGAAAGGAGCTCCGCACCTGGCTCCGCCGCCTCCACGAGGAGGTGCACGTGACCACAGTCCTCGTCACCCACGATCAGGAGGAGGCGATGGAAGTCGCCGATCGTGTCGTGGTCATGAACCACGGGCGCATCGAGCAGACGGGCAAGCCGCGCGACCTCTACGAGCATCCTGCGAACGAGTTCGTCATGAGCTTCGTCGGACCCGTCAACCGGTTCGGCGAGAGCTACGTCCGGCCACACGACCTCGAGCTGAGGCTCGAGTCGAACGGGTCGACCGAACAGGCGACGATCGAGCGTGTCGTCCACCTCGGCTTCGAGGTCCGGGTGGAGCTCGTGCTCCTGGACGGCCGCAGGGCTCTCGCCCAGGTGACGCGAGACGAGGCCGAGCAACTCGACCTCGACGAGGGCCAGATCGTCTTCGTCCGACCAAACCGGACGACCGTGTTCAGTGAGGCTGCCACGCCCTAGGGTTAGCGACGATCGCCCGCATGTGATCCGGGAGATCGCCGAGAAACGCGTCGGCCGCGCCGGGGATGCCGATACGCCGGACGGTACGCTAGGCCGAACGAGAGCCTTCGGGGTCGATGTCAGCTCAGCTTCGCGCGCTTGCGCTCGGGGTCGTAGACCGGGTGCCGGACGATCTCCCCGGCCGCGGTGCTCTCACCGATCCGGGCTTCGACTTTCTGGCCAGGCTCTCGCAGCTCCTTCTGGATCTTCGCAAGCCCGAGCGTCTTGCCGCCGAGATGAGGCGACTCGATCGCCTGCGTGACGAGCCCGACCTCCTCATCGTCGACGAGCAGCGGCGCCCCGCTCGCCTCGTCGCCGCCCGACTCGAGCACGACGCTCGTCAGGCGAAGCTCGGTGGCGTCGCGATCGCGCTCGATTGCCTCACGTCCCTGGAACTGACCCTTCTCGAGATCGACCGCCCATCCCAGGCCCGCCTCCCAGGGCGAGACCATGGGGTCGTACTCGATGCCGCCGATGATGAAGCCTCCCTCGATCCGGAAGAGGTCGAGCGCCACCATCCCGATCAGCTTCATGCCCTGGGGTTCGAGCGCTTCGAGGAGCGCATCCCAGAGCTCGAGGGCGCGGTCGCGCTCGACCCAGAGCTCATACCCGAGCTCGGCCGTGTATCCGAGGCGCGTCATGAAGATCGGGATGCCCGCGATCGAGACGTCCTCGCGGAACGTGTAATAGGGGAAGGCCTCGTTCGAGAGGTCTGCGTCGGTGAGGCCCTGGAGCATCTC
>JBBQXP010000053.1:0-19435 GCA_038209555.1 Gaiellales bacterium
TTCACTTACGTTTGCCGTAAGTAGAGGGCACCTTCTCTAGCGAGTCCGGATCGCCAGGGTTTGCGCGATACGGTTCATACCCATGTCCACGTTCCGCTACGTCGTCGTAGACGTCTTCACGGACACCCCGCTTCGGGGAAATCAACTAGCGGTCTTCACCGATGCTCGCGAGATCCCGGACGAGCAGCTGCAGCCGCTTGCGAATGAGATGAACTTCTCGGAGACGGTCTTCGTCTATCCGCCGGAGCAGGGCGGGCACGTGAAGATCCGGATCTTCACGCCGGCGGCCGAGATGCCCTTTGCCGGCCACCCCGTGCTCGGCAGCGCCTTCGTCCTCGCCGGACCGCTGCAGCTCGTCACGATCAACCTCGAGACGCTCAAGGGCATTGTTCCGGTCGAGCTCGAGCGTGAAGGCGCCCGCATCGTCTTCGGGCGGATGTCGCAGCCGATTCCGGAGATCTCACCGTTCGACCAGGAGGCCGAGCTCCTGGCAGCGCTTCGGATCGAGCGCTCGGAGCTACCGATCGAGCTCTATGACCTGGGGATCAGGCACGTGTACGTCGCGCTTCCCTCGGAGGAAGCGGTCGCGGCGCTCGAGCCCGACTACACGGCGCTCGCTCGGATTCAGGGCTACGTCGGGACAAACTGCTTCGCCGGCTCTGGCACGCGGTGGAAGACGCGTATGTTCGCTCCTGCCGACGGCGTCCCCGAGGATCCGGCCACCGGCTCGGCGGCGGGCCCCCTCGCGTGCCATCTGGCCCGGCACGGGCGGATCGGTTGGGGCGAGGAGATCGAGATCTCCCAGGGAGAGGAAATCGGGCGGCCGAGCACGCTCTACGCGCGTGCACACGGCTCGGATGAGGCGATCGAGCGGGTCGAGGTGGGCGGCTCGGCGGTTGTCGTCGCGCGGGGCGAGTTCAGGCTCTAGAACTCACGAGGCCCGCCCCGAGCCCGCGGACGACGTCGACGAGCTGGTCGACGTCCTCGACCCGTGTCCGCCAGTTGACGAAGGCAGGGCGGAAGCAGACCTGGCCGCGGTAGTGCGTGGTCCCGACGAAGACGCGCCCGTCGGCGAGCACGGCCTCGCCGAGCCGGTTGTTCAGCTCGTCCAGCTCTTCCTCGGGGAACCCGGGCGGGCGGTAGCGAAACGGCACGATGTTGAGCCGGACTTCCGCCAGCCGTTCGAGGTCGTCCGCCTCGTCGACTGCTTGCGCCACACGTTGTGCATGGTCGAGGTTCCGCTCGACGAGCGCGCGATAGCCGCTGCGGCCGTAGGCCCGAAGCGTCGCCCAGACCGCGAGCGAGCGAGCGCGTCTCGAGCTCTCGGGTGTCAGGAGGCCGAAGTTCGGCCGCGCCGGGTCCTGCTCCGGCAGGTAGGCGGCGCTCGCGACGAAGATCCTGGCGAGCGAGTCGGGGTCCTTCAGGAACGCAAAGCCGCAGTCGTACGGGACGTTCAGCCACTTGTGCCCGTCCGCGATGACGGAGTCGGCCCGCTCGATGCCTGCCGCGAGCTCCGCCGTCCTCGGGGTGACGCGAGCGAAGAGCCCGAAGGCTCCGTCGACATGGAGCCACGCGCCGTGGCTCTCCGCGAGGTCGGCCATCGCCTCGATCGGATCGAAGCCACCGGCGTTCACATCGCCGGCATTCGCGATCAGGATCGCAGGCGCGCCTTCGAGGTCGTCCAACTCGCGCCGCAGAGCGTCCACGTCGAGCCGGCCGGTGTCGTCGGCGGCGAGGACTCTGACCGCGCCACGGCCGACGCCCAGCATGCCGAGCGCCTTGTAGGCCGTCGCGTGCACGTACCCGCTCGAGAACACGGGCACGGGAGGTAGCCCGGCGAGTCCGTTCGCGTCGACGTCGGTGCCGTGACGCTCGCCCCACCAGCGCCGAGCCGCGCCGAGCGCCACGAAGTTCGCCATCGTCGCGCCCGTGGTCAAGACGCCGCCCCAGCTCCCGGGCAGGTCGAAGAGATCCAGGAGCCACGAGACGGAGATCCGCTCGAGCTCCCCCGAAAGCGGCGAGCCGACCCACGCGAAACCGCTCTGGTCGAGTGTGCTTGCGAGCCAGTCGGCCCCGAGTGCCGCGGGGGTGACGCCGCCGGTCACGAAGTGGAACATGCGTGGGCCCGACGAGGCCACCGATCCGTCGATCCCGGCGGAGGCGAGCTCGCGGAGCGCGGAGAGAGCTCCGTCGCTCTGCTCCGGGAACGGGCCCCCGAGCGACCGCGCTGCCTCCTCGGCTCCGGGCGCGACGAGGGAGCGCTCGTCAAGTTCCGCCAGGTACCGGCGCGCGACGTCGGGCACCAGCGAGAGGACGTCCTCGAGTTCCGCTGCGTCCACCGGCTAGAGCTCCCCGACCCGCCGGCAGACCTCCACGTGGAAGGCGGCTGCGTAGCCGAGGTCGTCAACGTGGATCCGTTCGTCCTTGTTGTGGAACCCGGTCGAACGCACCTCTTCGGGCGTGTGCCGTGAGGGCCAGAAGCCGTAGGCCACCGTGCCGAAGCTCTGCCGGAGGTAGTGCGAGTCGGTGAAGCCGACCGAGAGCACGGGAAGCAGGGTCGCTCCTGGGTCACGCTCGTCCAGGAAGCGCTGGCAGAGGTCGTAGAGCGGGGAGTCGATCGAGGCGATGGTGCCCCCATTGGGCGGCTCGAGGAACTCGAGCTCGTAGGGAAGGTCGTTGCCGAGCGCGAGGCGCAGCTCGGCCTCGAGGTCGGTCTCGGTCATGCCGGGGAGGACACGGCAGTCGCATTCGACGCTCGCGCGGCCTGGCATCACGTTCCGTGCGCTCGAGCCCCGAAGCCGGGTCGGGGCGATGGTGATGCCGAGCAGTGCCGGCAGCTCGTGCGGGAAGCCGGGATGGAGGGCAGAAGCTCGCGCCACCGCGTCGTCGACGGCACCATCGAAGGGGCCGACGAGGGCCTCGAGCATGGCTCGGGTCTCGGGCAGGACATGACGCTCGGTCCGGTGCGCCGCGAGGCGCTCGATCAGACTTGCGAGGCGGGGAACGGCGTTCGCGCCCGCAGTCGGCATGGAGGCATGGCCTGCCTCCCCCAGCGCCGTGACGAGCACCGGGAGCGTCGCCTTCTCTCCGACCACGATCGGCACGACGACGCGCCCGTCGGCGAGGACGAGCCGCTCGCCGCCGCCCTCGTTCAGGGCGTAGTCGGTGCGGAGGTCAGGCCGCTCGTCGACGAGCCAGATCAGGCCGACTTCCTCGGTGCCGTCCTCCTCGTCGGCTTCGGCGATGTAAAGGAGGTCGCCGCGCGGCCGGTGGCCTGAGCGCGCCAGCGCCGCCATGGCGACGGCTCTCGTGGCGGTCTCGTTCTTCATGTCGACGGCCCCGCGGCCCCAGAGGTACCCCTCGTCGTCCACGTGGCCCTCGAACGGCGGGTGCTTCCAGTCCTGGGCGTCGGCCGGAACGACGTCGGTGTGGCCGAGGAGGGCCAGACTCGGGCCTTCGCCCGTGCCGGCGATCCTGGCGATGAGATTGGCGCGATCGGGGTTCTTCGCGACAAGCTCGCACTCGATGCCACTTGCCTCCAGGTACTCCTTGAGCACGAGGGCGGCGGGGGTTTCTCGGCCGGGCGGGTTCGACGTGTCGACCCGGATCAGGTCGCGGACAAGGCCGAGCGCCTCGTCCCGGAGGGCACGCTCGTCAACCATCTAGCTCCCAGGCGACGTCGACGATCTCGGGCAGCTCGGCGCCGAGCGCTCGCCAGAAGACGCCGCCGTTTCGGGAGACGTAGAGGCGGTTCCGAGCCCCATACAGCATGTGATCCGGATTCTCCCCGATGGCGAGCGCCTTGCCGGTCGGGAGCCCCGACCCGCGTTCGGCCCAGGTCGTCCCGGCGTCGTGGGAGACCATCAGCGGCGGCCGCCGGTCGAGGGCAAGGACGATTGTCGAACCCGCGGCGTCCACGTCCACGAAGTGATCCTTTGCCCAGCCGGGCACGAGGTGGAGGGGCCGCTCGCGCTCGACCGCGTCGCCTGCCTGCCGGTCGATCAGCTCGTCCTCGTCGGCGGACTCGCCGATCTCGACGGCGTAGACGGCGTCCTCACAGCCGGCGAGGGCGATCACGGCGTCCGACACTATCTCAGCCGCACCCGCCGCCGGCCTCGTCGCTCGGCTGCTGCGTGCGTTGTTTAGAGGGAGCCCCGGCGAGTCGCTCGATTCGCCGGGCTGCCCGCCGGAGCGTTTCCTCGTCGAAGAGGAACGGTCTCGCGTTCTCCAGATTTCGCACCGGGCCGTCGAGTTGATCCGACCCGGCCGCGCCGTTCAGGGCGTACCGGAGCGGGATTTCGTGGCAGACGATGAGCACGTGCTCGTGGGGAACGGCCAGCACTCGCGCGAATCCCTCGGCATAGCGTCTGGCTGCGTCGTTCATGCTCTCCCCGCCGGGAAAGGGGTCGTCGCGGGTGTGCGTCCGCTTCCACGCGCGGTAGTCCTCGATCTGCTTGCCCTCGAGCTCGCCCACGTCGATGTCGTCGAGCAGGGGCTCCTCGTACAGCTCGACGTCCCGCCCGGCGAGCGCGATTTCGGCAGTCTCCCTCGTGCGGGGGAAGCGCGTATGAAAGCAGGCGTCGAGCGGGATGTTCGCGACCTGGAGGCCGAGGAGAGCCGCCTCCTCGACACCGCGAACGGTCAGTCTCACCGGGACTGAGGGATCGCCGTTCACGAGCGAGAGCTCGTTCAGCGTCGACTCCGCGTGGCGGGCGATGATGAAGAGGCGCATAGGCGGGCTAAATCAGATCACGAAATGCTCTTTGCGCACCTCGCCGCGAGCGAACCGCTCCAGTGAGAAGGGAGAGAGGTCGAGGCTCGGCTCGCGGCCCGTGATGAGCTCCGCCAGATGCTCGCCGACTGCGGGGGCCTGCTGGAACCCGTGGCCGGAGAAGCCGGTTGCATAGAGGAAGCCCTGCGGGTCGGCGGCCGCCCCGACGATTGCATTGTGGTCGGGGCTCATCTCGTAGTAACCACTCCAGCTGGCCTGCACCGGCAGCTCGGCGAGGAGCGGAAGCCGGTGCATCGCGTGCTCGGCGATGGCGTCGAGTGCCTCCTCCCGCCCTCCGAACACGAGGCCCGGGCCCTCGCTGTGGAAGTAGAAGCCCGTCGAGAAGTCGACCGCCAGCGGCAGGCCCCGCGGCAGACCGCCCGAGTCGGGCGTGTAGTGCATGAACCGCCGTTCCCCGTGCACCGGGAGGTCGACGCCGGCCAGCGCTGCAACCTCCTCCGACCACGCGCCCGCCGCGCACACGACCGTCCCCGTGGCGATCCGCCCGCCGGGCGTTACCACCCCCGTGATGCGCCCACCCTCCACCTCGATCCCGGTCACGGGGTCTCCCTGCCGGATCTGGGCCCCGGCCTTACGGGCTGCGGCGGCGTATCCCTGGACGACGGCTTCAGGAGTCGCGTAGCCGTCGATCGGGCAGAAGGTCGCGGTGAGGAGGTCGGACGTCTCGAGCCCCGGGACGATCGCCGCCGCCTCGCCAACGGGGATCTCCCGGGACGGAACCCCCAGCGAGTGCTGGAGCTCCAGAGCGGCGCGGAACTGGGCTGCGTCCTCCTCGTTGTCCAAGAGGAAGAGGTAGCCCGCCTGGTGGAAGTCGATGTCCGTGTCGACAAGCTCGGCGAACGCGGTGAACTCCTCGATCGACCTGAGAGCTATGCGCACGTTCAGCTCGTCCGCGAACTGGGCCCGGATGCCTCCGGCTGACTTGCTCGTGGAGCCGGAGGCGAGCTCGTTCCGCTCGAGGAGGACTATGTCGGTCACGCCCAGGGTGCTGAGGTGGTAGGCGACGCTCGCCCCCATGACTCCGCCGCCGACGATCACCACTTCTGCCGACTCGTCCACGGGCAGAATGTAGACGGTTGCGCGTCAACTACCGATCAACCGTCTAGACGTGCCCATCGAAGCGGGCGACCCGGCTCCGCGCTTCGCGCTCCCGGATACGGACGAGAATCTCGTCGGGCCTGCCAACTTCGTGGGCCGGCCTGTCCTCTTCGTCTTCGCGCGGCATCTCTACTGACTCGTCTGCCAGAGGCACCTGGTCGAGGTGCAGAAGGAGCTCGTGGGCCGCGAGGAGCTGGACGTCGTGATCGTCTCGCCCGCCGAGCCGGAGCCGCTCGAACGCGTCGGTCGGGAGCTCGGGCTGACCGTGCGGCTTCTCTCGGATCCGACCTGGAGCACCTACCGGGCCTTCGGGTTCGGCCGCGCCGGCGCAAGAACGCTCCTGCTCTCGCCCCCGGCCTGGTGGGCAGGGTTACGATCCGTCCTGAAAGGGCGCCTTCCCCACAGGCCGACCGAGGACTACGCCGAGCTCGGCGGTGACGTTCTCGTGGCGCCGGACGGGCGCGTCGCCTGGATCCACCGCAGCCAAAACGCGGCCGATCGCCCCCGGCCGGCGGACGTGCTTCGCAACTTGCCTAGCCCGGGGTTTCGCCCCACCGAGGCCGGGTAGGCGTCAGCGGACAGTGCGAGCGCTCGCCGCTCCGCTGACGGGCTGCATCAGCAGCACGACGCTGAAGCGGCCGGGGGTGGGGCTCCCCGGCCGCTTCGCGTTGTTAGGCTCGCCCCGTGCTGCAGCCGTTCGACATCGAGGGGGCCAGACAGCGGCTCGGAACGAAGGGCGGCTACGAGATCGTGCACGAGTCGCCGGGGCTCGAGATCGGCGTGTACGTCCTCGTCGCGCCCGAGCCCGACCGCCAGCAGCCGCACGAGGACGACGAGGTGTACTACGTGCTCGAGGGGCGAGGCACCCTCGAGGTGGAAGGCGAGACCGTGGAGCTCGAGGAAGGGCACGCCGTGTTCGTGCCTGCGCATGCGGAGCACCGGTTCAGCTCCTACGAGCTGCTCAGCCTGCTCGTCGTCTTCGAGCGCAAGCGCCAGTAAGACTCTCCGTGCGGGTCTTCCTCACAGGGGCGACCGGGTTCCTCGGCCGTCATCTAGTGCCGTTGCTCCTCGAGCGCGGCGACGCGCTCCGCGCCCTGGTCCGGCCTGGGACGGACGCGAGCGCGCTCGAGGCGATGGGCGTTGAGATTCTCCGGGGGGAGCTCGTGACTGACGATGTCCGACCGGCGGCGGCCGGCTGCGAGCTCGTCTTCAACCTGGCCGGCCGTGTCTCCCACGAGCCGAAGGACGTGCCGCTCCTGCGCGAGGCGAACGTCGACGGTCCCATGAACGTCCTGCAGGGGATCGAGCCGGGCGCACGGTTTGTGCATGTCTCGAGCGTTGCGGCCGTCGGCCCTGCGCCTGCTCCTGACCGGCCCGCGGACGAGACGCAGCCGTTTCCTCCCGGCGCGACGCGCTATCCGTACGCGGCGACGAAGCGGGCCGGCGAGAAGCGCCTGCTCGACGCGGAAGCAGACGTCGTGGTGGCGAACCCTGGCTTCTTGCTCGGCCCCGGCGACGTGTATCGCATCTCGACCTGGCACGTGGAGCGCTACCTGCGCGGGTTCATGCGGATCCACACCCCCGGCGGGCTTTCGAACGTCGATGCCCGCGACGTTGCGGCCGGTCTCGTGGCGCTGGCCGAGCGCGGGCGAACCGGCGAGCGCTACATCCTGACGAGCCGCGAGGGCAACCTGAGCCACGAGGAGCTTTTCCGTCGTCTGGGGGACGTGACCGGAGTCCGAAGACGAATGATCGGCCTCCCGCCCCGACTCGCCGCCCTCAGCATGACTCTTCTTCGCTGGCCTGTCCGGCCGGGCGAGGTCCGGGCCGCCGCAAACTGGTGGTTTTACGAGCCGACGAAGGCCGAGCGTGAGCTCGGATTCACCGTTCGGCCGCTCGACGAGACGCTCGCGGCGACCGCGGCCCAGTACCTGGGCGACCGCCGGCCGGAGACGTCCGGCCGGTAAGCACGCCTACGACATCGGGATCTGGCGCAGCACCTTCGGCTCGATCCGGTCGAGGATCTCCGGAAGGCTCTCCCCGGTTGCCGTGATGCCGTGGTTCCGCAGGCCGATGACTGCGTGTGACGGGTCCGGCTCGAGCGCCAAGAGGTCGGCGACGCTCGTCGCCAGTTCCGCCGTCCCGCAGGGGTAGTTCACGTCGGTGGCCGGGATCCCCTCCACCCAGGCGTGTACGTGGAGGATCGCCCCGACGTCGGGATGGGCCTGGTAGATCATCCAGTGCTCGATCGCGTCCACCGACACTCGCCGCGGCTCGACGTTCGGGGGCACGCTGAGGATCATCTTGTTGTCGACGGGGTCGTAGCCCGAGACGAGCAGGATGTCCCGCCCCGGAATGTCGAGTTTCGTCTTGTCGACGCCACTCGCGCTCATCCAGAAGCGGGTGTCGTCCTTCCGCGCGGACAGGTTCCCATACGAGAGCCCGCCGATCCCGTAGAGCCGCTTGACGTGCCGGAGATCCTGCTCGTCGAGAAGTTGCTCGATCGGGAAGGGGGCCGGGAGCAGGTCGAGATCGCCCATCCTGACGCCGGCCTCGCGGATCGTCTCCGTGATCTCGTCGCCCTCCCAGAGCTCCTCCTCGAGGTCGGTGCGGAACTCGTTCTCGATCACGAGCTTGGACTCGGCGAGGGGAGTGAGGCGCTCCACGACTCCCTCGGCGAGCGACGAGGAGCCGTTCGTCGCCTCGACGCCGTAGTGGCCGCGCTCCATGGTCGTGAACCAGACCCCACGGTCGGGGACGAAGCAGAGGACGATGTTCGCGAGCGCCCGCACGAGGAGCGGGTAATTCGTCTTCAAGATGTCGTCCGGAACCTCGGGCTGCTCGTGGATCGCGGCGGCGAAGGTGCCGCGCGACCGGCGGCGGAAGGGCTTCGGCTCGTTCGCGTCGATGAAGTTCAGGACCAGATCGGCCTCGGTCGCGTCGTCGGCCCGCTCATAGCCGCGGCGATCGAGCGCAGCCGCGAGGTCGTCCGCGAAGCGCTCGAACGACTGCGAGGTGGGCTTGCCTGCGAAGGAATAGTTCATCGGGCGAAAAAGGGCCTCTCTGTCCGGCCCAAAGGGAGTCTAACGGGCGCATGAGGCCCTACGTCAGGCCGACTCGTCCCGGGCGCCGAGCCCGAACGGGCTTCCCTCGGAGTCCCGGCAGATCGCCCAGCGCTTTCCAGGGTGGATCACGGAGCCGCCGAGCTCTACGACCCGCTCGAGGGCGGCCGCCAGGTCCGGCACGTCGAAGTAGGGGAGCGACACCCTGTCCCCGGGCCCGCGGCCTCGTGGGTGGACGCCGAGCTCGGTCCCGCCCGTGTGCGTCTGGCGGCCGACGCCTTCCCCGTCCAGCCTTGGCTCGAGCGCGACGCCGAGTACTCCCTCCCAGAAACGGAGCGCGCGTTCGGGGTCGTCAGCCGGGAACTCGACGAGGGAAACCGGCCCGCTCATAGCCCGATCCTAGGGCCTGTGTGGTTTACTCCGGCGCCGTGACGGCGATCGTGACCGGAGGCGGGACGGGGGTTGGCGCGGCGATCGCGCGCCGGCTCGCCGCCGACGGACACTCTGTGGTTCTCATGGGACGCCGGGAGGCGCCGCTGCGGGAGGTCGCCGAGAGCCTTCCGGGAGCACTCGCCGTGACCGGCGACGTTGGAGATCCCGACGACTGTGGGCGCGTCGTGGCCGCCGCGGTCGACGCTTTCGGTGACCTCGAGGCACTCGTCAACAATGCCGGAATTGGCAACGCCGACGAATCGCCGGAGCAGTGGGAAGAGGTCCTGCGGACGAACTTGAGCGGCGCCTTCTTCATGGCGCAGGCCACCCTGCCCCACCTTATCGAGCGGCGCGGCGCGATCGTCAACATCTCCTCGACGAGCGGCTTCCTCGCCGGCCCAGGCTGGACGGCCTACTGTGCCTCGAAGGCCGGGCTGATCATGCTCGGTCGCTCCCTCGCCAACGACTATGGGCCCCAGGGCGTGCGGACGAACACCGTTTGCCCGGGATGGGTGCGAACGCCCATGGGCGACGACGACATGGAGGTCCTCGCCCGCGAGCGGGGACTCGACCGCGACGGCGCGTACGCACTCCTGCACAAGGACACGCCGATCAAGCGCCCGGCGGAGCCCGAGGAGATCGCAGCCGTGGTCTCCTTCCTCCTCGGGCCGGATGCGAGCTATGTAAACGGGGTGGCGCTGCCCGTCGACGGAGGGGCGACCATCTTCGACCCAACGTCGGCCGCGTTCGCGGAGAGCGCGTGACCCGCCGCACATTCCCCGCTCTCGGCGAGCTCATCGAGCGCGAGCCGGATCAGGCGGCCTTCCTTCTCCGGCGGACCCAATCCGCGCCGCGCGCGGTCCAGGTCGGACGCGCAGGGTCGAAGTGTCCGGCGGCGGCGCGGCGGTACGGCCCGGAGACACGGCGGGCGTAGGCCGCGAAGCCCTCGCGCCTGAGCGGCTTCCAGTCCTCCCGGTACGGAACGACCACGTGCTCGCGCGAAACCGTCCGCGCGGAGGTGAGGAATGCAAGCCCGACTCCCGCGGAGACCTCGAGCAGCGGCCGCTCCTCGGCGCCGGCGGTCCGCCGGAGGGCATCGAAGAGCCTCGCCAGCTCCGACGGAGCAGGCAGGTTCGCAGCGTCGGCCCGAAGCTCCTCGAGAGACGTGCGTAGACCTTCGAGCTCGACCGGCGGCACGTCGATGAGTCCTGCGGTGCGGCCCGAGCCGCGCGCCAGTGCTTCGAGGAGCTCGTCGACCGAGCTCACGTCCAGGTCGTCATCCACGAGGCGAGCGCGCCGGAGCTCCTCGACGAGCGCTTCGAGGTACACGCGCGAGCCGCGCAGCACGTCCGAGGCACCCGCCAGGAGCCAGAGGGGGGAGAAGCCGAAGGCTGCGATCGAGCCGAGCTCGACGACGTTCCCGGCCCCTTTCCGGACCGCGATCTTCCCCACGTCATCGCTCCGCGCGGTTGGCGCTCCCTCGACGCCTCCGACGAGCTCGACTGTGATCCGAAGGAGGTTGGCGGCGGTCGCTTCGTAGAGCTTCGAACGGCGTACGAGCCGGGGGAGGAGAAGCGCGCCTGCTTCGTGGATCGAGCCGCCGAGCAGGGCCGCGCCGGCGCGAAAAACCCGCTCCGGGAGCGAGACGAGAAAGGCGTTCGAGCGTCTGCTCCCGGTCACGTCCGGAATCGTACGGCTACGACAGCGCTGGGATGACCTCCTGGTGACCGGGCTCTCTCTCCCGTTGGCGCCCTACTGTCCGTACGGAGCGTGTCGCCGTTCTGCTACCGTTCTGCATCTATATGCACAACACATATATAGATGCGAGGAGCTAGGCACCGCCGCCGCATTCGCGGCCGCTGGTCTGTTCGGGCCCGCGTCGAGCGGTTCGTGGAACCTTCCGTTCTGCTTCTCCTCCGCGAGCGGCCCATGCATGGGTACGAACTCTTGGAGCTTGTCCCGGAGCTGACTCAGAACGAGCGGGTCGACGTGGGCGGCCTCTACCGAGTCCTACGTGCCCTTGAGGACGAGTCCCTCGTGACCTCCGTCTGGAACGCCGAGCTACCCGGCCCGGCCAAGCGGACGTACACGCTGACCGACTCCGGCCGTCGTTTGCTCGACCAGTGGGCGGAGGCCCTCCGCGAAACCGAGCGCGTGGTCGCCGCCTTTCTCGCGCGCTACGAGGACGAGAGGGGGTGATTCGATGCATCGGAGACACACACGTGGACGCTGCGGCCCCGGAGGCCGCCGCCGCTACCCGAACCGGGAGGAGTGGCTTCGCTCCCTCGAGGAGCACCAGAAGGATCTGGAGCAGGAAGTCGCGGAAGTCGCGGAACTGATCCGCCGCCTGAAGGAGGAGCGAGCCGAGACCACGACGGTCTAGCGAGTGAGGGCGCGCGAAGGGCCCGCGTCAGTCGGGCCCTTCGCCCCCGGCCGCGGCCGCTTAATCAGGCGTTAACGCTGCTCAATGGTCGGTTAAGCACGTGACGGCTATAACGATCGCCATGAAATCATTCCTGGCTCTCGTCGCCGCGGGACTCCTCGGCGGCGGGGCCGCTTTCGGTGTCGGAACGGCCATCTGGGACGGCGGCACCACCACCGTCATCAACTCACCCGCCGCAAGCGACTCATCTCTGACCTCCCAGTCCGAGCCCGTGGCCAGCTCCGACACTGCGGGCATCGCGCAGCGCATCTACAAGGCGGCCGCGCCGGGTGTCGTCCAGGTGACCTCGAACGTCGTCGCCACGGACCCGGTCTTCGGCCAGCCGCAGCAGGGGACGGCGCTCGGCTCCGGCTTCGTGATCGACAAGGCCGGGCACATCCTCACGAACTTCCACGTCGTCGAAGGCGCCAAGGAAGTCTTCATCAACTTCACCGGCAACGACAAGTACAAGGCCAAGATCGTGGGCACCGACCCCTCGACAGACCTGGCCGTGCTCCAGATCGATGCACAGTCTCGCGCGCTCACGCCTCTTCCCCTCGGAAACTCGGACGCGCTCCAGGTCGGTGCGCCGGTCGTGGCGATCGGGAACCCGTTCGGCCTCGACCGCACGGAGACCGCCGGGATCGTGAGCGCGCTCCAGCGTGAGATCCAGGCTCCGAACGGCTTCACGATCGACAAGGTGATCCAGACCGATGCGGCAATCAACAAAGGCAACTCGGGCGGCCCGCTCCTCGATGCCAGCGGCAAGGTAATCGGCATCAACTCGCAGATCGAGACCGGCGACAGCAGTACGGGCAACGTCGGCATCGGCTTCGCAGTCCCGATCAACACTGTGCGCGAGGTGGCCGCCGAGATCATCAAAACCGGCAAGGCCGAGCACGCGTATCTCGGGGTCAAGATGATGACGATCGACGACGCGCTCGCCAAGACTGCTCGCCTCCCCGCCGAGAAGGGCGTCATCCTGACGACCGTGCAGGCGGGCAGTCCGGCTGCCGAGGCAGGCTTGAAGGGCGGCACCCGGTCCGTGGTCGTCGACGGCACCTCCTACACCGTCGGCGGAGACGTGATCACGAAGGCCGACGGTCGCGGGCTCGAGACGGCCGACGAGCTCCGCGAGATCGTCACCTCGAAGAATCCCGGCGACAAGCTGTCTCTCGAAGTCCACCGTGACGGCTCGACGGAGACCGTCACCGTAACGCTTGGCTCCCAGCCGCCCAACGCGAGCTAGGGCAGCCTAGGGCCCCCTCCCCTCGGGGCCCGAACCTTCCGTCGAGCCGGACACGAGCGGCTCGACGGAAGCATAGGTCGGGGGCCCGTCTCGCCTGCCCGGGCCTCCGACCTTCTCTCCCGACGCGGGGTCGCACTCCTAGACTGGGAGCGTGATCCCGCACGCCTTCGGCCGTTCGTCGCCGTGGTCGGTGGGCGTCGAGGAGGAGCTCTTCGTCGTCGACGCGGCGACTCTTGCACCGGTGCCCGCGCCGCCCGAGGCACTCGACGGTCGCCGGCTGAAGCCGGAGCTCTTCGCTTCGGTTCTCGAGCTGAACACGGAGCCGTGCGCAACTGTCCCCGAAGCGGCGGGCGAGCTCGAGCAGCTGCGCGGTGAAGCCCGGCGGCGTGCGGAGGAGGCCGGATTTGCCGTCGCCGCCTGCGCGACCTGGCCAACGGCTCGTCCCGAGGAGCAGGAGATCACCTCTGACGAGGGCTATCTCCGGTTCGTCGAGTACGCGGGGCCGACTGCCCGCCGCCAGTTCTGCTCGGGGCTCCATGTTCACGTCGGGGTGGAGAGCCCGGAGGCGTGCATGGCCGCGCTCGAGGCCGTGCTCCCCTGGCTTCCGCTCGTCCTCGCCCTCTCGGCGAACTCGCCCTACGTCGCCGCGGAGGAGACCGGGCTCGCCTCGACGCGGGCCGAGATCCTGAGCCTGCTCCCGCGTTCGGGGGCGCCGCCGGTCTTCGAGAGCTACCGCGCGTGGGAGCACTTCGCCGAAACGCTCGTCCGGCTCGAGCTTGCGGACCAGATCACCCGCATCTGGTGGGACGTCCGCCCGCATCCGCGTTTCGGCACCCTCGAGCTCCGCATGCCGGACCAGCCGACCCGGCTCAAGGTGACGGTCGCCTTCGCCGCGCTCCTGCAGGCGCTCGTCGCCGGAGCGCGACCGGGGCCCCCGGCGGACCGTGGGTTCTACGCCCAGAATCGGTGGGCAGCCCTCCGCTTCGGACGCGACGCGCGTCTCGTTCACCCGGATGGCGACCGGCTCAGCACGGTGGAGGAGCTCTTCGACGAGCTGACAGGCGTCCTGGGACCTACGTTCGACGAGCTCGGAACGGCCGCGCTCCTCGAGCCGCTGCGCGGTCTCGACCAGGCAGGGGCACAGCTCGACCTCGGGCGCCGCGACGGCTTCGAGGCCCTGTGCCGCAGCCTCGTCGAGCTCACGTAACCTGAGACCCGTGGCCGTCCAGTCGGAGACCCTGCAGGTGACGGGCATCCGCTGCGAGCGCTGCGTCATGCGCCTCGGCGCAGTCCTCGAGCCCGTGCAGGGAATCGAGTCCGCGAGTGCCACCCTCATGGGCGAGGTCACCCTCGCGTGGGACGACGAGCGTGTCCGGCGCGAGGAGATCATCGCCACCATGACCGGCGCCGGCTTCCGCCCGTTGGAATAGCGCGGAATGATGCGCCTCGGCTTTCCGTTTGAGCTTGTAGTGTCGGCGCATGAGCGAAACCCACTCGGAGGGAGAGCCGCGCCGCCTCGCGGAGGAGGCGCGCGACCGCGTTCGCTTCGAGGAGGAGGCACTCGAGCTGGCGGATCAGATGTACAGGGTCGCCCGGCGGCTCGTCGGCTCGCGGGAGGAGGCGGAGGATCTGGTCCAGGACGCCTACGCGCGAGCCTTCCGGAGCTGGCGCTCCTTTCGGCCGGGGACGAACTTGCGGGCCTGGCTCTTCCGGATCCTCACGAACCTGAACATCGATCGCGGTCGCCGCGAACAGCGCGCGCCGGACACGCAACCGATCGAGGAAAGCGACTACTACCTCTACAACCGGCTCGAGGAGAACGGCGGCGCCACCGACGTGGACGAGGTCGTGGAGCGCCTCTCCCAGGATTCGATCGTGCAGGCTCTGTCCGCCGTCCAGCACGACTTTCGTGACGTGATCGTTCTCGTGGACATCGGCGATTTCAGCTACCAGGACGCGGCGCAGATCCTGGACATCCCCGTCGGCACCGTGATGTCCCGCCTCCATCGCGGGCGGCGCCTCCTGAAGCAGGCGCTCGCCGAGTCGACAGTGGGGGAGCGCGCATGATCGATCCTTGTGCCAAGTGCGAGGAGGTGCTGCAGCCGTTTCTCGACCGCGACCTGACCGATGCGGAGAGGTTCGAGGCCGAGGCGCACCTCTCCCTGTGCGAATACTGCGGAAAGCGGTATCGGTTTGAGGCGTCGCTGCGACGCTACGTGCGCGAAGCGACGATCGAGACGATGCCGCCCGAGTTGAAGCAGCGGCTCGCCGCGCTGCGGACGCCTCTCCTGTAGCAGCCTCGTGCTGCGGGCTAGGTTCCGCGCGCGCGGTCGGAGCCGACGATCACGACGAGGCGGTTCCGGTCGCCCCCGGACGGGAGCGCCGTGACCCCGACACCGAGCTGGTGGGCGAGCCGCTCTGCGATCTCGACGGCACCAGGGGGGTAGTAAACCCGGGTGACGATGTAGTCGGTGCGCTTTGCATTCTTGACCGTGCCGATGCGATAGGCGAGAGGGCCGCCGACCTCGTTGGCGACCTTCGTGGCGGCGTTCGGGATGCCGGTTCCGTTGTAGACGTCGACGCGGATCTCCCAGGGCGGGGGAAGCTTCGGAGGTGCCTGCGCCGGACTGTTGGCAGTCGGCGCAATGCCGTAGGGGACGAGGCCCGGGCTCAAGGCGAAGATGAAGAGGGTTGCGACGGCGAGCGACAGCACGGCCGCCACGATCCAGCGCTTGACGTTCCACCTGGCGCGCGTGGGGACCGGCATGCCGGCGAGCTCCAGTGCCTCGCGCTCGGAGACCCCGAGAGCCGTCGCGTAGACGAGGGTCGTGGCGAGAGCCTCGTCGACCGACGGGAAGCGGTAGATCCGGTTCTCTTCGAGCGCCCTGACATCGTCCACCTCGAGGTGCGCGCGGGCAGCCGCCTCCTCGAGCGTGAGGCGGCGCTTTTTCCGGACTGTTCCGAGCGGGGACGTGATCTCCATGCAACCCTCAGGATTCTGCGGCTGGGTCCTGCAACCTTCCGACTAGGTCATCGGCACGATCCACGTCTCCTGGAGACCCGAGGTCGTCGCAGGGAACGAGCACGGGCTCGAGTGCACGCGCTCCCTCGTCGGGAACCTCGTTCCAGACCTCGCGTGCGAGGAGCACCGGGTGCCCTCGCACGCCGCCGTAGGAAGCAGCGAGAAGCGCGCCGTCCCCCGCCTGCCAGGCTGCGATCAGCCGGTCGATCGCTCGCGGTTCGAGGGTCGGCCCGTCCGCCAGGCAGACGACCGCGGCTCCGGCCGATGCGGGAAGGGCCGCGAGGCCGCAGCGAAGTGACGCCCCCGGCCCCCGCTCCCAGCCGGGGCACTCGACGATCACGACACCCTGGGCTTCGAGGGGATAGGCGCCGGCCACGACGACGATCTCGTCGACTGCGCTTGCTCGCACGCGCTCGAGCACGCCCGGGAGGAGGAGGCGCTGCTTCGGGGCGCCGAAGCGCGAGGCCGCGCCGGCGGCCAGGACGACCGCGGCGATCACGAGAGCTGGTCGAGCGTGCGGCGGACCAGAGCCCGTGCGATCTCGAGCTTGTACTCGTTCCCTGGCAGAGGCGTTGCTCCGTCCAGGCCTGCGGGCGAGTCGAGCGCCCAGGGGATCGGCGCGACGCCGGCGAGCGCGAGCCGCGTCCGATTCGAGAAACGGGCGGCCGCGACTCCGACGAGCGCAAACGAGAACCTGCGGCGGTCCATCGTCTTCAGGTAGACGCTCGCATCCGGCTCCGGCACGTGGAGTGCGAGGATGAGCTCGCCGGGCTCGAGTGTCGTCAGGCTCCGGTCGGCTTCGGTCGGAAGCCGGTAGAGCTCGCCGAGCGGAAAGCGCCGCGCCGTCGTCTCCACCTCCGCGCCGAGAGCCAAAAGCGCCGCCGCGGGATCGGACGGATGGGCCGAGGCGCAGGGCTCGTTCGCGAAGATCGCGTGCTCGCGGTGCTCCCCCTCGCGCGCATGGCAGCGGTCTCCTCCGTGGAGGTAGCAGGGAAAGGCGAGGCGCCAGTACCAACAGCGGGTGGCCTGGAGGAGGTTGCCCCCGATCGTTCCCATGTTCCGAAGCTGGGGAGATGCGGCGAGGCGACACGCCTCCCGGAGGGCGGCAGGGACAGCTTCCGAGCTCTCGAGCTCCGAGAGGGTCGTGCCGGCGCCGACTCGCCCGTCCTCGATCCCTCGCGGCAGGAGCCCGCGGACATCGACGAGCGAGTCGGTTGGCACCAGACGGTCGCGGACGAGCTGAACGAGGTCGGTGCCGCCTGCCAGCGGCCGGGCGCCGTTCCCGAGCGCTGCGGCGGCCTCGTCGAGGCTAGCCGGCCTGGCCAGCGAGGGCTCGCTCGCGCTCACGCGCCTCCTCCAGCGCCCGGAGCATCTCCTCCCGGGTCGCTTCGCTCCCGTGGGGGGACCCATGTTCCCCCATCGACCCCTTCTTTTTTATTAGGGCGCGCTTTGCGCGCATCCCAGCGGGAAACCTCCCGGTTTCCCGAGCTCTTCCTCACCGGAGGAGATGCTGCGCTCACGCTGGAACGCGAGCCTGCTTCCGCTCACGCGCCTCCTTCAGCGCCCGGAGCATCTCCTCCCGGGTGATCGGGAGAGATCTCACGTTCGCGCCGGTCGCGTCGCGGATCGCGTTGGCGATCGCGGCCGCGGTCGGGACGATCGGCGGCTCGCCGAGCCCCTTGGCCCCCAGGCTCGTCAGGTGGGGGTCCGGGATGTCGAGGAGCTCCGTCACGATCTCCGGGACGTCCGCGATCGTCGGCAGCTTGTAGGCGTCCAGGGATTGCGTCAGGACGGCGCCGGACGAGGGGTCGAGCAGCCGCTGTTCCGAGAGGGTGTGCCCGAGGCCCTGGATGATGCCGCCTTCGACCTGGCTCGACGCGCCGAGCGGGTTGATGACACGCCCGACGTCGTGGATCGCGGCCACCCGGTCGACCCGCACCTCGCCGGTCTCGACGTCGACCGCAACCTCCGCGACCTGGATCCCGAAGGTGAGGATCCGCATCCCGGCGGGGTTCGGGCCGCGCGAGCCCTGCCCGAGGATCTGGCCGTCCTCGAGTAGGCCGGTGACCTCCTCGAGCGGCCACGAGCCACCGTCGGAGGAGATCACCTTTCCGTTCTCGAGGCGCAGCACCCGCTCCTCGACCTGGTAGCGCTGCGCGGCGATCTCGATCACCTGGCGGGCCGCGTCCGCAGCAGCCGCGCGCACCGCCGGGCCCATGCTCGGGGTGGTCGAGGAGCCGGCCGAGTAGGAGGCGTACGGGCCCCGGTCGGAGTCGCCGAACGAGATCTCGACACGGTCGAACGGAAGGCCGAGCTCCTCGGCGGCGATCTGGGCGAGCGCCGTCGAGGTGCCGGTGCCGATGTCCTGGTGGCCGGTGATCACATGGGCGCGGCCGTCGGCACCCATCCGCACCCAGGCGTAGGAGGGTGGGCCGCCGCCGCCGTACCAGATCTGGCTGGCGAGGCCGACGCCGTGCTTCCAGATCCCGTCCGAGCGCGCCCGGACCTCTTCGCGGCGTGCCCAGTGCGCATCGGCGCGCCGGTAGCACTCGAGCAGGTTCTTGGAGGAGAACGGGCGACCGTCGACCAGGTCCGAGTCGGCATGGTTTCGCCGCCGCAACTCGAGCGGGTCGAGGTCGAGCTTCGCCGCCAGCTCGTCGAGGATGCATTCGAGCCCGAAGGTGCCCTCGACGAACCCCGGAGCGCGGAAGGCGTCGTTCGGGCCCGTGTTGACCTTGGCGCCGGCCTCGCCGGTGCGGACGTTCGGGCAGGCGTAGAGCATCTGCATCGGGCCGGCGGTGGAGGACTTCCATCCCTCCCACCCGACCGCCATGACGTAGTCGCCGCTGAGTGCGGTCAGGGTGCCGTCGGAGCGGGCACCGGCGACGAGGCGCTGGATCGTGGCGTGGCGGTTCCCGGTCGCCAGGTTCTCCTCCCGCCGCGTGAGCGCGCAGCGGACTGGACGGCCGGTCAGGCGCGCAAGCTCTGCGGCGAGGAATCCGTGGTCGCCCGGCTCTGTCTTGGCGCCGAACCCACCGCCCATGTAGCGGCAGACGACCCGGACCTTGTCGGCGGGGATGTCGAAGTGGGCCGCGAGCTTGTCCCGGATGTTCCAGATCCACTGCGTGGAGGCGTAGACGGTCAGCCGGCCCCCCTCCCATTCGCACACCGTCTGGTGCGTCTCGAGAGCGTTGTGGAGGACGGTCTGCGTCCGGTACTCGGCCTCGACGACAGCGTCGGCCTCGGCCAGCCCCTGCTCCAGATTGCCGCGCTCGTAGTGTGTGGCCTCGTCGATCATGGAGCCGCGTCGCACGGCCTCGTCGGGATCGAGGAGCGGCTCGACGACGTCCCACTCGAC
>JBBQXP010000054.1:0-19421 GCA_038209555.1 Gaiellales bacterium
GCTGATTTCGTCCCTCACGGGTCACAAATTGGTCACACGGCCGGCTGATCGCGTCGAAGAAGGTGGGCTCCGGCACGTCCTCGTCGAGTAGGTGCACGTACGTGTCGAGCGTGAAGCTCGGCTTGTGATGACCAAGCCATCGCTGCACTTGAACAGCGTTCCAGCCGTTCCGGAAGAGCATCGTCGCGCAGGTGTGCCGGAAGGTATGAAAGCCGACCCATTTGCCCACGCCCGCCTCAAGAGCAGCCGGTTTGAGCACACGGCTGAGCAGGTTCGACTGGTCGATGCGGCTGCCGCGCTCGGCGGTGAAGACGAGCTCGTCGTCGCCGGCCCGTGTGCGCTTTCGCAGGTGCCAGAGGTCGTCCGCAACCGCCCTGGTGAGGCGCAGGCGGCGGCGGCCGTACTTCGACTTCGGCGGGCCCACTTTGCCGCGGTAGAAGCGACGGCGGACGCGAAGCCCGCGCTGGCCGAGGTCGACGTCGCCCCAGCGGAGCTCGATCGCCTCCCCGATCCGCAGGCCGGTCTGGGCCAGGAAGGCGAAGAAGGGCCGCCACTCGTCGGGCAGCGCTTCGAGCAGGGCGGCGAGCTCCGGCTCGCTGAGCGCCTTCGCGCGACCGTCCTCTTCGCCGTCTCCGGCGAGCGGCTGCACGACGGCGAGCCGGAGGCCTGCGGCCGGGTTGGAGCGGATCAGACCCTCCTCGGCGGCGGTGGCGAGGAGGGCGCGCAGGGGCGCGACTCCGAGTCGGACGGTGTCCGGCTTCACGGGCTTGCCGCTTCGGTGCGCGAGTCGGTCGGCGAGCCAGAGCGCGTACTCCTTCACGTCCCGCGGCTCGATCTCGGAGAGCCGCAGGTCGCCGAAGTAGGGGATCGCGTCCTGCTCGAGGCGGCGGCGGTAGTCGTGGCGGGTGTGCTCTTGGATGCCGCGCGCGGTCCGGCCGGCGTAGGTGTCGATCCAGGTGCGGGCGTAGGCCGAGAAGCGCTCCTGCGAGGGCGCTCGGTAGTCGCCTCGCTCGACGTCGAGCTCGAGCGCGAGCTTGCGCCGCTCGGCCTCCTTGATCGTGCGGGCTCCCTCCCAGCGGCGCTTGCGGCGACGGTCGCGGAAGCGGAACATGACCTGACCGCTGCGGCGGTAGAAGCCGGGATGGCCCTCGATCGGCGCGAAGCCGCTCATCTCGACCGCCTCCGCGGGCGGCAGTAGGGTCGCTGTTGCATCGAAGCACTCCTTCGGTGCCGGGCCCGGGGGCGTTGGCGCGTCCGCCGGGCCATGTGTGAGGTCAAGAGGAATCATAGGTCGCGGCGCCCGTGGCTGCCGGCGAGGTAGTGCTCGAGCTCCTGGCGGTCGATGAGCACGCGCCGCCCGTCCTTGTGCCGGGTCAGGCGGCCGTCCGAGAGCAGGTCGTAGACGCGCTGCGGCTTGCCACGCAGATACGCGGCCGCCTCGGGCACGGTCAGGAGCCGCGGCGGGGGTGCGAGCTCGGCGCGCAGCTGCTCGAGGAGGATCGGGGCCAGCTGTGCGGCGAGCTTCTGGAGCTCCTCGGGTGGGAGGGTGAGAGCGAGGTCGGTCACGTCGCGACCCCTTGCGTAGCGAGAGCGAATGCGGCGCGCGCTTCGGCCGCGATCCGCCGCCGCTCCTCTAGGCCCGGCAGTTCGACGTCGTCGGTGGCTGGGGTCGGCCTCGGCTCGGGGCACTGCGGCGGCTCATGGTCGAGCTGCGCTCCGGCGGGATCGTCGAGGAGGACTGGCGTTCCGAGCTCGTGCGATTGAGAGGCTGCGACGTCGCACGCCGCGTCGAGCTCGCCCGAAACGAGTCGGTAGACGAAGGTGGTCGAGCGGTTCCGATGGGAAACGCGCTTGACGTCGATGACTAGGCCCCGCTGGCGGAGCTCGTGGACGCGGGCCGGCGCGCGGAGGACACCGAGCTCGACGAACTCGATCGTCGAGTGCCAGCCCCCGTCCTCGAGGAGGCGGAGAACGGCGTCGCACTGCGTCCGGCGGGCACTCACTGCGCGCCCTCGCCGGCGTCGGCTCGCAGCTGCTCGTAAAGGCGAGTGAGCCGCTGGCGCTCGAGGTCGTCCAAATCGCGATGCGCTAGGTCGGCGTTGAAGCTGTCCAGCTCGAGCTGCCAGCCTGCGTTCCGAACCCACCCCTCGGCGCGATGGAACTTCGTCGAGGACGGAGCCGCCGCCGGCGCGACGTCGCGATGATCGCCGTCGCTGACCATGCGGATGAGCAGGCCGAGTGGGCTCAGCGCCCGTTGGAGCGCGTCCGTGGCACAGACGCGGAAGCCGTGCGGGTTCTCCTGAAACGCAGTCCGGCAGCGCTCGAGCCCGGGACCGCCCAGTGGCTTGCCGCTGGCTTTCTCGAGCGGGGCGACGATCTCCCCGAATTCACGGAGGCTTCCTTCGCTTGCTGCTGCTGCTGCATGACCTTCGGTCTTTGCTTGCAGCTGCTGCTGCTGCTCTCCCCCCTCCTTTAAGGTTCCCCCCTCACCGGGCGGAGTAGCGGCTGCTCGAGCTCCATCTGACATTGACCGAGCGTAGGGACCGCCGACTCGCCGGTTCGGAAAGAAATAGGGCGCGCGTATTTTTCTCCGTGCGATTTGCAGGGATTACCCGCTCCTCGTGCCCGCGCGTGTGTAGACACGCTGCGAGCGAAGGGATAACTCCGTCCGTCGCGGCGGGCAGAGTGCCGCCCAATGAAAACCGCGCCGCCGGCGGCTCTCCCGAGCCTACAGGGCGACACTGTCGCGGATCGTCCCGCAACGGTTGCCGGCGAGCACGCCCTCGCACGAGCGCGCCGGGAGCTAGACCTGAGTCAAGGCGAGCTCGCCAGGCGAGCGGGCTACTCCTCCTACAAGCAGCTCTGGCGCTTCGAGCAGGGCGACCGCGTTCCCTCGCTTGAGGGCGCGGAGCGCATCGCCGCCGTGGTCGGCCGCGAGGTCACCGAGCTCTGGGGCGACCCGCGCGCCTGCGGGTGCGGCTGCGGCCGGCTCGGCCTCAGCGCCTTCGTGCGTGGCCACGGCATCGCACCGAGCCGCGAGGCCGCGAAGCTCGACCACCGCCAGGCGCTCGACGCCTACAAGCGCCAGCGCGACGTTTTCGAGGTCCGCGAGTTCGCCACGCTCGTTCCCTGCTCCAAGACGACGGTCGACCGCTACGCCGACGAGCTTCCGTTCGAGCTCTACGCGGGCAAGTGGTCGGGCAGGAGCCCGCGTCTCTTCCCGCGCGCGGCCGTCGACCGCCTTCGCGAGCTCATGGCCGCGGAGCAGGAGGCGCAGCGCGCACGCGCGCGCCAGCGCCACCAGCCGGGCGGCGACCTCGCCAAGCTCCGCGTCCATCCGAAGGCCGACGAGCGGACGTGCGAGACGTGCGGGGAGCGCTTCACGCCGCAGGACGGCCAAGCCGCACGCGGCGGGGGACGGTTCTGCAAGCGCGCCTGCTACTTCGCGAGCCCTGAAGCCAAGGAGCACGCCCGCGAGGGTGGCCTTCGAGCCACCGAGCTCGTCGCTGCGGAGCTCGCCCGCCTCAAGGCTGACGGGGATCTCCTCGACACGCCCGAGGTAGCGGCTAAGTACGGCGTCCAGCCCGCGAGCGTGTTCGCCTACGTCCACGACGGGCTCCTCATGGCACGCGCCGTCGACGTCGGCGGCCAGCGCCACTACCTCTACGAGCGCGACGAGGTCGAGCGACTCCGGAAGTCGTGGCGCCGCGAAGGCGACGGGCGTCGCAAGCAGTGCCTCGACCCGGACCACGTCGTCAAGGTGTGGCGAGCCCGCGGTTGGCTCACACGCTTCGCGGAGCGCAGGGAAATGAGCGAGGCGGACGCTGAGGTCGTTGTCCGCGCCCGCGTCCGCCAACGGCGGAAGCTGCTCCCGCCGGCGTCAGGGCGGAAGAATGCGACGGGACCGTCCGAACGCCACCTCCGCTGGAAGGCCATGCTGAAGGAGGCCAAGCGCGAGCTCGAGGAAGATCATCGCTTGCAAACCGAGCTCGGGCACGACGAGCCCGCTCCGACGCTTTGGGACGCGTTCAAGGCGGTCGCCGAGCATGACTGGGCTGATCATCCTGAGGACTGGCCGCGCTCGAACTACCCGCCCGCGCGTGGAGATCCCGGTGCGCTCCATCCTGACTGGGCGTACGAGGCAGCTGATAAAGTGCGGAACGCCCCGCCGGTAAAGTCCCTGCTAATCGCACGGAAAAAAATACACGGCCGCTGATTCTTCGAGGACCTCCTTACATGCGCCCAAGCAGCTCAGCCTTCTTGGCCTCGAACTCCTCCGGCGTCACGACGCCGGCATCGCGAAGCTCGCCGAGCTGCTTCAGCTGCTCCATCGGCGAAGCCCCGGCAGGCGCGCTCGGCGGTGCAGACGTCTCGACCGCTGGTGCTGAGGGGCCGCTGCCGATCCGTGTTCGCACGTAGTCGCCGATCTCGTTCACGCGGTCCTTCGGCATCACGTCCTTGATCTCAGCCTTGTTTCCGGACGCAAAGATCGTCAGCTTTCCCGACATAACGGACGTGCCCGTCTGGACGGAGCTGATCTTCTCGTAGGGAAAGTCCTCGAGCCGGGACCGCATCATGCCCTGCTCGGTGAAGACGATCCGCCGGTCGGTGACGACGACGAGACCCAGCTTCCCGTCGTACTGGCCGCGGGCCAGGTTCAGGACTTCTTCGTCCTCGCCGAGCAAGTCGGTCAGCTTGCGCAGCTCCTTTCGAACGCCGAGCTTCGTGTTCAGCTTCTTGCTCGCGAGCTCCTCGATTTTTGCCGCCTGCGTGTGGTCGTCGGCCATCCGTGCGCCCTCCTCGTGCGAGCTGGAAAGCAGAGTCTACGATCTCTCATCGGCAGACTCTCGCGGCCGAGCCGAGTCGGCGCGGTCAAGCTCGGCAATCTGCGCGTAGACGCCGGAGAGCGCAAGCTCGAGCTCGGCTTCGGTCGCCGTCTCAGGGTCGACGCCACCGATCAGCCCTCTTTTCCGCCGGCCCGCGAGCCGGAGCACCCGGTTCTTGAGGCGGCGGTCGCCGAAGACCTGCTCGGCGATCTGACGCGAACTCAGGCCGGCGTCGGCCAGCTCGAAGACGCGCTTACGTTGCGCGCGGGTGCTCTTGGGCGGCCGGCCGAGCATCCCCCGAGCGTAGCCGGAGGGGTGGTCCGCAAGTCCAAGGTCGCTCCTCGATTGCGCGGGTTCGCGAGGTTCTTGGGCAAGGGGTAGTGGACGTTGCCCGCCCGCGGACTACCGAGGGGTGGCGGGCCGTCATGGCCAACTAGCCATCCGCGCCGCCTCGAGCCGGACCGCGACGGCGAAGGCAAGACAGTCGGCACAGATCGGGACGCGGGCTGCAGGCAGGTCGACACTTCGAGTCTCGACTGCGATGGCAAGCAAGGCAGCGACATCAGGCACACAACTGCAGCAAGCACAAGCCTCAGCATCAGCCTCGATCTCGAGCAAGGTCATGCGTCCGCCGGTGGTGGTGAGGTCGAGGGCCAGGCGTGGGCGTGGTGGTGGTGGTGGGGTTGCGGACGTCGCCGCCCTACGGCATGGGGTGGGCCAGGTGTTCTGTTCAGATCGCCAGGCCCGAGACCCAAGCCTCGAAGCCTCTGCAATCTACTGGCCGCTTAGCCACCCTGGATCGCCACGCCAGAGCTCGTAGATTGCGTAGAAAAGGATCAGCGCATTGATACCCATTAGCGTCAATAGCAAGATTTTCCAGAACAACACGGCGCGTACCTTCTTCACCAACCAGGATCTTCGGCGACTCAGTCCCTTCACGTGACTGGGGAAGTCGAGGGATTCGATCGCCTCGCGGTGCATGCTCATCCGGCCGAGCCGCTCACGCTGCCTCTCGATGAGGGCGTCGTAAAGGTCGAAGAGATAAGACTGCTTCCCGATGAAGTGCAGCGCGCCGGCAACGGCGAAACCGCCGGCGATGACTGCGACTATTCGTCCTGCAGGTTCCGTCGACGTACTGAGGGCGATCGAGAGCAGGAACGCTTCCGCAGCCACTGCCAACCCCGGCACGGTCCACGCGAAACTATCTGCCACGGCGCGTCTTTTCTCAGCGACGTCGAGCAGTTCGGCGTCATTCGCTCTGCTGTTATCGGACGGAAGATCGGACCCGTCGGCCGGCGGTGCAGGAGGATTGGCGGGAGCCATGGGCAACATCTCTGGCTTCAAGAATAGGCATGTTGAAGCGCGGGTACATGCACATCCCACGATCAGTTCTCCGGTTAGAACGGCCCGGAGGTCAAGTCCGTTCTCGACGGCCGCGAGGCTGAACACGTAGTGCCCGACGAGATGAGGCTGGCTCGAAGCGGTGTCATCCCCTGGCCCGCTTGACGTCCTCCATCGCAAAGCCGACTGCGATGCGGTCGCGGCCCGAGGTCGGACCACGGAGTGCAACTTCGGAGATTTTCTCGAACGCCTGCTCGAGCGTGCGCAGCTCCAGTGCCTGCTTCGCCTCCCGACGCGTGCTTCCCTGGCCGATCTCGGCGAGCCCGCGCTCAGTCGCCTCGATCGTCTCGCTCGCGTCGGCGAAGCCCTTCTCGTTCCCAAAGAACAGCATCTCGGTCCTGAGCGCGATCGCTATGTTCTCGTCGCCGAGCTCCTTCGCCCGCTCGAGCACAACAGACGGCGCGAGTCCTCGTTCGAGGAGCTCCTTCACACGTGCCTGTGCTTTCTCGCCGGGGTTGGCGTTCACCCGCGAGCGCTGGACGAGTTCTCGGGCGAACCCAAGCGACTCCTGCGCCGAGGCAAGCGTGAGCTCGATGCGCCGGTTGCCGTCATAGCGGAGCTGGGCCAGATCGGCCTTCCGGTCCTCCTCGAACCGATACGTGCGCTGCTGGATCTCGAACGACTGGCTGTCCAGCTCGCGTCGGCGCTCGACGAGGTTCTCCAGGCTCTTGCGCAGGTCGCTCAGGTGGCGTTCGAGCGGCGTCATCGTCATCGAGCGCTTCCCGTTCGGGCTCGCTCACAGAAGCGCTCGAGCTCCTGGCTCAGGATTCGCAGGGGCCTTCTTGGACCGAGCCGCAGCGCTGGGAGGTCGCCGTCGGCTATTCGCCGGTACACGGTCCTGCGGGACATGCGCAGGTAGGCGGCCGCCTCGGTCACGGTCAGGAGCGCTGGCTTCTCGAGCAGGGTGGTCATCGCCTCCGCCTATCGGAGCGCGGCGCGGCGCGTGTCCAACGCGGACACGTCTGTGCACGCGCGGCGCACGTGGAAAGGGTTGCCACGTCGCGGCTGGGCGGCTCGACATGGGTGCGCAACTGGAGGGCCTGTGAAGCGTGATTCAACCCACCCAGGACGCCCTTAGCGTCGCCGCGAAGGGGTTTGGTTTGCTGGGCGGTGTGGCGCGCTTAGAGAGGCTGTGAGCAGCTTCTCGCCGGCGCAGGCTACCCGGGTCATGGCGAGCCCAGGAGGTCGGCAAAAAAGCGGTCATGAGCAGGGCTTTCGCGTCCGAGCCAGCAGGCAGACTTCCCGGCATGGGCGTCGATCGACTCCGTGAAGACCTCCTCCGCGAGCCCGCGCCGGCCTGGCGGCCGCAGCGTGGCGATGTCCTGATCGGCGAGGTCGTCGCCCTGGACGAGCGGCGTGGCTTCGCCGAGCGCCTGTACCCGATCGTCACGATACTCGACAACGAGACCGGCCACGAGCTCGCGTTCCACGCCTTCCACACCGTGGCCAAGAACGAGATCGAGAAGCTGGCGCCGAAGGTCGGCGACACGATCGGCGTCGCCTACCTGGGCCTCGTGGAGAAGGAGGACTCCCGGTACGAGCTCTACAGGGTGAGGGTGATTCGGAAGGACGCGGTCGCCGCCCAGTTCGACGCGGCCGCACTCGCAGCGCCGGAGCCCGAGGCTCAACCTGTGGTCGAGCCTATGGTTGAACCAGCGCAGCTCGACGACGACAGCCTGCCGTTCTGATGCCTGAGAGCGTACGCAGCGTCCTCGAGTGGCTCGCGTACGAGCTCGAGATGGGCCAAGGGGAGTGGCGTCTCGTCGCCCGCTTCAAGAACGGCACGCTCGTGCGAGTCGACCGCGCCCAGGAAAAAATCCGGCCTCCGAGCTGGAACGGCAGCACGGCCGCCCGCCGACCTAAGAGCCCGTCGCTCGGCCGGGCGATTTCGCCGCTATCGCCTAGGCGTTGCGACGGCGCACGCCTTGAGGGCGCCGACCTTGTGCGCCGGCAGTAGACACGCAGGCGTCGTACGCTGGCATGCATGGATGCTGCGCTGACCGTCTTGGTTGGGTTCGGCGGCGTGATCGCCGGCGGCCTGATCCAGATGCGCCGCGGGTGAATCGAGCAACTTCGGGAACGTCAGCTTGTAGCCGCCGACGACTTCGCGAGCGCGGCGACGACCGTCTTTGTGAACCTGACCCGGAAGATGGAGTCGCTCGGTGCGCCAGACCCAGCCAACCCAGAGGTCTGGCTCGACGGGTTCAGGGAAGCGGTCAGCGAAACTAGAGATGTACTTCACGAGCTCACACATCGCTTGCCACGGCTTGAGCTGTTGTTCGGCGTCGGATCGCCTACGGCTTCTGCTGCTATGAACGTCTCTCGACATCTCCACGAGATGACGAACGCGTTGGGCAAACGCCCCGGTTCGCAGGAGAAGGTGCTTGCAGCCCAACTGGCAGCCGGCGCTTCATTCGGTTCGTTCAACAAGCATGCCAACGCGGTCTTGACTCTGCCAGGGTGGCGCCAAGTCCTTCGAAGATAGGCGACTTGGTCATCCCGGCTGAGTCGCAGGAGTAGGGCCTAGTCGCAGTCTGGGAAGGCACTTGCGAGCGAGCGCGGGCTCGAGAAGTGGGAGCGGTGATCCGCGTCCGATGCCCGACTCCGAAGCCGACGGCGACGCCTATCGTCGCCGGCGCGGCCGCCGGGGCCGGCTAGCGTCATGCGCGACCGTCCGGCGGGTCGCGTTCCTCGCCGAGCTCGGCGCCGACCTTGCGTGCAGCAGCCTCGAACCGCGCTTCCTGCCGCTCGGCGATATCCGCGATACGCAAGAGTTCCTCGTCGGTCAGGCGCCACCATGCCTCGGCGTACGTCGGTGGCCCCTCGAGTCCGAGAAACGCGCTCGTGTTGGTCAGCGTGCGCCGCGGCGTTCGGTCGGCGTGCGCGTGGTAGGGGTGGCGCAGCTCCTCGATGATCCAGTCGTGTAGCTTCCGGTCGGCCTCGCTCTCCGGCCGCCACTTGCGGCCTACACCCGCCCGATTCGACTCGAGGTAGGGGCGCGCGTAGGTGACGACGAGTCCCGTCTCGAGCACACGCTCGAACAGACGCGCCGGCCCGAGACGGTCGGCGAGCTGTCGCGCCGTCGACGCTACGATGCCCATGTCGACCTCGGCGAGCCGTAGTCGACGGAGGTGGTCGAAGCGCTCGACGAACTCGCACAGGCGAGCGAGCGCCGCCGCAGTCGGTGCAGGTTCGCCCTCGAACGACTCGCCGAACCCGAAGCCCGGCCCGTGAGCGCCGATCCCGGTCGCGCGTGCGGCCTCTTCGACTGCCAAGCTCACGGGGCCGTCGGAAGGCACGAGCTCGACAACGCCGGCGGCGGCGAAGCGCGCGAGCAACTGCGGTTCGACCATCGAGGGTGGATCGTCTCGAGCCGCGAGCTCGATGAGCCATTCGTCAGCGACGAGGCGAGGCGCGGGTTGCCGGGGCCGGCTCACGAGGCGCGTGGCACCGTCTGCTCGTCGATCGCCACTGTGCGGACACTACGGCAGCGGAGTGACCTGAGGACCGGCAGGCCTTCTCGGCGTGGCGTGCCCCGCCCAGTCAAAGCTCGGCGACCTCGTCGCCTGTCTGCTCGCGCCACCAGTTTCCGAACATCGTTCGGTGGCACCATTGCTCCGGGTCGGCGAGCTGCTCGTAGCAGAGCAGCACCACACCCGGGCTCTCGGTCGCCTTCGCGAACGCCTCCAGGAGGCGTTGGATCTTGACCACGCCAAAGCCGTCGAGCCGTGCGCGATAGGCGACCTCGAACCGCGTCTTGTCGTCCTCGAACTCGCGCAGGCCGTACGGAGCGAGCAGTCCGATGTTGCCGGCGAGCTCGTACCCGAGCGGGAACCTGGGAGCTCCAGTCGTCGTGCCCACCGGGGCGAGCCCCGAGTCGATGACCTTCTGCCGGGCGAAATAGCGTGACGTGGCGACCGTTAGCATCGCCTCTTTCCTCTCAAGCTGGTCACATTGGGTCACAGCACGTCGGCCCTCCTCGGGCCTCGCATCGCGAAGGCTGCCGTTTGGAGGGATTTTCGAGTGGGCCCGCCAGGATTCGAACCTGGGACCGACGGATTATGAGTCCGCTGCTCTGACCGCTGAGCTACGGGCCCTCGGCGGCGAGCGTAGCGCCTCTCGACCGGGATGCTGGTCCTGACCGGTAGATTTCTACGGCGCGAGTACGACAGAATAGGGAACCGCTTTTCTGGACTCGACGATCCACGGGAGGTACAGCTCGACGTGAAGGTGTTCCAGCTCGAGCGGAGCTTGAGGACGAAGGGCGGCCTCGAGATCAAGGACATCACCGACGAGGTGCGCCAGGCCGTCGAGGAGAGCGGTGTCGAGAACGGCATCGCGTGCGTCTATTCGCCTCATACGACCTGCTGCGTGCGCGTGAACGAGTTCGAGACGGGATTCCTAGAGGACTTCGCGCGGATGCTCCGGCGACTTGTCCCGACGGAGAAGTACTACGCGCACGACGATTGGGACCGCCGCACCGAGAACGTCTGTCCCGAGGACATGGAGGCCGGGAACGGCCACTCACACTGCATGGCGATGCTGCTCGGCCCGGCAGGCGAGTCGATTCCGGTTCGTGACGGAGAGCTCTGCCTCGGCACCTGGCAGCGTGTGCTCTTCATGGAGCTCGACCGCTCGCGCGACCGCCGCTGGATCGTCCAGGTCGTCGGCGACTGAGCCAGCAGCCGGTCGGCGACCCCGTCCCCAAAAACACGAAGACGGGGCCGCCGCAGACCCCGTCTCGTTTCTGAATCTTTCACCGAATTTCACCGAAAGCCCCCGCCGCATCGGGGCCCCACGGTTCTTTCTTCCTCGGTAGCCCCACTCTGCCTGTGATCGGGGTGACTGTCCCCCCTCCATGGGCGTTGACTTGCTCCCCCTTCCTGGGTTGACTGTTCTACTTCACTCCGCGCAGCCGAATTCGAGGTTAGAGCGGCAGCCCAACGGGCAGTTGCCCGTTGAGGCTCAGAAGAGACCTCGTATTCATGCGCTCGGGAGGACAAAAAGACGAATCGGGCCCCACGCCGCCCGCGGCCACGGTCTTGCGGCTCGTAGGCGAGCACACGGCCGGGATGACCGGCGACCCGAGCGCCGTCCTGCTCGGTCTCTGCAAAGCGATCCGCGAGGGGTTCGGGCTCGACCGGGCCTTCGGCTTTCATTTTCTCGCCCGCAGCGAAGAGCTGACTCCCGTGGCTGTGCCCGGAAGTCATGAGGAGGACATCCTCTCGGCGCGTTGGCTCTCTCTTTCCGACTGGCCGGCGCTGGTACGGGCAATGGCTGCCCAACAGGCCACACTCGCCGGAGGCGTGTTCGGCCCTGCGCTCCCTGCCGAGGCCGCATCTGAGCTCGACGTGGGCGAACTGGTTGTCGTACCGGTCGGCGTAGCCGACGAGCTCACCGGATTCGTCGTCGCCGACACGCGCTCGCGGACACTCGCGCTCTCGGAGGAGCAGCTCGAGCTCTTAACCGCTGTCGGCGCAGTCGGAGGCGTCCTCCTCGAGGCCGCGTGCCAACAGGAGCACGCTCGGCGCCTCAGCGAGCTGAAGAGCAACTTCCTCACCCTCGCGTCGCACGAGCTTCGGGCCCCGTTCGCCGTCATGCACGGGATCATCACGACGATCCAGCACCGGGCCGGCACGCTGCCCGAGGAACAGCTCGCCTGTCTTCGCAATGGACTCTACGAGCAGAGCGAGCGTACGGGCCAACTCCTGGAGCAGCTCCTGGACCTCTCCCGGCTGGACACGAAGGCGATCCCGATCGAACGCTCCCGGTTCTCGATCCGGCCGCGGGTCGAGAAGCTCGTTGAGACAGTCGTCGGCGAGCGGAAGGCCGAGCTCGCAATCGACGTCCCGCCGGATCTGGAGGTTGAAGCGGATCCGAATGCGTTCGACCGGATCCTCTCGAACCTCGTCGTCAACGCCGTTCGCTATGGACGCGCTCCGATCACGATCGCAGCCCGTCAGCGAGACCGTCACCTCCGGCTCACTGTGGAGGACCGGGGCGGCGGCGTCGCGCGGGAGTTCGTGCCACGCCTCTTCGATCGGTTCAGCCGGGGCGATGAGGCGGCTGGCGACGGCAGCGGCCTCGGGCTGTCGATCGCGAAGTCCTATGCGCAGGCGCACGGCGGCGAGCTCGTCTACCAGCGCGCGTATCCGCACGGCGCTCGCTTCGAGCTCGTCCTGCCGAGACCGCATGCGGACGAGCCGAACAAGCGCTCCTCCGCCTCCTAGGCGACCTCGGACAGCGCAGCCAGGACGTCTGTCCCGTATCGGTCGAGCTTCGTCGGGCCGATGCCCGGAATCGCTGCGAGCTCGTCACGAGTTCGCGGTGTCCGCCGCACGATCTCGGCGAGGGTCGCGTCGTGGAGGACCACGTACGGCGGAACCCCATCGGTGCGCGCCCGTTCAAGCCGCCACTGTCGAAGCACGCGAAAGGCCGGCTGCTCGCGTTCCGCGGGCCCGACCTGTGATCGAGGCGCGCGTGAAGGGGCACTGACGCCGAGCTCGGCGAGGAACCGAGACGGCTTGGCGCTGTCCGACCAGGTGACGTAGAGGTGGCGCTTAGCCCGTGTGATCCCGACATAGAGAAGGCGCCTCTCGTCAGCCAGCGCCGCCGGGCGCTTCGCCTGACGGCCCGGGAGCTCCTTTTCCTCGAGCCGAGGAAGAAAGACCGCTTCGAACTCGAGCCCTTTCGCGGCGTGGTACGTAAGCAGGTTGACCCCGCGCTCCTCCCTCCGGTGCCCGAACCGCAGCTCGAGCTCCTCGACGAAGGCCGCGAGCGTTCGCGCGCCATCGTCCAGCTCCGCTGCGAGGTCAACCAGCCTGCGGAGGTCGGCCTGGCGCACTGTCTCCTGCTCTCCGAGGCGCTCTACCGATCCTTCGATCCATCCTTGAGCGACGGCGAGCTCGCGCACAGCCTGCTCGATCCGGGTTGACTCCGAACCGCGCGCGGCGGCCAAAAGCCGCCTCGCCGCCTGGCGTGCGAGAAAGGCTGTGCCCCGCACCTCGAAGGGGATTCCGGCAGCCGACAGCGCCTCTTCGAACCCGTCGGAGCGGGCATTCGTCCGGTAAAGAACGGCGATCTCGTGAAACGGGACACCGGCTGCCGCCAGCTCGCGGATCCGCTCCACCACGAAGGCCGTCTCGGCTGAGCCCTCCACGCTTCGTGCCACAGGCTCGGGACCGCTCGGCTTCACCGCCTCGAGACGCTTCTCGACTCCACCGAGGACGGGAACGAGCCTGTTCGCGAAACTGAGCACTTCAGGGGTCGAGCGGTAGTTCGTCTCGAGCCGGACGACGGTGGCCTGCCGGAAGCGGCTCTGCATCCCGACTAGATGCCGGGGAGTCGCGCCGACGAACGCGTAGATCGACTGGTAGTCGTCCCCAACTGCGCAGAGGTCGTCGCGCTTGCCGAGCCAGCGGTCGAGCAGCGATTGCTGGAGCAGGTTGACGTCCTGGTACTCGTCGACGGTGAAGGCCGAGAACCGCGCGTGGAAGCCCTCGCGCGCGGAGTCGTCCTCGTCGAGGAGGCGGATCGCCCGCTCGAGGAGATCCTCGAAGTCGAGCTTGCCCGAGGCTTCTTTTCGCCGCTCGTACTCCCTGAACACACGCTCCATGAGGTCAACGGGAATCGGCGGCTGGTGGTCGCCGAGCCCCCGGCAGTAGGTGAGAGGGGTGAGGCGGCGGTTCTTGGCCCACTCGACCTCCGTCGCGAGGTCGCCTGCCGGCCGGAAGCGGAAGGCTCCCGGCAGGCCGTTCCCGATTTGCCGGAGCAACACCGCTTTCGAAGGAAGCACGTCACCGGGAGCTCCATTTCCGAAGGCGCGAAGCTGCGCCAGCGCAGCCGAGTGGAACGTCCTTGCCTGGACCCCATCGATGCCCAGCGTCTCGAGCCGCGACCGCATCTCTCCCGCCGCCTTGTCCGTGAAGGTGACGGCGAGAATCTGCCTCGGCTCGAAGGCGCGACTTGCGACCTGGTTCGCGATCCGGCGCGTGATCGTGGTCGTCTTTCCGGAGCCCGCGCCCGCCAGGATGCACACCGGCCCCCGAACCGCCTCGACGGCCCGGCGCTGCTCGGGGTTCAGTCCAGAAAGGATGCGCTCGGGGTCCACCGTTTCACCCTAGAGTCTGGCTCGGCGGACGCCCGGGAGCGCACGGTGTTTACGCGAAGTTGGAACGGCGAAGGACCCTCGACCGATGCCTGCATCCCTCTGGATCCAGGGCCCGGCAGTCAGGACCTCCGTCAGATCGCACCGTAAACGGCCGATTACGCGCGAAATTCACGCTAGGCGCGTTTTTGGTCGAGACAGAGGAGATGAAAGCAGGACGCCCCGCGGCCGCATTCGGATTGCCCTTGACTGCGGTTGGAAGCATCGCGGCGGCGTATCGGTTGGCGTCGCCGCATTGCTAGCCCAGCGCAACCCCATCCTGCAGCGACCTGCGTCGGCTCGAATCCGTTCCGCGCTTCTGGCAGGAGCGTTCGTCGCCGTCGCGGCCCTCGTCATGTTCGCGGCGGTCATCGAGGCTCCCCTCGCTACGCGACTCGTACTAGATTCCGCGCTACTGGCCCTCGGCGTTGGCCTCGTCGCCCGAGGCTGGCTTCAGTCGCGCCAGGAGCGTGCCCTTCTCGATCGGGAAAGACTCGCACGCACCGCGCTCGGCGACAGCGAAGAGAAGTTTCGAACGCTCGTCGCGAACGTCCCCGGCGCTGTGTATCGATGTGCCGCGGATTCCTCGTGGACAATGGCCATCTGTAGCGACGAGATCCAAGAGATCACGGGGTTCCCGGCCTCGGACTTCATCGGGAACTCTCGTCGAACTTTTGCGAGCATCATCCACGAGGCCGACCGCTCCGGCGTCGAGGCGGACGTCGCTGCAGCTCTGTCCTCGGGGCTGCCGTACACGCTCGAGTTCAGAGTCGTCCGCGCCGACGGCGCCGTTCGCTGGGTCTACGAGAAGGGCCAGGGAGTGCGGAGCCCCGCCGAGGATCACGTCTGGCTGGACGGAGCGATCTTCGACATCACCGAGCGTACGGAGGCCCTGCAGCAGCTCCGTACGTCGCACACGCGGCTCGAGCTCGCCGGCCTCGCCACCGGGAGCGCCGTGTACGAGTGGGATCTCAGGACCGGCGACACCGTCTGGACCGAGAGCATGACGAGCACGTTCGGCTATCCCGGTGAAGCAATCGAGCCTTCGTACGACTGGTGGCGTGCTCACGTACACCCCGAGGACCGGGCGCGAGTCGATGACGAGTTCACCCATGCCCTATCCACCCCGGACACGATCGGGTACACACAGGAGTACCGCTTCCAGGCGTTCGACGGGTCATGGTGCTCGGTTCTCGACCGGGGCGTGCTCGTCCGCGCCGAATCCGGAGAGGCGACGCACGTTGTCGGCGCCATGATCGACGTGACCGAGACGAAGAAGCTCGAGGAGCAGCTACGGCAGTCGCACAAGCTCGAGGCGATCGGCCAGCTCGCGGGAGGCGTCGCACACGATTTCAACAACATGCTGACGGCCATTAGCGGCTACGCGGACTTCCTCGAGGCGTACTCAGGCTCCGACGACGTCGTGAAGCGCAACGTCGCGGGGATCAAGGGAGGCGCCGAGCGAGCAGCCTCGCTCACGCGTCAACTGCTGGCCTTCACCCGGCAGCAGGTCCTGGAACCGCAGGTCCTCGAGGTCAATCGCATCGTCCGAAATGCACACGAGCTCATTGATCGGCTGATCAGGGAAGACGTCGTCGTAACCCTCCAGCTCGATCCGGCTCCGGCGAGGATCAAGGCTGATCCGAATCAGATCGAGCAGGTCCTGGTCAATCTCATCGTGAATGCCCGCGACGCGATGCCAGAAGGGGGCAAGGTCGTGATCTCGACGCGGAACGTTTGGTTCGACGAGGAGCACCTGGAGCAGGGCATCGGCGTGCCGGCGGGCGACTACGTGCAGCTCATGGTCCAGGACGACGGCCATGGCATGGAGGCGGAAGTCGCAGCCAGAGCCTTCGAACCCTTCTTCACCACCAAGGCCCTCGGGATCGGTACCGGACTGGGGCTCTCGACCGTCTACGGCATCGTGAAGCAGAGTGGTGGCTTCATTTTCCTCGAGAGCACCCCGACCGAAGGCACGCGAGCGCGGATCTACCTGCGCGCCACCGAGGAGGCCCTGACGGTCGACGTGCCCGAGGCGACCACCGGCGGCAGGCACGGCCCGGGACGAGGAAGCATCCTCGTCGTAGAAGACGAGGAGCTCGTTCGAAGTGTGCTCGTCGAAGCTCTGGAGAGCCAGGGCTACGAGACCTTGACCGCCGGGACGGGCGCCGAGGCGCTCGAGCTCGCTGACCTCTACGTCGGCCCGATCGACCTTGTCCTCAGCGATGTCGTCCTGCCTGGTATCACCGGCCCCGTCGTCGCCAGGGCGCTTGCGGGAACGCGTCCCGAAGCCAGAATCCTCTTCATGTCCGGTTATACCGAGGCGATCATCCTCGACCAGGGCGTAGAGGGCAGCGCCCCGCTGCTCGTGAAGCCCTTCTCGATACAACAGTTGTACGAGCGGATCGAGGAAGTTCTAGACGGCCCTCCGCGGCGAATGAGCCCCTTCACCGACGGCGTGTCTGGCGAAGATCAACCCGGTACCGGCAGGTACCAGCTCCACGTAAGGGCCTGAGCTCAGTTCCGTAGCGGAGGCGGTAGCGGCCGCCGAAGCCTCACCACCGGTGACATTTCGATCGGCTGTCTGGAGTCGGCCATGACGCCCATCTTGACTCGGCGGCCTTGTCCGTCCTTGAACCCGCAGACGTAATCCCACCGTTTTTTCGTGTTTTCGCACCGCGCGCCGCTCGCCCCTCCACGGTAGCGCTCGATCCAATCGGCCACGTCGCGAGCAGATGCCTTCTTCTTGGCCGGGACGCTGTCGGCGAGCGCGCGGTTCAGGCTGTCGAAGGTTGCCTTCGCATCGTTCCCGATTGTGCGGAGAGCATCCGACCTGAGCTACTGGCCCGAAGAGGCGTAAACGGCGGTTTTGGCCGGAGTTGAGACAAGCGGGCAGCTTCACCCGCCCGCCCGAATCAATCGATCTCTAGTCCGCTACGCGTTCCCTAGCGCGCGCAGCCGACCGGCGCGCTGAATCCGCCGTCGCCGACCGTCAGGGGCGCGTTTCCGACGTCGCGCGGGATCAGCCCCGTGATGGGCGCTCCTTGCGCGCGATTCGCCCCCGTGTTGGCCAAGCTGGTCACTCCGCACTGGTTCGCGAGCGTCAGAAGCGGGGTGATGCCATGGACGTGCGCTGCGGCCGGGGCAGCTGCCACCGTCGCAGTCACACCGACCAGGGTGACAACCGAGCAGAGACGACCGATCATGAGAACCCCTCTCGTCGTTATCCACCCACTACGACGCTGGACGGACAGCGGTTTTCTTGCGCAGCGGCGACTCAGCTCTCCTGCGGACCTTGCCCCGCGAGGCGTTGGACGGTCGCATCGATACCCTCGCCGGCCTCTTCCACTTCCTCCATGTAGAGCCGGCCCGAGACGATCTGGCCGTCCTCGATCCCGAAGAGAGTCACGCCTCTGACATCGAGGCCGGTTCCATCGAATCGGGTGCCGGTCCAGTGCCATTCCGTCCAGGCGGTCTCACCCTCCACCGCTGTGGCGAGTAGCTCGGCGTGAAAGTCCGGTACGCCGGCGAACATTGCCGCCCAGTTCTTCTCGACCTGCTCCCGACCACCGAAGCCTCGATTCGGATGCGCGGGCTGCTCGCTCCTGTACTCCGGACCGAGGCAGGCGAGAAACGCCTCGAGGTCATGCCGGTTCATCGCGTGCTGCAGGCGCTCGATGACCGTCCTCGGATTCACGTGTGCGCCGATGACGTTCTGACCCTCCGGGGGTCACTCCGGGAGATCGAGAGCTGCGCCGGTACAAGGTGCCCACGGCTTCGGTCGCCTTGGTTCCCGAACGCCCGACTCCGCTGGGGGCTCGCCGAGCAAGAAGTCACCGCACCGCTTGAGCTCCCGCCGGAAGCGCATAACGGCAATAAACCGGCGGAGAGGGCCAACTGATGAGCGAGTGTTCAGGACAGTCCCCTAGCACGTGCATCGAAGCATAGCCACCGTGATAGTCACGTCTCCCGATGGCCGATACGCTCCGCAGATTCCGTGAAACGGACGCCGGCACTCTGGCTCGACCTCGCGGTGAAGCTCTCGCTCGTGGCCCTGCTCGCCTTCGGTGCCTTTTCCGGCCTCGACCGCTTTGCGGGCAAAGCATTCGGCTGGCGACTCGTCGGCTACTCGATCGCGGCTCTCGTTGTTCCCGCGATCTGGGCGGCGCGTGGTCGGCGTCCGCTCTATCCGTTCGTGGCCGACACGCTCTTCGTCCTCCCCTTCCTGATCGACACGATCGGGAATGCGCTCGATCTCTACGACACCATCGACTGGTGGGACGACGCAAACCACTTCGTGAATTGGGCGCTCTTGAGCGGCGCGGTCGCCGTGGCTCTGCTTCGGGCCGACATCAAGCGACCCGAGCTCTTTTCTCTCGTCGTCGGTTTTGGCGGCGTGACAGCGATCCTGTGGGAGCTGGGCGAGTACTTCGCCTTCATCCGCAACTCGCCGGAACTCGCAACGGCCTACACAGACACGCTCGGCGACATGGCGCTCGGGCTTGGGGGCGCAACGCTAACAGCCGCGATCACTGTGATCGCTGCGGGCAAGCTCGGAGTTGCCCGACGGGATAGCCGACTCGGATGAGATCGACAGGTGAAGTGCACGTCGCTCAGCCCACGAGTGCTCGTGGGTGCTTCGCCGTGCCCAGCCAAGGCCCGCTTTGAGCTGCCACTCCACGCTGCAGGACGCCCGGAGGGCGGGCGGCTCCAAAGGGGATAGGAACCGCCCGAGCCCTCCTGTCCTTGCCCCTAATCCTTTTGATCCCGGTCGACGCGAAAAACTTTCTCGTTGTCCCAACACAAGATCACCTAGGTTTTGCCACAGCGGTACCACTTCCCGTACCAGGTAGGCCGCAGCGTTCGGGCCTCCGATAACAAAAGCGCATCTTTGCAGGTGGTTTTAGCTCCCCGGGCTGGACTCGAACCAGCAACCCTCCGGTTAACAGCCGGATGCTCTGCCAATTGAGCTACCGGGGAAAGCTGGCCCAGTTTAGATGGTTGGTCGGCAACTACCGCACCCTCGGATGACGGCCCCGCGGGCACGC
>JBBQXP010000055.1:0-19284 GCA_038209555.1 Gaiellales bacterium
TTCTCACGACCGAGGCGATCGTCGCGGATGCACCCGAGAAGCAGCCGGCCGGCGCCGGCATGCCGGGCGGCATGGGCGACATGGGCGGGATGATGTAGCTCTCGCCCAGCGCGAGAACGAGAAGAGGGCGGCCTACGGGCCGCCCTCTTTGTTTCTGGGACCAAGCGCCGGCTAGGCGCGTTGGCACTTCGTGTCGTTCACCATCATGCTGCTGGAGATCCTGTTCATCCGCTCCTCGAGGTCGTTCTGATCCGTGGAGTTCGTCCACTCGGGAAGACCTGCTCCCGACCAGAAGGCGTCCGGGCTGACTCCGGGGCCGATCACGGTCGCCCGATAGCGCTCGCCGTTTCCCCGCGGTCGGCGCTGCCACGGAGACCGAGTTGAAGGAGAAGATGCACCGCGTCGAGGACGCGCTGGAGGCCACCCGCGCTGCTCTCGAAGATGGCATCGTGCCGGGAGGCGGCGTCGCGCTCCTGCAGGCGGTCGCCTCCATCAAGCTCGACAGCTTCGAGGGTGACGAGCGGACGGGTGCAAGCATCATCGCCCGGGCGCTCGAGGAGCCGGTTCGCCAGCTCGCGAACAACGCGGGCCTGGAAGGCTCGGTCGTGGTCAACACGATCCGGGCGGGTAACAAGGGCTTCGGCCTGAACGTCGATACCGGCGAGCAGGAGGACCTGGTCAAGTCCGGCATCATCGATCCCACGATGGTGACGCGCTCGGCCCTCCAGAACGCTGCCTCGATCGCGAAGAACATTCTCACGACCGAGGCGATCGTCGCGGATGCACCCGAGAAGCAGCCGGCCGGCGCCGGCATGCCGGGCGGCATGGGCGACATGGGCGGGATGATGTAGCTCTCGCCCGGCGCGAGAAACGAGAGAGGGCGGCCCACGGGCCGCCCTCTCTCGTTTCTGGGACCAAGCGACAGCTAGGCGCGCTGGCACTTCGTGTCGTTCACCATCATGCTGCTGGAGATCCTGTTCATCCGCGCCTCGAAATCGTTCTGGGAGTCCGTCCACTCGGGAAGACCTGCTCCCGACCAGAAGGCGTCCGGGCTGACTCCGGGGCCGATCACGGTCGCCCGATAGCGCTCGCCGTTTCCCCGCGGTCGGCGCTGGCCGGCCGGGAAGGACGCGTAGCGGTCGTGGGGATAGAAGCCGTAACAGAAGGTGCCGCCGGCGCTGTGGGCGAGGAAGCCGTTCTCACGTCTCCAACCGCTGCCGTAGCGGGAGTTGAAGGTGTCGACGTAGACGTTCCGCCCGTAGCTGTCGGACGGAACGCCGGAGCTCGAGCTCCCGAAGCCGTAGACGGCGTGGTCCCGGTACGTGAGCCGGCCGAAGAGGTGGTGGAAGCGAGCTCGCCAGTAGATGTAGTCCGCGTAGATGTCGAGGACGGCCGGCTGTCCGGTGAAATGCGAAAGATGAAGCTCCCACACGCGTTGTGCGGCGAGCCACGGCGTCATCCCGAGGTTTGGAAGGCGTCGCTGCCAGCTCTGGAGCACCCAGTGACTACCGTCGGGAGCCGTGCAGCCCGTGACGTACCAGGCGAGCCACGGCCCGGCGTACGGGCGACAGACGTTCTTGATGTTCTTCCAGAGAGGGGTGCCGAGCTTCATATAGCCGCCCGAGTAGTCCCGCTTGAACGCGACCTGCGCACGAGCAAGTGTCGGTGGGCGTGCGTTGACCGCGCCCCAGAAGACCGGGTAGGAGCGCTTGCCTCCCACGGTGTAGTAGACGACCGCGTGACCCTTCGAGTCGACCTTCACGCTCACGTTCTTGGCGTTTCGCGTGACGATCTCGCTCGCGGAGGCCGAGGAAACGGCCAGGAGTGCGACGAGAGCCGAAACGAGGAGGAGAAGCAGGCGGAAGCGTGCAGCCATGTTTCTATGCATCGGGTCAGAGCCTCGATTGGCAGCACCCCCGAACGGGTCTCTCCAGGTACCCCGAAACGGGTCGCTCGAACGAGGGATGCCGCGACGTGCCGCGCGCTTCCTACACTTCGGCTATGCCTGCTGAAGATTCCAGACCGGCCGTCGGCCTACGCCCCCGTGGCTTCGTCGGCGTGCGGGGTCCCGGGGCCGAGGATTACCTGCAGCGCATGGTCTCCAATGACGTCGCGGTGCTTGGTGCGGGCGCCGCCTGCGACGCACTCCTCCTGACGCCGAAGGCGCGCGTGATCGCGCCGCTCACGGTCGTGCGCCGCACGGAGCAGGACTTCCTGCTCTTGACCGAGCCGGAGCTGGCCGAGGTCGTTCGCTCACACTTGCTTTCGTTCCGCTTCGCGGCTCGCCTCGACGTGGAGCTCGAGGAGCACGAGAGCTTCCTCCTCCTGGGCGGTGCTCCTCCGAGGGACGCAGTTCTGTCCGTCGCGACCAAGGATTACGGCGAGCCGGCTTTCGAGGTTCTGGACGGAGCTACAGCCGGCGACCTTCCCCGGATCTCCGAGGAGGAGCTCGAGCGGCTCCGGATCGAGGCTGGGACACCTCGCTTCGGACACGAGATCGACGGCCGCGTCCTTCCGGCCGAGGCGGGCCTCGTCGAGCGGGCCGTCAGCCTGACGAAAGGCTGTTATCCCGGCCAGGAGCCGATCGCGCGCCTCCACTATCGCGGCCACGCGAACCGCGGCCTGCGCGTCCTTCGAGTCGAGACGGATCTGCCTCTCCCGCCGGACGCCGAGGTCCGCCTGGGCGACAAGGTCGTCGGCCGGGTGACGAGCTCAGTGCGGGCGAACGGCGCTCTGGTCGCCCTCGCCTACGTCCGTACGGAGGTGCCTCCGGAGGCCGAGTTGGCGGTCGGGGGCAGCGCGGCCCTCCCGCTAGATGGTTGATCGGTGATTGGCGCGGTCGTTGTCGATCGACCATCTAGACTAGGCGCTCGCGCGCGCCCGTAGCTCAGGGGATAGAGCGCTGCCCTGCGGAGGCAGAGGTCGCAAGTTCGAATCTTGCCGGGCGCATCATGGAAAAGGCCCGCAAAGACGGGCCTTTTGTGCGCACTGGGGATGTCGCCGTCAGTTGGCCGTGTCCAAGGAATGTCCGTCTGCTCGAGAAATGCGAGCGTCAAAGGCATCGAGCAGGCCAAGTTCGTACTCGTCGGCGTCCGGAGCAAGGTGCCCGTAGGTCCGGTCGATCATCGCCACTGAGGTTCCCATGCGCCGCGCGAGCGCAAAGAGGGAGATGCCGGCGGCGATGGAGAACGTTGCGTAGGTGTGCCTGAGGTCGTAGGGCCGGCGGTACTCGAGGCCCGCCGCCCGAAGCGCGGGCTTCCAATGTCGCTCCCGGAAGTTGTGGAGGTCGAGATAGCCGCCGCGGGCGCCGGGGAAGAGAAGCGGCGTGTCGAGTCGTGCGGGCAGGGTGCCCAGCGAGGCGTACACGCGCCCCCGGAGCGGGACCCTACGTCGTGAGCGGTGCGTCTTCGCGTACGGCTTGAGCTTCCCATTCGCGTAGACCCGCTGGACGCTGACGATCCGCCGTTCGCGGTCGACGTCCCGGCGCTCGAGGGCAATCCATTCCTCTGGTCTGAGACCAGTGCCGGCAGCGAACACCGGGATCCCGCAATACGGCCCGCGAAGCTCGGCGGCAACCATCTCGATCTCCGCCCAGGAGAAGATCCTCATCTCGCCCTGCTTCGGAGTCGGGTTCGGGATCACCGCGGCAGGGTTCTCGTCGAGGTAGCGACAACGGACGCCGTAACGAAGAACCTGGCGGAGCGCGCGGTGGATGTAGTGGGCCGAACCCTGAGGAAGCCGCTTTCGCCAGGCTCCAATCTCTGCTGGTCTCAGCCTGTCGACACGAGTCGGGCCGAAGGCTTCGGTGGCGTGCTGGAGCCGGTAGCGAAGAGTCTCGATCGTGATGTCCTCGGCGACGTGCTGTTCGAGGTACTCGCTGATGAGCCCCGAGGTCGTAGGAGGATGCGGACGGTGACCATCACCCTGCGAGAGACGCCCCAGGACCTCATTGAGCGCGGCGCGAGCCTCACCCTTGGTCCTGAAGCCGCCCTTCTGGGGTCGCCTCCCGTCCGGGCTGCGATAGCGGTACGCCCAGCCTTGGCCAAGCTTGTAGACCTGTCCGCTCTGCATCCTGCTCACTCCCTCATGCTTGGTAAAGCTGACGCTCTACCCTAGGACCGACCCTGCAGCTCTGCAAGAAGAGCTCCCAGTCCGACCAGAGAAAACGCACCGGGCCTCCCTTTCGGCCGAAGCGATAGCCCGGGACATCGCCAGCCTCGAACCGGTCGAGGACCCAGTCCGCTGAAAAGCTGACCAGCTCGGCGATCTCGCTCGCAGTCAGGAAGCGCTCATCGCTCACGGCAAGAAGCATAGTTAACATTAGAAGCATATCTGCTTCACATGACGGCATCAACTCGCGCAGTTAGACTCTCTTCATGCGAAGCGGCGCGCTGTTGCAAGAAGCGAGGCTGCGGGCAGGGCTGACCCAGTACGAGCTGGCGGAGCGCACGGGCCGTGATCGGGCGGTGATCGCCCGCTGGGAGCAGGAGGTCGTCTCCCCCAGCGTGGAGACGCTGGTCGACTTGCTCCGCGCCTGCGGCTTCGACCTCGAGCTCGTACTCGTTCCCTACGAGACGGACCGAAACGAGCGCCTGCAGGCAAACCTGAAGCTCTCGCCCGAGCGCAGGTTGGAGAAGCTGCTCGAAACCGTCGAGCAGGAGATCGGGAAGAGCGGTGTCTGAGCCGCGCTTCGACCCGCTCGGGATCCTGGCTGCCTTCGAGCGCCAGAGAGCGAGCTACGTGGTCGTGGGCGCGCTCGCGCGCGCCCTCCAGGGAGCGGACGAGCTCACGCGCGGCGTCGACATCACGCCCTCGCTCAGAGCGAAGAATCTCGAGCGGGTTGAGGCCGCCCTGGAGGCGCTGGAGGCACGGCCCCGGGATCGCAGGCGGCTCGCGCTGGCGGAGCGGATCGAGCGGGGCGAGGAGATCATCCCCTTCACGAGCGAGCGGGGCGAGCTTCAGATCGTTGCGACGCCGGCGGGGACGAAGGGCTATGACGACCTGCGCCGCCGCGCTCGGCGCGAGTACTTGGGCAAGGGCGTGCGCGCAGAGGTCGCCTCCATCAACGACCTCTCTCGCATGCTGGCCGCGCGCGGGCGCGAGCGGGACCTGGAGCTGCTCCTCGGCATGCGCCGCCTGCACGAGCTCGAGCGCTCGCTCGGGCCCTCGCTCGAGCTCGGGCTGTAGAGCTCCTCAGAGGTCGAGCCCGAGGCTCAGCTGTCGGTCGGGCTCCCGCTCATGGCCGCCGATCTCGGGTCGGCGCTCGCGGGCGGGCGCTTGCTCGGCGAGCGAGAGGCGTTCGAGCACCTGCTTTCGCTCCCGTTCGAGCTCGACCGTCTTCTCCTTCGCGCGGGCGAGCATGCGCCGCTCGAGCGCAATCTCGCTCCGAAGCTCGCGCCCGCGCCCGCCATGGGCGCGCCAGCCGAGCCCGGCGAGCTCGTGTTCTGCCTTGGCCAGGCGCCGCTCGGCGCGGGCGCGAAGCCGCTCCGTCTCCCGCTGCCGCTCCTCGAGGAGGCGAAGGCGGGTGCGCTCCCGCTCCTCCGGGCGGGGGCGGGTCAGGACGGGACGGATGGCCTGGCGGGGGCCGGCTGTGAGCGGGCGCTGCTCCGTTGCCAGGCGCTCGGCGCCCGCTTGCTCGAGCGCCTGCGCGAGGCGGGTCACCGCGTCGCGCTCGTCCAGTTCTTGGATGTGGCTCTCCGGCTCTCCGACCCGCGCGGTCACGTAGAGGCGCGTCTGCTCGCGGGCGCGCGAGAGGGCGACGTAGCCCCACTCCTGCAGGCGTCCGCGCTCGGAGCCGAGCACGAAGGCACGCTCGACCGTGAGGCCCTGGCCCGCGTGCCCCGTGAGCGCGTAGGCGTGCTGGGCGTGCCCCGCCTCCAGGTAGCGGCGGGGAAGCTCCAGCTCCCCGCCGCGGTCGGCCGCCACCCTGACGGCGCCACGCTCGCGGTCGACGCTCGCGACCGTGCCGAGCGTCCCGTTGCGGACGCCGAGCGAGTCCGAGTTGCGGCGGCAGACGATCCGGTCGCCGGCCCGAAGCTCGAGCCCGCCCAGGGTCAGGCGCTCGCTCCCGAGCCGTCCCTCGCTCTCCATCACCCTGCGCGCGAGCGTGTTCAGCTCGCTGGCGTCGGAGCGGCGAAGCGCGATCATGACGCTGCCGCGAAGATCGTCCTTTGCAGCCTGCCACCAGTCGGCGAGGAGTCGGGCCCTCGTCTCGAGCGGATCGTCCGAGACGACGAGGCGCTGGTTGCGCTCCGCGAAGGCGAGGTACTCGCGCCCGAGGCCGGCGCGCAGAGCCGCGAGCGCGCGCCGCTCGTGCTCGTCCGACTGGCGGCGGTTCTCCCGGAGCTCGATGGCGCCCTCGCGCTCGACGATGCTCGCGAAGAGCCCGCCCGCACCGACGGCGGGGAGCTGGCGCGGGTCGCCGAGGAGGATCGCCTTTCCCCCCGCCCGCTCGAGGAGGGCGAGCAGGGGGGCGAGGATCCGTGTCTCCGCCATCCCCGCCTCGTCGACGACGAGGACGCAGGAGCGTGGGAGGCCGCCGCCGCGTCTGGCCGCTGCGAGCAGGCGGTGGAGCGTCGTCGCGGCGATGCCGCTCTCGTCCTCGAGCCGCTCGGCGGCGATCCCCGAGGGTGCCGCCCCGAGCACGGGGATCCCGGCTGCGGTAAGGGCGTGGGCGAGCGCGTGCGTCGCCGTCGTCTTCCCGGCGCCCGCGAGCCCGACGACCGAGACGACGCGGTCGGGGCTGGTCGCGGCTGCGCGCACCATCCGCTCCTGCTCGCTCGAGAGGGGGAGCCGCCCGGTGCGTTCCCGAAGCAGCCGCTCGAGGTCGGCGGCGGGCAGCGCAGGGGCGCCGGCACTGCGCCCGCGCTCGACGAGAGCGAGCGCCTCCCGCTCGATCCGAAGCAGCTCCGCGGTCGAGTAGTAGGCGGCCCTTCCCGGCGCGGGCGCCTCGCCCACCCGCTCGACGCCGGGAAGCTCGAGCAAGCGGGCGGCGAGGGCGCGGACGCGCTCGACCGGTGCGCCCTGGGCGTGCGCCTGCGCCCAGGCCATCACGAGCTCCGGCGTGGAGAAGGCGCTTCGCGTCTCGGTCAGGCCCTGGGGGCCGAGCAGGCGCTCGGCGAGGGCGACGAGCTCGGCCGGGCTCGGCGCGCGGTAGGGAGAGCGGTGGAGGAGCCGCTCCAGCTCCTCGCGGCCGAGGTCGTGCTCGGCGGCGCGGGCGCGCCACTCCTCGGTGAGGCGGGAGAGGTCGAGCTCCTGCTTGCGCTCGCGGGTCGCCACCGCCGCCACCTGGGCCGCCTGGAAGCCGGACGTTCCCTGCTCGGCCATGTGCTCGAGCACCTGCGCCCGCCGGGTCGAGAAGGCGTCGATCACGGGCCGAGGAACTCCTTTCAGCTCCGCCCAGCCCTTCGCCGGCTCCGCCCACTCGAGCCCGAGCCTCCTGGAGAGCTCGAAACGCAGCTGAGCCTCGTACAGGTAGCCGGCGGCGAGCCGGTACGTCTTCAGGAGCGCCTCCCCGTCGAGCGCCCGCCACTCGCCGTCGCTCGGGCTCTTGGTCATGTTGGCGACGAGCACGTGCGTGTGCAGGTGCGGATCCTGCGCCCGGCTCGTCCGGTGCTGGTAGGCGGCCGCCACGAAGCCGCCTCCGTGCTCGCGCAGGAAGCCGTCCTTGCCTCGGCGGGTGACGCAGGCCTCCTCCTCCAGGTAGGCGAGCGCCCCCTGCCAGGCGGAGCGGTGCGCCGCGGCGATCGCCGCACGGGTTTCCTCGTCGCCGAGGGCGTGCAGGAGGCTAACGCTCTTCGGCGTCGAGAAGACGAGATCGAAGCCGGCCACGGGAGCCAGCTTCTTCTCCTCGAGCCGGCGCTTCCCGCTCTCGGGGTCGATGCGCTCGATCGTGATCGTGCGCGCCTTCACGTGGGCGCGGAGCTCAGTGCCCGTCTGCGGATGCTTGCCGCGGACGAGCGCGCCCAGCTCGCCCTCCTCGATCTCTCCTTCGAGCCCGAGGCTCGCGGCCCCTTGGCCCGCCCAGATGCCGGGAGACTCGCCCTTGCCGGCGTAGTAGTCGTCCAGACCGGCGGCTACGGAGCGCTCGTAGTAGGCCTCTTGCCCGGGCGTCAGCTTGGCGACCGAGAGCATGCCCGAAGCATAAAAGCATCATCGGATGCATCTGCGTCTCGCTCGTTTCTAGGCTCAGTGAGAGAAGATCGCTTCCTCGTCTTGTCCGCCACGTGACCCGCTGGCGACCTTCTCGGCCTGCTGGGCCTCCGTGTTGGCGGCGATCTCGGGCGCTCGCTCGCTTGCTCGCTCTACGAGCTTGAGGCTCGCCTCGGTGTGAAGGACGGCCGCGTCGATTAGCAGGCTGATGAGCGGGTCATTGGTATGCCGCTGGTGCAGTTCGCTCAGGGATGCGAGCTCGCCGAGATAGGACTCCCGTTGCACGCGGACGGCTTCTCGAAGGCGCTCGACGCCCATCCTCGAGGAGATGAAGAGCTTCAGGAAGAAGTCGTCTCGGTAGCCGGCCTTGCGGGCGACCGGTCGATCGAGCCACTCGTCGAGCTCTGCTTTTCCGGCCTCGGTGAGCCGGTAGACGATCTTGTCTGGGCGGCCGCGTTGTCGGACGACCTTCTTCGTGACGAGACCATCCCGGACGAGGCGGTCGAGCACCTGGTAGACGTGGCCGATGTTGAGCTCGCCCCATTGGCTCCCGATGGCCTGCTCGAAGCTCGCTTTCAGTTCGTAGCCGTAGCTTGGACCCTGTGCGAGGAGTCCGAGGACGGCGTGCTGGACGGGCAATCGGCGCTCCTTCTGCTTTCCGCCAACCGGCTAGCTTATATTGCGTCTAGGTACATAACGCTTATGTATGGAGGGGCACGAGGGTGAGGTGCCGGTTTTTGGGGAGCCAGCTGCTCCATCGGCGGGGCCGTACGCTCACGCTCGGTGCCGGCATCCTCGTGGCCGCCGCGGCCTTCAGCCTCCTCACCGCGGCCGTGAGCACGAGCGAGCTGCGGGTGCGTGGGGCGGTGGCGAAGAACTGGCGGACGGCATACGACATCCTGGTTCGCCCTCGGCGCTCATTCACGCCGCTCGAGCGCCGTGCCGGCCTGGTTCGTGAGAACTACCTCAGCGGCATCTTCGGCGGGATCTCACTGCGGCAATACCACGCTATCGAGCGCGTACCGGGCGTGGCCGTCGCAGCTCCGATCGCCAATGTGGGATTCGTGGCCCCTTTCGGCCATGTGCCTGTCTCGATCGAGAGCCTGCTTACTCGTGGTTCCGTTCAGCTCTACCGCGTCCGGTTCCGCTGGCTCGCTGACGGCGGTCTCTCGCGCTACCCGGCCGGAGATGCGTACATCTACTACGAGCGCCGCCACCGGCTCACGTTCCAGTGGCTTCGTGGCTTCGGCGACGAGCGGTTCCCCAGCCTGCCAGAGGAGAAGATTGCAGGTGGGCGAAGGCTTCCGGTCTGTAGCGGCTTCCCGGCCAGCTTGCCAGCGAGACGCGGTCCGTTCGACTTCCGTGCAGACTCGTGGCTGGCCTGCTTCTCGTCGCGTTCGCCGCAGTTGTGGTGGCTCAACTATTTCGACTCGAAGCAGCGGGCGGCGGCAACGCACGACGTCGGCACGCTCAAGAGCGGCTACTTCCCGATGCTCCTTTCGGCAATTGATCCGGTCGCCGAGGCTCGTCTCGTGCACCTCGACCGCGCAGTCACCTCGGGTCGCTACCTGCGGGAAGGAGACCGTCCGCGGGTACGTCGCTTCCAAGGCTTCGGCAACCGCTTCGTACCGGTCGTCGTCAGCACGAAGACGTTCGTCGACGCAATCCTTGAGGCGCGAGTCGAACGCCTTCGCATTCCGGCGGGGGCCCGGGTGCCCCAGCTTCTCGCCGCGGGCACGTGCTTGTCCCACACCGAGCCTTGTACCCGTGAACTGCCGGCTCCGGCCGGTTCAGGTTATGGGAACGCCTACGACTTCCTCACGTCGCTTGAGGGTCCGATCGTCGCGACCAAGAAGACGCCGTTTCGGACGGCCTACGAAAGGATGCTCAGCGGCGGGCGCGTGAAGGGGCTCGACGAGACGGGAACCAACGCCTACTGGACCGCATCGCCGGTCCGCTACCGGGAAGTCGGCCGCGCTCGGTTGGCTGCTAGCCAAGTTCGGTCTTTCTGGAAAGAGCCACTCGTCGAGACAGGCTTCGATGGCACGGTGCCGCCGGAGAACGCCGACACGCAATTTCGCCGCGTCGCGCCGCACGTTGGTTCGCACGTTTTCGGGGAGGACAATATCCTCAACAGCCCCGCCTTTGAAATTGTCGGCCGGTTCGATCCGGCGCGGCTTCCGGGGTTTAGCCCGCTCACCCGGGTCCCGCTCGAGACGTACTACCCGCCGGTCGCCGAGGCGGGTGACGCCGCGACAAACCGAGCGCTCCGCGGCAAGCCGCTCCTGCCGACGCCAAATCTAGGCGGGTACATCCAGCAGCCGCCGCTGATGCTGACAACCCTCGATGGACTCCGTGCGTTTACAAATTCCCAGTACTTCCAGGGTGCGAGCGCCAAGGCGCCGATCAGCGTCATTCGGGTCCGCGTCGCGGGCGCGACCGGTCCCGACGCGTTCAGTCGCGAGCGGGTCCGCCGAGTCGCCGCCGATATTCACGACCGCACCGGTCTAGCGGTGGACATCACTGCGGGCTCGTCGCCACATCCCCTCCTCATCAATCTTCCGGAGGGCAAGTTCGGCCGTCCGCCGCTCGTGTTGCGCGAGGGGTGGGTGAAGAAGGGCGTCGCTGTTGCCTTTCTCACCGCGCTCGACCGGAAGAGCCTGGCCGTCTTTCTGCTCGTGCTCGTCGTCTGTGTGTTCTTCCTCGTGAACGGGGCGCTTGCATCGGTGCGATCCCGGCGGGCGGAGATCGGAACGCTCCTCTGCCTGGGTTGGTCGCGGCAGGTGATCTTCGGCGCCGTGCTCGGGGAGCTTGCGTTCGTCGGGCTTGCCGCCGGTCTCGTCGGTGCCGCTCTAGCGGCAGTCTTGGTCGCCGTGCTCGGGCTCGACCTGGCGCTCTGGCGCGCCGCACTCGTGGCCCCTGTCGCCGTTGTCCTCGCCGTCGCGGCCGGTCTCGTCCCGGCCTGGCGGGCGGCCCGAAGCGTTCCGCTCGACGCCATTCGCCCGCCCGTGTCGGAGCGATCGGGGCGCGCGCTGCCCGGGCTTGCGGGGATGGCGCTCGCCAACCTCCTCCGCCTCCCGATCCGCACGGCGCTCGCCTCGGCGGGCCTGTTCGTCGGCGTCGCTTCGCTCGCCGTCCTCCTTTCGCTCCAGCTCGCCTTCCAGGGCCTGCTCGCCGACACACTGCTCGGCGAGTTCATCTCCGTCCAGATCCGTCCGGTCGACTACCTGAGCGTCGCGCTCGCGATAGCCCTCGGCGGTCTCGCGGTCGCCGACGTCCTGGCGCTCAATCTGCGCGAGCGCGCGCCGGAACTCGTCACCCTACGGGCGAGCGGCTGGCGTGAACGTCATTTGGCGCGCGTGGTCTCGCTCGAGGGGCTGGGGATCGGCCTCCTCGGGAGTGGAGCCGGTGCGCTGGTGGGGTTCCTGGTCGGGGGTCTGGTCCTGGAGGGGCCGCTCGGACGCGTCGCCGGCCTCTCGGCGCTGGCCGCGCTCGCCGGCGTCCTCGTTGCCGTCTTAGCCTCGCTCGTTCCCGCCTCGTTCGTGGGGCGGATGACCATGCCCCGAGTGCTGGCGGAGGAGTGATGAAGGGCTTTGAAGTTCGCCTCGAGGGGGTCGCCAAGCGCTACCGCTCGGGCGACGGCCAGATCACGGTGGCGCTCGACGCAGTCAGCGTCGACGTCGAGCCGGGGACGGCCGTGGCGGTCGTCGGCCCGTCCGGGTCGGGCAAGTCCACCCTCCTCCATCTCGTCGGCGCCATGGATCGTCCCGACCACGGCGCGGTGTGGGTGCAGGGGATCGACGTGGCGGGCCTCGGGCGCGGCGAGCAGGCCGACTACCGGCGCACGATCGGCTTCGTCTTCCAGCGGTTCCATCTGCTGCCGGCGCTGACGGTGCTCGACAATGTGATCGCGCCCGTCCTGCCGTACCGAACCGAGTTCGACAAGCACGCGCGTGCCGAAGAGCTTCTCGCCGCAGTCGGCCTGGCCGGCCGCCAGAGGGGGCTCCCCTCGCGGCTCTCGGGCGGCGAGCAGCAGCGGGTCGCGATCGCACGGGCGCTCGTGAACGAGCCGGGCCTCCTTCTGGCCGACGAGCCGACCGGGAACCTCGACTCGGAAACCAGCGGCGAGATCGTGCAGCTCATCCTCGACCTGCGCGCGCAGCGCGGCATGACCGTGCTCGTAGCAACGCACGACCCACTGGTCGCCTCCCGCTGCGATCGGATCGTCAGCCTCAAGGACGGCCGCATCGTCGACGACGTCACCGTCACCCCGAGCGACGACGACGAGCTGCTCGACGAGATCAGCCGCTTCAATCCTCGCGGTTAGGCGGCCGGCTTCGCTCGGTTGAATTAGGGAACCGGGGTCGGCCGTGCATGTGCTCGACGCACCGCGAAGCGGGCCGCCCTCGCGTTTCGTGTCCATCCGCCGCCGTCAGCGGCATTGTTCCGCAGACGGAACCTTTAGCCACGGCTCAGGCGTAATAAGTACGAACGTGAGGCGCTCCCTTGTCAGCATCGTCTTGCTGCCGGTTCTCGGCGCGCTTGCCGCATGCTCGGGCGGCGGCCACCCGCAGGCAGAGCGTCGGCCTCTGGACAACCCGGGCGATCACGTCCTCGGCATCGTCTGGCTGGAGGACTCGGCCGCTCTCGTGCGCCTTGCCAGCGGCTCGCTCGCTCCGGCTTCGAAGCCGCTTGCGCTTGGCCACGACGGTGAGACATGGAGCTTCTCGCCCGACCATGCCCGGCTCGCGCTCGCGGGCGGCCAGCCGCTCGAGGTTCGAATCGTTGAGGCTCGGAGGATGAAGGCCGTGGGCGTCGTTCGGCTTTCAGGCGGGTCCGTTTCGCTGCCCACACAAGCTAATAATGTCATTGCACTCGCGTGGCCGAGTCCGAACCGCGTGTTAGCGCTCCTCGAGTGGGACGCGTGGAAGCACGCCGTCGTCGTGGTGGACGCGTTGGAGCGGCACGTCCTCAGTCGAGAGCCAATCGCGGGAACGCTCGTTGCGGAGGCGCGGACGCGCGGCGGGCTTGCCCTCCTCCTCGCGCCACGTGCTCGGATCGGTCCCGCGAGGCTTCTGCTCGTCGACGCCGCTGGAAGGGAGCGTTCGATCAGCCTGCCTGAGACGTGGGCCGGGCTCGTTCCGATCGACCCCGACTCGAACGACGAGGTGGCCCGCATCCGGTCACCGGCGCTCGCCGTCGACCCGGCGGGGCGCCGGGCCCTCGTCATCCCCGGCGAGGGGCCGGTTGCCGACGTCGACCTCGTGACCGGCCGAGTGTCCTATCGGACGGTGCGGGAGACAGTCTCGCTCCTCGGGCGTCTTCGCGCCTGGCTCGAGCCCGAAGCCGAGGCGAAAGCCCAGGACGGCCCGACGAGACAGGCGGTCTGGGTTGCGAAGGACCTCGTCGCGGTGACCGGGCAGGACGCCGCCGCGGCGGGCCGCGCCGGCCACGAGCAAGAGACGACGACTCCTGCGGGGCTGTCGCTCATCGACACCCGCCGTTGGACGAAGAGTACGCTCGATGAGCACGCAAGCCAGCTCTCGGTCTCGAACGGGACGCTCCTCGCCTATGGGACGAGTTGGAACTCGAGAACCCAGGTGACGAAGGGGATGGGATTGACGGCCTACGGCCTCGACGGGAAGAAGCGCTTCCACCTCTTCGGCGACGAGCCGATCTATTACATGCAGACCACGGGTCGGTACGCGTATGTCTGGCGCGAGCAGGACGCACCCGCGACCGTCGATCTGCGCACGGGCCGCGTGGTCCGCGAGCTGAGCCGTTACCGGAGGACCGACATTCCGGCGCTCGTCTCATCGCGGTGAGTCCATCCGCCACCGACGTTCAAAAACGGGAACATCAAGTCGGGAAAGGGCGTCCTCGGCCAATGTAGGCGTTCAGGCTGCTAACCGCCGATTGCAGGGATCTTGTGCCCTTGGGCGCCCGCCGGTGGACGCGCGTTTCCTAGTCTTTGCTGCCTCGTACTGACGGGTCCCGGTCGGAGTCCGGGCGTCGCCTCTCTGAGTCCGACCGAGGATTGCCGCAGCTCAAGCCACCGACCCTGTTGACCAAGAAGGCAACAAAATGTCCAAAAGATGTCCATCAGCCAGACGAATGGTTCGCCATGGAAACGTTGAGCTCCTCGCTCGAGAAGGCCCAAGCCCGCATGTAGAGCCAGGGTGCGCCATCATGCTCCAACTGCTTCCAGCCGCTGGCCTGCCCTGCGGAGGCAGAGGTCGCAAGTTCGAATCTTGCCGGGCGCATCAAGCGCCTTCGAGTCCGGCCTCGCTGCGCGGACGTCATGACGACTCGAAGGTGACGTCCGTTGCCGACTAGGCTGGCCCGATGAGAATTTGCTCTCTGGTCCCCGCCGCGACTGAGATCCTTTTCGCGCTCGGGCTCGGCGACCAGGTCGTCGGCGTCACGCACGAGTGCGATTGGCCTCCCGAGGCCCGCGAGCGGCCGGTCGTCACCGCATCGCTCGTCCAGACCGGGGATCTCTCGAGCTCCGAGATCGATGCCGCAGTCTCCGAGGCGGCGGCGTCCGGCCGTCCTCTCTACGCGATCGATGCGGACGTCTGGCGGGAGGTCGAGGCCGACATCGTCGTTGCGCAGGAGCTTTGCGAGGTATGTGCGGTCTCCCGCAGCGGCGTCGACGACGCTATCGCACTCACCAAGATCGACGTCGGCGTCATCGACTATTCACCATCGACCCTCGAGGACGTACTGGACGGCATCATCTCCCTGGGCTCGTGGCTCGGTGCGGATCCAGCAGCCGCCGAGCTGGTCGCCGGCATGCGAGCGCGTGTCGACCGGGTTCGAGAAGCGCTCCTGGGTATCGAGCGGGTGCCGCGCATCTTCATCTCCGAGTGGATCGAGCCTCCTTATTCGGCCGGCCACTGGGTGCCCGACATGGTCGCGATCGCCGGCGGGGTCGACGTCGCCGGGATGTCCGGTGAGCCTTCCCACAGGATGCGCTGGCTCGATGTCGCCGAGCTCGATCCCGACGTGGTCGTGCTGGCCCCCTGCGGCTTCGACCTCGACAAGACGCTCGGCGAGGTCGTCACGCTCGACCTGAGCGCGCACCTCCTTGGTACGGCGGCCCGGCGCGACAGCAGGGTGTTCGCGGTGGACGGCAATGCGTATTTCTCCCGTCCCGGCCCACGGCTCGCCGACGGTATCGAGCTCCTCGCCTACCTGCTCCACCCCGAAGCCTACAGCGATCCCGGAATCCCCTGGAGCCGCGTGCGGCTCTAGCCCTCCTCGCCGAGGTCGATCCAGATCCGGTCGCCGCGGGCCTCCACGGGATATCGGCGCACCGGCTCCTCTCCGGCAAGGCACGCTCCGGTCTCCAGGTCGAAGCGCCACCCGTGATAGACGCAAACGAGGGTCTGCCCCACGACGTCGGCCTCGACGAGGGGGTTTCCCTCGTGGGGGCAGGCGTTATCGACCGCATAGAGCTCGCCTCCCACCCGGAGCAGCGCCACGTCGCCTTCTTTGGTCGCGATCACCGCGCGCCCGTCCTCACCGAGGACGTGGATCGGCACGCTAAGCCAGCGTTCGGCCGACGATGCCATTCCGGACCTGCGCGGCTTCCTCCACGTTCCTGGATTATCCCGCGATGCCCCTCTACCTGCGCGAAGGCGATATCGATGAGCTTCTGTCGGTGGCTGACGCCGTCGAGGCGGTCGAGGCATGCTTCCGGCGGATCGCGCGTGGCGTTGTCGAGAACCGCCCCCGCTACCGGCTCGGGCTCGAGTCCGGGCTCATGCACGTCATGTCTGCCGCGGACCTCGAGCTCGGAGTCGCCGGCCTGAAGGCGTACGTCGGCTTCGCAGAGGGTGCCAAGTTCGTGGTGGCCCTGTTCGCTGCCGACCGCCCCGAGCTCCTCGCGCTCATCGAAGCCGACAGGTTGGGGCAGCGGCGAACGGGGGCCGCGAGCGCCGTCGCGGCGCGGCATCTCGCCCGGGAAGGGGCGGCTTCGCTCGGGATCATCGGCACCGGCTGGCAGGCCGAGAGTCAGGTGGAGTCGATCCGCTCAGTGCTCCCGATCGAGCGCGTCGTCGCCTACTGCCGGAACGAGGAACGGCTCACGGAGTTCTGCTCCCGCATGGGCGCCGAAGCCGCGGAGTACAACCGCGACGCAGCCGAACAGGACATCGTCGTCACCGCAACCACGTCCAAAGACCCGGTTCTTCGGGGCGAGTGGCTTCGTCCCGGAGCGCTCGTGTGCGCGGTCGGTGCCAATCGCCTGGAAGCTCGCGAGCTCGACAACGCTCTCGTGGAACGCGCGACGTTCGTCTGCTGCGACTCGAAAGAGCAGGCGCTCGTCGAAGCCGGCGACCTGGTGGAGCCGATAGAACGCGGCGTGCTCGACTGGCTCGAGGTGCACGAGCTGGCCGAGGTCGTCGGGGGAGAGGTCGCCGGGCGGCAGAGCCAGGACGACGTCGTCCTGTTCAAGAGCCTCGGCATCGCGGCGGAGGATCTCGCGGTCGCCAAGCTCGTCGTGGACCGCGCGACCCAGCGCGGCGTCGGTACCTCGTTGTAGGGCTAGGTAATGCGCTCGCGGGCCATGGCCGCGGTGTGCTCGCCGATTGCGTGGATCACCTCAGGACGTTCGAGCAGACGACGGCGCTGCTCCTCGCTCGCGCGGTTCTTCAGATACGGGTCGTCCAGGATCTCGTCGATGGAGCGGCCGAGCCGGTGCTCGCGAATGATGTACGCGGCGAGCGCCTCCTCCTTCGAGCTTCCCCGCGGAGTCTTGGAGGTTTCCTTCTCCTCTCCTTTGAACAGGCGCTGAAGGAACCCCACGCCTCGATTGTATCCTGAGGCCGTGGAGCGAGATCCGGAGGCGATGCGGTTCGCGCAGCGCGTGCTGCACGGGGTGGGCGAAGACGGCGTTCGGGAGGAGATCGTGATCTGGATCGAGCGCAGGCCTGGCGCGATTTGGTCGGTCGGCCGGGCGATTGACCCCAAGTCCCGCCCGGTCGTCGCACCTCGGCAGGAGGATTTCGTGTTCGAGGGCTACGAGATAGGGGACGCGCTCGAGGCCGCGAACAACGCACTCTCGGACGACCTGAGAGTTTCGTCGGGTGACGGGCTGAACGAGGACATCGAACCGTTCGTCGAGGACGAGCTGCTGAAGCCGCTCGAACGCTGGTTCTTCGGCCACCCGCTCCACTAGCCGAGAGCTAGGAGCCTAGGCAACGCCAATCTGGCCCGCGAGCTCGCGGGAGATGGCGTGCTCGCTCCCAGCGACGTCGATAGTGACCGGCCCGCCGAAAGGCGCCGCGCTTCGCAGCGTCACGAGACATCCTGGCAGCAGGTCGAGCTCGGCCAGATACCGAAGCAGGCCCGCGTCCCCGTCGGGAATCCTTTTGACCGTCGCGACTTCGCCCGGCTCGAGCGCGTCGAGTGACCTGAGCTCCGGGCGCTCGACGTTCAGCGCGGCGTCGGGAATGGGATCTCCGTGGGGGTCGTGGGTGGGATACCCGAGCGCCTGATCGATCCGCGCCTCGAGCTCCTCCGAGATGACGTGCTCGAGCCGGTCAGCCTCGGCGTGCACTGCGTCGATCCCCAGGCCCAAGGTTTGTGCCAGGTACTGCTCCAGGAGGCGGTGGTGTCGGATCACCTCGAGGGCGATCTTCCCGCCCGCGTCGGTGAGCTCGACCCCCTGGTAGGGAGCGTGGTCGGCCAGCCCGAGGACGGCGAGCTTCTTCAGCATCGAGGTCACGGACGACGGCGCGACCCCCATGCGACGCGCGATCGCCGACGTGGTCGCAGGCTCGCCCGCCGACTGGAGCTTGTAGATCTCCTTCAGGTAATCCTGGATCGCCTCGCTGAGGACAGGTTTAGACACGTCTCAAAGTCTATGAGGCGCCGCTCCCTACGTCGCGAATCGGGAGGCATTGCTACCCTCGGCCGCCGTGCTGATTCGGCTCGGCCACAGCCCCAATCCGGAAGATGCATTCATGTTCTGGGGCCTCGCCTGCGGCGCGGTTGGTCAACGCGCGTTCGAGTTCGAGCACGTCCTCCAGGACACCCAGACGCTCAACGAATGGGCGCTTGAAGGGCGGCTCGAGGTGAGCGTGATCTCGCTGCACACCTATCCCTTCGTGCAGAACCGCTACGTGATTCTTCCCCACGGAGCCAGCATGGGCTCCGGGTATGGGCCGGTGGTCATCACACGCGAGCCCTGCAGCTCGGAAGACCTTCGCGACGTTGAGATCGCTATCCCCGGGCGGATGACGACGGCGTATCTCGTTCTGCGCCTCTTCCTCGGCGGCGACTTTCGCCATCGCGAGGTTGCATCCGATCAGGTCATGGAGCAGGTCCGCTCCGGGGGCTCGGACGCAGGGCTCCTCATCCATGAGGGTCAGCTCACGTACGAGCGCCAGGGGTTTCACCGCGTCGTCGACCTCGGTGAGTGGTGGCTTCTCGAGACGGGCCTTCCCTTGCCACTCGGGATCAGTGTGGCCCGCCGGGACCTCGGCCCGGAGATCCTGCACGAGCTCTGCGAAGTGCTGGCCGAGTCGATTGAGGCGGGGCTCTCGAGCCGCAAGGAAGCCCTTGCCTACGCGATGCAGTACGGGCAGGACCTCGACCCCAGCCTCGCTGACCGCTTCGTTGGGATGTACGTGAACGAGCTGACGCAGGATTACGGCGACGAGGGCCGGCAGGCGGTCCGCGAGCTTCTCGAGCGCGGCGAGCGAACCGGCGCCTTCGATGAGCCTGTTCGGGTCGAGTTCGTCGCGTAGAGGCCCTTCTAAAATCCCGCCGGGGACCGAATGTGAAATCAGCCCGGCAGGCCGAAAGTAGACTGGCCTCGTGGCCGAGGCAGTGATTCTTGCGGGCGTTCGCACCCCGATCGGACGCTACGGCGGCGCGCTTTCCGAGCACCGTCCCGACGACCTGGCGGCGCTCGCGATCGCCGCGGCCGTGGAACGGGCGGGGGTGGAAGCGGGGGAGATCGAAGACGTGTACTTCGGCTGTGCGAACCAGGCCGGCGAAGACAACCGAAACGTCGCACGGATGGCCGCGCTCCTCGCCGGGCTTCCAGAGACGGTCGCGGGGGTGACCGTAAACCGGCTCTGCGCCTCGGGTCTCTCGGCCGTCGTCTCCGCGTGCCACGCC
>JBBQXP010000056.1:0-18818 GCA_038209555.1 Gaiellales bacterium
CGGAGCAACTCGCGCTGAAGGTTCGGTAGGTCGACGGCTACACTGGCCCGGCGGCCCCGTAGCTCAGCGGATTAGAGCAGCGGACTTCGAATCCGCGTGCGGAGGTTCGACTCCTCCCGGGGCCACCTCCTTCGCCGAAGAACCACTCGTGCGACCAGTGGTCCGCGCCGAGCCCGTGAGTTAGCGTTCCACTGCGACGAGGGAGCTGCCGCAGCACCCCGGTCGCAACGCAGCCGGTTCGGGAAGTCCTGACGACTGCGAGGGCGGGCGGGCAGTCCCGGCGACCAATCGGGAAGGCCCGCTTTGCCTCTTCGCTCGCGGCCGAGACCTCCGGCCTGCGTCCTATGCCCTCCAAAAGGTTAGGGACCCCTCCTCCGAGGAGTTTCGGGGCTCTGGCCTTCCGACTGCCGGGCGTGAGGCTTAGGTTCTTCGAACTAAGCGTGCGGCCACGAGTGTCCGCACGTTGCGGCCAAAGAAGACTGGGGGACGTTGTTGGGCTCCACGAGAGCGCCAGCGCTCTGCTACTCCGGCGACCGGCCCGAGCGCCCGTTGTCCGAACCGCCGATCCTGCACTCCGGTGAAGGGTTGGCTTCCCACGCCCGCGATCCTGCCGGCGTCTCAGCTTGCCAACTCGGCGCCGTTCGGGCGGCCTGCCGACCGAAGCAGAAGCAGGGGCGGCATGAAGCAGAGCATCAAGAACGGGCGTATGAACGGGAGCCGAAACGGCAATGTAGGCCGAGCCGTCCGAGCCGGAACACCCACAAGGCGGTCATCCTGGCCGGAGGGCGCGGCACGAGGCTCGCCCCGTACACCTCCATCCTGCCCAAGCCGCTCATGCCGGTGGGCGATCGGGCGATCCTCGAGATCTTCGTCGACCAGCTCGTGCGGCATGGGTTCCATGACATCTCCCTTTCCGTGGGCTATCTCTCTCACCTCATCCGTGCGGTCTTCGATCACCGGGCGCACGCCGATGCCCTGATCACGTACGTGCAGGAAGAGAAGGCGCTCGGCACGGCGGGGCCGCTTCGCTTGATCCAAGGGCTCGACCAGACCTTCCTCGCGATGAACGGGGACGTTCTGACGACCCTCGATTACGGTGCCCTCGTCCGCCATCACCAGGAGAGCGGCAACCTCTTAACGATTGCGACGCACGAGCGCAGGGTGAAGATCGACTACGGCGTCCTGCACCTCGACGGCGTCGACTCGCGCAGCGGCAGGGTGCAAGCGTACGAGGAGAAGCCAGAGATCACCTCGCTCGTCAGCATGGGCGTCTACGTGGTCGAACCCCAGGCGCTCGTTCACATCCCAGACGACACGTACTTCGACATCCCGGACCTGGTTCAGTGCCTTCTCGCTACGGGGAGTCCGGTTGGGGCGTTCACCTACGACGGGCTGTGGTTCGACATCGGTCGCAAAGACGACTACGAACTCGCTGTGGCGACGTGGGAGCGCGACGAGAGCGAAACGAGCCCGGTCCGGGATCATGAAGCTCTCGTTTAGCCGAGATGACGGCCCGACCAGCCTTCGACCTCGGCGCTTCGTGAGCAGAGCGAAGCACCTATCAGGTCGAGATCATGTGCTCGGCAACCCGAACGATCTCCCGCGCCAGCGCCAGGCTCGAGGTCGCCCCGGGCGAGGGTGCGTTTCGAACGTGGATCACGTTCTCGGCGTGATCGAACCAGAAGTCGTCGAGGAGGACTCCGTCTTCCGAGAGTGCCTGCGCGCGAACGCCGGCGCGCGGCTCGAGGAGATCAGCAGCTCGGACAGCCGGCACGAGCCGCTGCAGCGCGCGGGCGAAGGCCCGCTTCGAGACGTCGCCGCGTATCTCCGACAGGCCGACCCGCCAGTATTTGACGGCAAGCGCGCGGAAGCCACGATAGGAGAGCGTCTCCCAGAGTTCACGAGGGTTCAGGTCACGCGCGCGGTAGCCCTCTCGGGCGAGCGCGAGGACGGCGTTGGGCCCGGCCCAAACCTCCCCCGTGATGCGCTTCGTGAGGTGCACGCCGAGAAACGGGAAAGCAGGGTCCGGCACGGGGTAGACGAGACCACGCACCAGGCCCCGTGCACTGGGACGCAGCGAGTAGTACCTGCCTCGGAAGGGCACGATCTTCGGCGTTGGCGGCGCGCCGGTCAACCTTGCCAGGTGGTCGGAGTAGAGCCCCCCACAGGTGATGGCGGTGCCGGCGTTGAACCGGCGCGTCGCCGTCCTGAGCTCGACGCCCCGCTCAGTCGCCTCGATCCCGATGACTGCCGCGCTCGTGCAGATCACACCCCCCATGTCGACCACGTCCTGGGCGAACGCCTGCGCGACCCGGCCGAAGTCGACGATCCCGGTGGCCGGCGAGTGGACAGCACGCAGGCCGGCCGCGTTCGGCTCGAGCTCCGCGAGCTCAGAGGCGTCGACGATTTTGACGCCCGGGACGCCGTTCGCGCTTGCCCGCCGGTGCAGCTCTTCGAGGCGAGGCAGTTCGGTTTCGTCCGTCGCGACGACGAGCTTGCCACATCGTTCGTATGGGATGTTCTTCTCGTCGCAGTAGGCATAGATCTCGCGGCTGCCCTCCACGCAAAGCCGTGCCTTGAGCGACCCGGGCGCGTAGTAGATCCCTGCATGGATGACGCCGCTGTTGTGCCCGGTCTGGTGAAACCCGATCTGCTCCTCCTTCTCGAGCACGAGCACGCGGAGGCCCGGGTGCCGGAGCAGCGACTCTCGAGCCACGGCGAGGCCGAGGATGCCCGCTCCGACGACAACGAGATCGGCGGAGTGTCCTTGCGCACGAGCTGGGCTCATCGGCCCCGAGGCCCCGGTCACCGCGACCAATACGCCAACCCGAGGCTCTCAAGGCTGATCTTTCCGCCCTGTGCCCCGCAGGAGCCGGTCTCCCTGACCAATGTCCGGGTCAGCCGTGGCGACGAATGCCCTGCTCTCGCGCCTCCTCTTCCTCGGGGCGAGCCGTCCACGGGCGAACCGTCGACGTGAGCAGAGGCTCAACGGCACTCGTTGGCGATTCTACACCGTACCGCTGATACGTCGAGTATGCCCGGCTTCTCGGAGCCCCCGTCATGATGATCCCGAGCTTCGCCACCGGCGCGGCCGAAAGGATCCGCTCGAGTTCGTCGAGCGTCGCTGATCGAAGGCTCTTGAGACGCGCCACGATGAGAAGCGCGTCAACGTGCGCGCTCAGAGCAACGGCGTCTCCGACCGGCAGGAGCGGGGCAGCATCGACGAGCACGACGTCGGCACGGTCACGAACGCCTTGAAGGATGCGCGCGACCGCTGCTTCGGCGCCGAGTTCGTCGGGATCGTGTAGCGCATGACCCGCTGGCAAGACTTCGAGGCTGCCAGCCCCGCGCGCCGCCCGACGTCCCTGTTCGGTCATCGTGTCAGCGAGGTCGATTGCACGGAGCGCCTGACCGATTTCGGCATCGCCGAGTACGACGTCGGTCAAGCCAGGCCTTTCGTCGAGGCCGAAGAGCTGGTGGAGATGCGGCCTTCGAAGATCGGCGTCGATCAACACGACCCTGCGGCCGGCGCGAGCGAGTGCAACGGCGAGATTCGCGGCCGTCGTCGATTTCCCCTCAGCACCCGCTGCGCTCGTGACCATGATCACCTGCGCCTGGTACCGGTCGTTTGCAAAATTGAGGTTCGCGCGCAGCGTCCGGAACGATTCCGCTTCCAGGCTCGTGGGGTCGGACAGCATCACGAGGCCGCCTTCCTTCTGCATTTCTCTCGTCGGCGAGGGAAGCTGGCCGAGGACAGGGATTCCCAACACATCGCGAACCACATCCACCGACCTGACACGTGTGTCAAGCGCATCACCCAAGAATGCAACGCCAAGGGCGAGGACAAGTCCGAGGACGGTCGCGAGCGCGCCGTTTCGCACGGTACGCGGTGCTACCTTTACTGCCCGGTCGGCCTCGCGAACGACCTGCGCGGTCGGGGTTTGTACCGCGAGCGCGGCCGCGACCTGTTGGTCTTGCCGAACGAGGTCCCGGTATCCCGTCCCACGGGCTCCGCCTTCGGCTTCGAGCCGCGCAATCTCAGTCACGATTCCTTCGTGACGAGCTTGGAGCGCCTTTCTGTCGAGGCCGTACCCGTATTCGGAGAACGCTTTGGCGTACGCCGTCGCAAGCTGCCTCGCCAGACGAGGATCCGAGTTCTTGACGGAGAAGGAAAGAAGATCGCTGCCCGGCGTCACCGTAACCGATGACGCCTTGAGGAACTTCTCGAGGGTGAGCCCGTTCCCTGGCAAGGAGTCCAGTACCATCCGCACGACGGTGGGGACGCGCGCGAGCTCCGCCTGCGTCTCGGCGACACGCGCTGGATCGACGTACCCTGACTGCCCCCCACCGACGCCCGCGACGGCGTCTTGAGGAGTCAGAAGCACATCGGCAGAAGCCTTGTAGATCGGCGTCTGGCTGAGGGAGAACGCTATCGCGCCGGCAGGTACGAGCACTAAGGTGAGCAGGAAGATCCACTTCCGGCGCCTCAGGACGCCGACGTAGTCGAGCAGACTCGGCGCACCGCTGCCAGCCTCAGATGTGACAACTCGTCCGGTGTTCATCGGAAATGGCGTGACAGCGCTCGTCCTCCTCCCTCCTGAGCATACGCACGTGGGCGCCGTTGGGAAGGGGAACGACCGATTGCTGCCGCGATGAGCGCCAAGCGATCAGGAAGGCAAAGCTGAGGAAGATGAGTCCCAGGTCTCGGCGAGATCCTTCCGCAGTGAGAGGTCAAAGGAAGATCTCGTCGTCAAGCCTGGTGTCGAGACGGGCTGAACGAGCGGCGGTTTGCGTGAACCTCGCGCGGAGAACTCGAAGTTGTACGCCGCTCCTGCACCGCTCTGAGGGCAAGCAGAAGAGCCGGTCCGATCCAGCCGTATCGCGCGAAGAGGATCGGCTCGCTCATCGAAAAGACGATGAATGCCACGACGGCGCTCATGAGTGCGGCCACCTCGCGGTACTCATCCTCGGAGCTCGACCGGATCAGGTCCAGCCAACCGGTGCGAAAGACCGCGAACAACGTGATCATCATCCCCAGGAGGCCGACCAACCCCGCCTTGTACCAGGTACCTAACACGAGGTTGTGCACGTCGTATTCGTAGCTGACGATGCCGAACGGCTTGGTGACGCTGACGAGATCCAGTCCCACGCCGACGAAGGGATCGTCGGCGATCCGCGAGGCCGCCACGCGGTACGTCGAGACTCGAGATTCGATCGATCCGCTCCCGGGCGCAGCGGCCGCAGTCGCCGACGGGCTGGTGACGCGGGTCAGGCGGTCGACCGGGGTCGGCGCGCCCCGCAGTTCCTGCACGGTGGTGAAGCCGATGACGACCACGGCAATGCCGGCAAAGACGAGCCACGAGTTAAAGGACGCGCGCTGGAGCGCGAACCAGATGAAGGTGGCAGTCGCGACCGCGAGAAACGCGCCGACGGAGCCGGATGCGATCAGGCCGCCGATGATCAGACCGAGCACAGAGAGGGATCTGACGCGCTGGGTTCCGGAAAGGCCCTCACGGGTCGCCATCATGATCGCAGGGATGAACGCGACCGCGGTGATGCCGCCCAGTTCATTTGGTTGGCCCGTGAACCCGGTGCTTCTGCCAAAGACGGGATCCGTGTTCGGAATCACGTCGCCGGCGAGCAGCTGGAGCACGCCGGCGGCACCCGTGAGAGCCGCCGAGAGCAGCCAGAGTCTCATTGCCGTCCGGAAGTGCTCGCGCCGAGTCAGCACGGCCGCGCCCAGCCAGAACCAGAGCACCGTCAGCACGATGAGGCGAGCGACTACAGCCCCCGACTTGATCGGTTCGGACGCCCCGAAGGTCGAGATGATCCCTCCCAGCGAGAAGAGCCCGATGCCAACGAGAAGCAGTCCCGGAACCCAGACGGGAACCCTCCGCCGAAGGATGACGATGTCAGCGCACGTGAGGAGAAAGCTGAGGAGGAAGAACGTGTCGGAGAACGTCACCTGACTGCCGATCCGCAGGGTGAGGACGGCGAGCAGAAGGATTCCGGCGTAGTAGAAAAGCCTGCCGGCGCGGAAATCAGCGCCGGCGGTTTCGCCCGAGTTGCTATCGGCGGACTCGGCCCACCGGCGGTCGCGTCTGAGTTGCGCGCGGAATTTGCCCTGCCGGGCGTACGCCGAACGCCCGAACGCGACGAGCAAGGCGGCAAGCAGCGCGCCGATGATCCCCATGGACGCACGAGGCGGTACGACGGCGACCGTTACACCGGCTGCCAGGGCTGCCGCGACGGCGAGTCCCCGTGTCAGGACAGCGTGGCTACTCATGGATGTGCGCCACTGGGGCACTCGGAGTGGCCGCGGAAGGAGGGTCGGGGCGCGGCGAGCCGCCGCCCATGGAGAACCAGAAACGACGCTCCGACGCAAGCACGAGCACGATCAGCAAGAAGAGGCTCGCGAACCATGAGATGGCAAGTGCGAGCGCGACGCCCTCAACCCCGTAGCGGGGGAGCATGATGGCGATCGTCGGAACGAGCAGCACCCAGGACGCGATCTCGGCCATCGTGCCGAGGCCGGGCCGCCCCATCCCATTGACGCAGTCCGTGAGGACACGGCGCGCAGCCATGAAGAGCGTCGCGAGCAGGAGAAGCCGAGCGATCGGCGTTGCGCCGCTGAATTCGCTTCCGAAGAAAAGCCGCACGAGCGTGCCCGTCACGGCTTCGAGTCCGCCGATGACCAAGACGGAAACAAGCACACCCAGGAAGAAGTAGCGCCATGTCGAACGGCGGGCCTCGGCCGCATCCCGCTGCGACGCGACATGGGGGTAGGCGATCATCCCGATGCTCATCGCGACGACCCGCGGAAGGTTGGTGAACGCCTGGGCCACGACGTAGAGCCCGAGCGAGACTGGATCGAGGAGCAAACCGACCACGGCCTGGTCGAGACGAAGGGCCTCAATCGGGGAAACCGAGCCAACCAGGCCCTTGACCCCGAACTTCGTCAGCTCCGTTCGCGACGGACCCCCTGACGTATCTCGTGCGGACGGAAGCCCGCGGAGAGCGATTCCCAGAGCGAGCAGCCCTCCAATGAGGAGGGCCCCTACCCAGGCGGTCATGAGGACAATCAGATCCGCGACGCCGAGCAGGAAGACGACGAGCACCACGGCGACATAAAGAGCCGTCGGGAGTACGCGAAAGACGTTGAACGGGCGGAAGCGCTGCTGCCCCTGCAGGAGCGCCAGTCCGTACGTCTGGCTGAGGATCCCGGGGACGAGCAGGATGGAGATGACCGCCGCCGCCTTGACTCGCTGCGGATCGTGCATGACGAAGACGAAGAGGACTCCGAGTTGAACGACGGCCGTCACCGCCACCTGGACGACCGTAGGCGCGATGAGCGAACGGACGATCCGACCGGCATGGAGAGGCTCTCGCGCTACGTAGTAGGTCACAGCGGTCGGAAGGCCGGCGCTTCCGAGAATGACGCAGATGCCCGAGACGACCACGAGGAGCGCCAGGTAGCCGCGGTCTTCAGGCCCAAGGCCCCGGGCGACGAGGACTCCACTGACTGTGAGGAGTAGCTGGCCGGTACCGGACGCGATGAGAGAGCCGCCGAGCGAACGGTTCCGCGCCGTGAGCCACCGGCGGCGACCTGTTGCGGGCCCCGACTCGGTCATGCCTCGTCGACCGGCGTCCGGATGGTCACGACGACCGGCCGCCGGGGCGTGCCGCATGCGTTGCAAGAAACCGCCTGGGCGGCTGACCGCCCGGGCAAGTCGACCCCTGTGCGTTCGTTGACATTCTTTGTCTGAATTGCGCTCCACGCCGGCAGCAGGGGAAGGGGGCGGAAAACCCGCCTCCAACGTATGAACGATAGCCCCAAGAGGCCCGAAACACCCCTCTCGGAGCGCGGGACCAATCGATAGTCCAGGTAACGCTCTGTGCCCCGGCGCCTAGACTGACCATGGGGTTACCAGGACGATGCCTGCGGCAGTTCGCCATGCGACGCCCGAGAGTCGAGGGGCGATTACGGGCCGCCCGCAGAGTGACAAGGAGGCAAGAACGTGGGTGTTGCGGTGATCACGGGCTCGAGCGGGCTCATCGGCTCGGAGGCGGCCATCCACTTCGGAGAACTCGGCCTCGACGTTGTCGGAGTGGACAACGACATGCGCCGAGTGTTTTTCGGTCCGGACGCATCTACAGATTGGAACCGAGCGCGCCTTCAGGAAAGACTTGGACGGAGCTACGCGCATCACGATCTCGACGTTCGCGACCGCGCCGCCATCCTCGCGCTCTTCGAGCGGTTCGGCGCGGACATCGATCTCGTCATCCACGCGGCCGCGCAACCCTCGCACGACTGGGCGGCGCGTGAACCTTTGGTCGATTTCGACATCAACGCGGTCGGCACGCTCAACGTCCTCGAGGGGGTGCGCCTCTTCGCGCCCGAGGCGGTCTTCGTCTTCACGTCGACGAACAAGGTCTACGGCGACCGCCCAAACTCGCTACCGCTGGTCGAGCTCGACACGCGTTGGGAGATCGATCCGGAGCACACGTACGCGAACGGAATCCGTGAGGACATGTCGATCGACCACTCGCTCCACAGCATCTTCGGGGCCTCGAAGGTGGCGGCGGACGTCCTCGTGCAGGAATACGGGCGTTACTACGGTCTGCGTTCGGCGTGCTTCCGCGGCGGAACGCTAACCGGCCCGCACCACTCCGCGGCCGAGCTCCACGGGTTCCTGGCATACGTGATGCGGTGCGTAATGACGGGCACGCCGTACACCGTCTTCGGTTACAAGGGCAAGCAGGTTCGGGATGCTATCCATAGCCACGATCTCATCCGTGCGTTCGAGGAGTTCTACCGGGCGCCCCGGGTGGCCGAGGTCTACAACATCGGCGGCGGCCGCTTCAGCAACGCCTCCGTGATCGAGGCCATCGAATTCGCCCAGGAGATCGCCGGCGAGGAGCTCGAATGGAGATACGAGGACCGAAACCGGATCGGCGACCACATCTGGTGGGTCGGCGACAACGGCCGCTTCGAGTCCCACTATCCCGGCTGGAAGCTCGAATACGACGTTCGCCGCATCCTCGAGGAGATTCGGGAGGCGAACAGCGAGCGCTGGCGCCGCGCAGCGGTCACGCCGGTAGACGGCTAGCCCGTTCGGCCGTCGGCGACGAGGCGCAAGACGAAGGCGTCGTACTCGTCGAGGGCGCTGTCTCGCGAGAGCGTGGCCTCGGCGTAGGTTCTTGCGCTCGCCGCGAGCTGCGGTACGCGTGCTCTGTCGCCCCTCAGGGCCAAGATGGCGTCGGCAAGAGCGGCCGGATCCCCCGGCGGGACGACGAGGCCGGCGCCTGCGGCTTCCATCTCCTGGGCCGTCTCGCTCTCTGCAGACGCTGCAGCGATTATCGGCCGGCCCGCCGCGAAGTAGGACGTGAGCTTCGACGGAAGGGACATGTCGGTGACCGATGCCCGTTGGTTGACGATCAGGACATCTGCGGCCTGGAGCGCCGCTTCCCATTTTCCCGGCCCTTGCAGGCCGATGAACTCGACGTTCGTGAGATTCCGCCTGCGTGCCTCGGTCGCGAGGCGAGCGCGGTCGTTCCCATCGCCGACGAGAGCGATCCGAAGTTCGGGGTCGCGGAGAAGGGCAGCCGTGTCGAGGAGGTTGTCGAGCCCCTGCTTCTGGCCCATGTTACCGCCGTGCAGGCAGATGAACGCGTCCTCTCCCCAACCGAACCGTGCGCGGGTCTCCGCCCTCGTCTCGTGCGGCTCGACACGGCGTGTCCAGTTCCGGAGCCTCTGAATATCGGACGACCGGACGCCGCCTTCCTCAAAGTAGGTCCTGAAGTTCTCGGCGATGATGCCGACAGCCTTCGCTCCCCGTGCGAGCTTCATCTCGACGGTACGGACGAGTCCCGCGACGCGAGCACCACCGGACACGCCGCTCTGCTCCGCTGCCCGACCCATGAGATCTTGGAAGACCAGGCCGTACGGCACTCGGTACCGCCGCGCTGCGGCGGCCGCCAACGCACCGCCGGCAAGCGATGGACACGTCCCAACGACGACGTCCGGCCGCGAGCGACGAAGAAGCGTCGTCGAGCCGGACACGAAGAGCGAGATTTCGTACGCTGCCCGGTGGGCCGCCGACTGCGTGCGCGGCACGTAGTGCCACCGGCGGAGAATCTTGACGCCGTTGTGCGTTTCCGAAGCTGCCAGCCTCCCGTGGGCCGAGGAGCGCCAATCCGGGTAGTGAGCGAACCCGGTCGCCACGACGACGTCGTGGCCGCGCGCACTCAGATGCTCGGCGAGCCCGGTGAGGTACGGTGCGCTCCCGGCCTCCTCGGGCCAGTAGTAGGACGAGCTGATCAGGATCTTGAGTCCGCTCATCGAAAACGGTCCGCGGGGTGCCGGATGGTTGCGGCCTCTCGCTGCGAAGGATAATCAGGGTTCACCGGCCGGGACACTACCCGGGACGCTTGTCCGACCGGAGCGGCGGGACTGCTTACTTCTGCCAGACGGTTACGTAATCGATCTGGGTCTTGAGCTCGTCTGGAGTCGAAGCGTCCGGGACGCTCGTCCAACCGCCGATCCACATGTCGAGTATCAAGAACATCGGCTGGTCGGTCGATTCAAACGCCGGCGTCCGCAACAGCTCGACGCCATCGAGGTACCACCGGACCTCGGTCGCGGTCCACAACGCTCCGTACGTATGGAAGCCGGCCGTAAGATCGACCCCGACCGGTTGCCAGGCGTCGACGTTCGTGCTGTCTGGGACTCCGTACAACCCGTTCGTGTTTCGGTGAAGGGTGCCGTAGAAGACGTTCGGCTCTGAGCCCTGGCCCTCGAATACGTCAAGCTCGGAGTTCCAGCACAACGCGGCAGGGAGGCTGTTGACCAGGCAGTAGGGGTTGCTGGACGGCCAGTCCGGGTTGGTCGCGTGGCGGTAGGACGAGAGCCAGAAGGCGGGCCAGGCACCGTTGCCCTTCGTCCACTTCATGCGGGCCTCGAAATAACCTTGCCTGAACGTCACCGGGTTCGACCCGCCCTCGCTCGAGACGGTGATGTCCGGGTATCCCTGTGAACGGCGGCTGACGAGGTTGAGCGCCCCGTCCTGTACGAAGATGGAGTTGGGGGGAGAGCCGGGGTCGTACCAGAGGCCCTCGCCCCACGCTGTGGTCTCGAGGGTGTCGAAGTCGTCGCGGAAGACCTCCTGGTACCCCTGTCCAGCGACCGGCGCAGGCGCCAGTGACGGTGCGTCAGCGGTGTTGATCACGAGGATCGGTGCCTTCGTCGTTTCTCGCGACTTGAACCCAATGGCGTCGCGCCCCCTTTGCTTCAGAGCGAAGCTGTACGTCCCGTCCGCCCTCACCCAGGGTGTGACGTCCCAGGTGACCCAACGATTCCGTGAAAGCGCTCCCTTGTCATCGCGTGGCTTTGAGGCCGGCGAAGGCCGTCTCTTCCACGACACTCTTTTCTCGGACCACGCTGTCGACGTCTTGTAGACGGCTGGGCCGTTGCGGGTTGCGTTGCTCACGTAGAGGCGGAGCGTCGCCCTCGTAACCGTCCCCGAGATTCCCGACACGCGGAAACGAGCGAACGTCCGTCGACGAGAATCCGCGGCACCCTGTGCCCACACCCGCTTCGCGCTGCCGTAGTTCCTGCTCGGGTACGCCTGATTGACATACGTGTCGGCAGACGGCTTGAAGATGAACTTGCCGGCCGCGGCCGTCGCGCTAAACGCGGAAAGGGCGAATGCGGCGAAGAGAAGGACGAGGGCGGCGACTCGTACCATCGGCCCACCCTATCGGCCCTTCCCTCGTCTTGGTCGCAGCCCGCGTTGAAGTGACTCGATCCGCTGCCACCGGTGCCGGTGGGCACACGCCTCGACCCGACGCGGCTTACGCCCGTGAGCGGGCGCGCCGGTTGGGGGCGGTGCGGCGCGTCGCACGCCAAGATCCGTCAGGAGCGCCAGACCCGTACCCAGTCGACCTCCAAACGCAGCGTTCTGGGCGTCGTCGAGTCGGGTTCGTGCGTCCATCCGCCCGTCCACATGTCCAAGATGATGAACATCGGCTGATCCGTAGAGTCGTACACGGGCGCGGAGAAGAGGCGCTTCCCGTCGAGATACCAGGTGATCCGCGAGGCCGTCCAGAGGGCGCTGTAGACGTGGAAGGCCCTGGTCAGGTTCGGCTTCACAGGATGCCAGTTGTTTGCGTTCTGGCTGTCCTCCTGGCCACAGAGTCCGTTCGTGTTGCGATGGATTGTCCCGTAGTACACCCGCGGCTCGCTTCCTTGCCCCTCGAAGACGTCGAGCTCGGACGGGACGGGAGGACAGTCGATCCCGCGCGCATGTTTCGTGGAGAAAAGCCAGAACGCGGGCCAGGCGCCATTTCCCCTCGTCCAGCGCATTCGCGCCTCGAAGTAACCGCGCCGGAACGACCGTGACCCGAGCGTCGTCACGCTGACATTGGGGTATCCGCGCCCGCGGCGCGAGACGAGACGGAGAACACCGCTACGGGTGAAGATGTCGCCGGCCGCCGCCGGCGGCTCGTACCAGATCGAACGAGTCCATATTCGGCGCCGAAAGCGGTTGAAGCCGTCATGAAAGACGATGCGGTAGCCACGCCCGGCTATTGGAGCTGGAACGCGCAGCACGCCAGAGCGAGCGTAATGCATTTCGCGTTCCGGGCTGGTCATCGCAAACGTATCCAGTCCGAGCGCACCCGTGGCCGGGACCGAGAGGGCAGCCAGCCAGACGGCGGTCATACCAACCACGGCGAGCAAGAAGCGGCTCAGAAGGTAGTCACCGCTTGGCGACTATAGCGCCGGTGCGGATGGAGATCGTCCGATCGCTTTTCGGTTGGGCTGCGTGTCTCGATTGGGCCTCGGACATGAATTCGTCTCGGGTCTCATCCTGGCCTTTTGGTTAGGAGAAATCCGCGAGCGCGTCCTGTTACGCTGAACCTTCTGCGGAAGTGCCCGAGCGGCAGTGGCGCGAGAAAGAGGTATATGGACCCTGGACAAGGGGTATTCAGGCTGCTCCGCTTTTGCCGGTGCGGTTCGTTGAGCATGGCGGAACGTCTCTCTTCGAGGTTCTTCGCGAACCCGGAGAATGACGGTGCTCGCCACGGGCGGGGGCGGCCTCCCACGTGGCGGATGCGGGCATGGGGCAAGTAACGGTCGAGAGCGCGCCCGACGTTGGACTGCGGAACGTCGACCTCGGCGCCCGTCTGCCGTGGTACGACCAACGCCGCAGCTCCTGGCCTCAGATCTCCCTGGCGACCGACACCGCGATGCTCGGTGCGGCTGTCATCTTCGCGGGAGCCGTGTCCCGCGGGTCGGTGCCGACGATGTCATTGCGCTGGGCCGTTGTGCTCGGGATTCTCGGACTTGTGGCCCTTGCCCGGAAGGGTCTCTATCGACCGCCCCTGCAACTGCGCATGATCGACACGACTCGTGCGATCGTGACAGCCACGGGAGTCGCGACGGCCGTCACGATCTCGCTTCGGGTAATCCTCACGGACTCGGCGCGGATCGCCGACGAAAGCGTCCGGTTGTGGCTCCTCGCGACCGCTTTCCTTGCCGCCGGGCGCCTCGCCCTCGCCGTTTACGAGCGCCGGGAAAGGCGAGTAGGAAGGGCCGGGGCTCCGACCCTCATCGTCGGCGCAGGGAAGGTGGGCCGACTCCTCGCGCTGCGCCTTGCCGAGAACCGAGAGTTCGGGTTGAGACCTGTTGGGTTCCTGGACAAAGAGCCTCTTGCGTCCGACGCGAACGGATCCGCTCTGTCGGTCCTCGGAGCCAGCTGGGATTTCGACCGGATCGTCCAGGATCATCACGTTGAGCACGTCGTCTTCACGTTCTCCACCGCGCCGACGGAGGTTTTCCTCCGTCTGCTGAAGCGCTGCGAGGAACTGGGCGTGCGGACCTCGCTCGTCCCCCGCCTCTACGAGAAGGGGACGACTGAGGCTAGCGTCGAGTGCCTCGGCGGGCTCCCACTCGTCACCGGTCATGCGCGCAATCCGAGGGGCTGGCAGTTCAACACGAAGTATGCGCTCGATCAACTGGCGGCCATGCTCCTGATCACAGTCGTCGCGCCTCTCTTCGCAGTGCTCGCTGTCGCCGTCTGGATCTCTCTCGGCCGGCCCATCTTCTACCGCCAAGAGCGCGTCGGGCGGGACGGTAAGCGATTCGCGATGCTGAAATTCCGGTCGATGCGGCCGCCGACGAAAACCGAACTCGAACCTCTCGACCTTGCCGAAGGCACTGCGCCCGGAGGTGTCGAGGGTGCGGACCGTCGCACTCGCGTCGGCGCTCTGATGCGCCAGCTCTCCCTCGACGAGCTCCCGCAGCTGGTCAACGTCGTCAAGGGGGAGATGAGCTTCATTGGGCCTCGACCCGAGCGGCCCGAGTTTGTTGAGGTCTTCGAAGAGAACGTGCACCGGTACGGCGAGCGCCATCGAGTGAAGTCGGGAATCACCGGGTGGGCACAGGTGAATGGTCTGCGCGGAAAGACGTCGATCGCCGATCGGGTGGAATGGGACAACTACTACATCGAGAATTGGTCGCTCTGGCTCGACTTCAAGATCATGCTCCTGACGTTCGTCGCCGTTCTCCGTGCCCGCGACGTCGAATGACACTTGCGCTCCCCGGTAAATGATCGCGTGGAGAATGAAGCCTTGCGGGGCCACCGAAGGGCGTCGCAGTGGGGCTGGATCGGCGTCGGCGCGACGATCGCTTCGGCCATCGGTTACGCCGTCCAGACGGCGGTGGGCTACGTCTCGAAGCCGGCCCTGGTCGGCGAGATCGAGTTCTACGGGCTCTTCGCGGGCTTAGGCTTCGTCGCGCTCATGTCGGGCGCCGTTGCGGCTCGGCCCATCGCGGAGCGCCGAAGTGCCTCGCGGTGGGGTTGGATCGCCGCCGGCGCAACGATCCTGTCGGTAATCGGCTACGCCGTCCAGACCATCCTCGATCACGTTGACGAGCCGGGGCTGATCGGCGAGATCGAGTTCTACGGGCTCTTCGTCGGCTTCGCGTTCGTCGCGCTCATCGCAGGCGCCGCCGCGGTCTTCACGGGTCGGAGGCGGGGCGATTTCACGATGCGCCTCGGATTCATCGCCGTCGGATACGTCCTGCTCGCTCAGGTGATCCAGTCTCTGTGGGATTAACGACGACCAGCCGGACCGTGGTGCCGCAGACAGCGAATAGCGACGACCGCTGGAGGAGCCTTCCTTGCGACTTAGAGGCAGCGCGCGAGAACCTTTGATGCCGTCTTGATCGGATTCTCCAGGAGAAATCGTTCATCCATTTCGAGTCCGAAGGTGGGCGTATTGCCGCAGCCGATTGGGTGGAAATGAGTGCTCGCGCTCGGCAGATCGCCTGACGAGAAGGGCTACAGTAGGTTCGGTGTCCGCCCTTCCGGAGGCGAAGCGATCGTCGTCGTTGCGTGTTGGCGACGTCGTTGAAGTCGGGAGCGAGGAAGAGATCCTCCGCACGCTGGACGAAGGTGGCAAGCTCGATGCCCTGCCGTTCATGCCGGAGATGCTCCGCTACTGCGGAAAGCGCTTCCGGGTCAGCAGCCGGGCGCACAAGGCGTGCGACACGATCGAGTGGCAGAAGCTCCGGCGCATGGAGGGCGCCGTTCATCTCGAAAGTCTTCGGTGCGACGGCTCGTCACACGGCGGTTGTCAGGCAGGCTGCCTGCTCTACTGGAAGGAGGCGTGGCTCAAGCGCATCGACGACGCCGACCCCGGTGGAAGCGATCTGTCAGCGGAGGCGCCGGTGGTCCGCACCGGGCCTGCGTGTATGAGAGAGACACTCTTCAGCGAGACGACCCGCCCAGGTGCGTCAGACGACGGCGAGACGATCTACTCGTGCCAGGCGACCGAGCTTCTTAGAGCCACCACGCGCCCGCTCAACTGGTGGGAGCCCGATCAGTACGTCGAGGACGTCCGCTCCGGAAACGCCAGCGTCTCGAAGGTCGCCCGCGGACTTCTGGTCGGCTTCTTCAACAAGTTCCAGCAGATCAACGCGCGGCACCTACCACGGTTCTGCCTCATACGGGGCTGTAAGCCGTATCCGTTCGTGGAGGGGCGAGCACCGAACGGCACCCCCCAGGAGCGCCTCGACCTGAAGCCGGGCGACGTCGTCGAGGTCAAGAGCAAGGACGAGATCTTCGCGACCCTCGACGACAGAGATCGCAACCGCGGACTGCGGTTCGATTCCGAGATGCTGAGGTACTGCGGGAAACGCGCAAAGGTGTTGCGCCGCGTCGAGCACATCATCGACGAGCAAGCAGGCAGGATGCTGCACATAAAGGGCGACTGCATCATCCTCGCCGGGATCGTCTGTACGGGCGACTACCACCGTTCATGCCCGCGACGCATCTACCCCTACTGGCGAGAGAGCTGGCTAAAGCGGGTGGGCTAGAGCAGCTCGCTCCGCGGCTCTCGTCGGCCGCCGACCCGAACCCGAACGTCAGGCCGCCGCGCTGAGCCGCTCCTCGAGCCACGTCTCGCCGAGGAACTCGCGGTATTGCTCGGCGCGCAGCCGGTCGGCGACGCGATCAGCGGGCAAGTCGACATCGTCGTAGGTCACGACCTGGTCCTGTGGGACATCGCGGAGTAGTCGGCACCCCTCGATCAGGCCCTCGGGCAGGTACCGGCGAGCGCTCATCTCGTCGGCGTTGACGGCCTCGCCATAGGTCATGAACATGCCGTACTCGTCCAGCGTCTCGCTGGCTCGGAGGTCGCGCTTCGCAACCGCGCATACCTCGACCTCCGGGCCCCCGATCGGGGGCGCGAGGTTGTCGCCGAAAAGCACGACGCGCGCGATCGAATTCGGCGCCTCGAAGTGGGGCAAATGGTACGGCACCCAGAACGGATAGAGGGGCCCGTCGCCCATCTTGTAAAGGCTCAGGTAATGCCGTTGCTTCGGATCCGGATGCTCAGCCAGGCAGAAGATCTTCACCGAGGAGGGGCCGACGGTGTAGTCGACGATCGAGCCGAGAGCACGCACCTCATCCAGGTCGTACAGGGAAGGTAGATCGAGGGGGGATCCCTCGAAGGGCACGCCCCGAGACATCCCGCGCTGGAGGACCTTCGCGCCCGTGGCGTTGGCCACGATGGTCTGCTCGAAGCTGATCTTGGAGCCGTCCGCGAACGACGTGACCATGGCCGGGTTCTGACCCCACTTCTCGGCAAAGCCCTTTTGGGTCTCCGGCGTCCGATAGGCGTCTTGCAGCCCCTTCACGTTTCCCATCACCCTCGGCTCGAGGCCGAGACCGCACACCCAGCGGTACAGGTTCATCTGCAGCCCCGGCTCGTCACCGTCGCAGGCGGAGAACTCGACGCCCTGGCGGCGAGCATAAGTGTGGAGAATCGGCCCGATCGTCGCGTCGAGCTCCGCGTTCATGGCAACGAAGTGCTTGCCATGCTGGAACGCTTCAAGCGCGACTCTCGCGCCGAACTCGACCGAGCCTGTGACATCCATGATCGCATCGATCTGCTCTGACCCGCAGAGGAGGAACGCGTCTTCGGTGACGACGGAGCATCCCGCGCGCACCGCGTCTTCGAACTGGCCCAGCGTCGTCGCAACGACACTGTCGTCGTCGCCCGCGTAGCGAAAGACGTCAACCGCCTTCTCCGGTCTGCGAGCGTAGATGGCGACCATCTCCATACCCGGGACGCTGTTACGTATCTGATTGGCGAGCCCCTGGGCCATGAACCCCGCTCCGAGCATGCCGACGCGGATCGGCCGTCCTTGGCGCGCGCGGAGGGCGTTGTCGACGATGATCATCGGGATGTCCCCGCGGGCTCGCGGTCCTGCTCGACGGCCATCTTGCGCTTCAGCTCCGGCTCGATCTCGGCGAGGAGGGGCCAGCCTGCGTCTTTCTCGGAAATCTCGGTGACGGGCAATGGCCAGGTCAGCCCGAGAGCCGCATCGTCGTATCTCAGCCCTCCTTCGGCTTCCGGCGTGTAGAACTCACCGACCTGGTAGCTCGTCTCCGTCTCGTCCTCGAGTACCTGGTAGCCGTGCCCGAACCGCTCCGGGACGTAGATGGCGCGGTTGTTGTCGGCGCTGAGCTCGACCGAGACGTGGACGAGATAGGTCGGGCTCTCTGGCCGGAGATCGAGAATGATGTCGAGAACGGCGCCTCGTGTGCACCGGACAAGCTTGGTCTCAGCCGCAGGCGGATACTGGAAGTGCATACCCCGGACGGATCCACGATGCCGGTTGAAGCCGATGTTGGCCTGGGCGATGACCGGCTTCAGGCCGTGGTCGGCGAACTCGTGCTGGCAGAACGCGCGGGCGAAGAACCCGCGGTTGTCCTCCCGGCGCTCCAGATCGATGATGAATGCGCCGCTCAACTCGGTCTCGCTGAAGAGCACGAGATCGCTCCTTTCGTTATGGCAATGCGAGGATATCGGGTCGATGCGGGTTCTCTCCACCCGCGCCAGCGGCAGCTGAAGACTGCCAGAAGGACGGCTCGGCCCGCGACCCCAAGTCAGCGTTCGGCGTAATCCGGCACCGCTTTTTGCGCCCTCCGATGCGCGAGCGCGAGCTCGCAGCCGCGGACGAATCCGTCTACGCCCCGTTCGACCCGGACACTCGCGAGCGTCTCCGCCGAGTGGCTGGCCGCCCGATCCCGCTGCTCCGGCGTCCAGCTCGCGACCTGATGCATCGCAGCCGCCGTGGCCTCCGGAGATCCGGCCGGCACGACGTAGCCGTTGACGCCCGTTTCGATGAGATCATCAGCCGCCCCGACCTGATCCGTCGCGATCACGGGCAGGCCGTGGGCGAGGCCCTCATGCACCACGAGTCCCCAGGGCTCGTAGAGCGAGGGCACGATCAACGCGTCAGCTCG
>JBBQXP010000057.1:0-18697 GCA_038209555.1 Gaiellales bacterium
CGGGAGACCCGGGGCGCGAGGCTTGCCTGACGGACATCCCGCGGAGCGCCGGGAGTCGGGAAGTAGGCTTCTGCTGGTGCGCACCTGGGTGAACGCACGCCTGCTGGTCATCGCAGCGGCCGGCGTCTCGGCCGGGATCCACGTGGGTCTGGCGCCCGAGCACTACCAGGAGTCGCATACGATTGGAATCTCCTTCGGGCTTGCGACCATAACCCTGGCTCTGACCGCCGGCGCTCTCGCGCTCTGGCCGGATGCTTCCTGGCCTCCAGTTGCAAGCGCGGCGCTCTTTGCCTCCCTGCTCGTCGCCTATGTCCTCTTTCGGGACGACCCGTTCGACGTCCTCGCGGCGATCACGAAGGTCGTGGAGGTGGCCGGCCTCGCTCTCTCCCTCTCGCTGCTCCGGATCAAGCCTGGAACCAGGCCGGGCGACCTCGCGCTTGCGTACTTCGGCTTCACGTTCGTCCTCGCACTCACGATCGCTGCGGGCGGGCACGGCCACTAGCACTTAGGGAGCGCGGCCGGCTGACCGGACCGCGCCCCCCTCGTTCCGAGCTAGGCCTTGATGAACGGCTGGACTGCATCCAGCACCGCCTGCATCTCGAGCGTCTCGTCGAATGCGTTCGGTGCTGGATTGTCCCTGTTCACGAGTCGGATAGCCGCGGCGTGGCGGCCTTCGATCTGGACGATCGAGCCGGCCGCGGCAAGTACCTCCTTGGACTTGATCGCCGGCCCGGCGCCGTTGTAAGCGCTGACACCGGTGTCCTCGAGGGTCTGAGCGAGCTTTAGAAAGCTCGCCTGATCCTTCATCGGAAACGTGAACGTCGGCTTCTCAGCCGGCGTTCCGCCGAGCTGGGTCACTGTGTCGGCGAGAGCCGTCGCGTGCTCGGCCTCCTGGTCGCCGAACTCCTTGGCGAGCTTGGCCACTTCGGGCTTGAGCCTGAGCTTCTGGGCTTGAGTGTAGAAGTCGGCCTCGAGGTACTCGAGGGTCAACGCGAAGTTCAGGATCTCGACGTCGCCGCCGCCCTCCTGCGCGAGCGCCTTCCCGAGGAAGGGCCCGATCGCCGCGGTGCCATAGACAGCCCCGACGGTCAAGGCGCTCTTCACGAGAAACGAGCTGCGGGACATGCCCGCGACTTCGACCGCGGCCAGCTCTTCGGCCGCGAGATTGGTAGTAGTCATCTGTGAGTTCATCCTTTCTGTCTCGGGCGTGGTCAGCTGACGATGAACGGCCCGACCTGCGGAAGAACCTCTTCCATCGAGGCGGGCTTCGCGAAGGCGCCGTCGGGCGTGGCGGACTTCCCGGTCAAGACGTTTAGTGCGGAGGCATGCCTCGCCTCGACCGTGTGGATCGAGAGCGCGGCCGCGAGGACCTCTTTGCTCTGGATGTTTCCGGCCTGGCCGAGATATGCCGCTGCACCGAGATTCTCGACCGTCGCCGCCAGTGCGATGACGCTCTTCGCACTGTCGAGCGGGAACTTCGTCTTGGGCTTCGTGGCCGGAGTTCCCCCGAGCTTGTCCACCGTCGCCGTGAGTGCTTCGACGTGCTGCTGCTCGTGATCGCCGATCACCTTGATCAGCTGGAGCTGGGCACCCTTGAAGAGGCCGCTGTCGATTACCTTCGCGTAGAAGTCGGCCTCGAGGTACTCGAGCGTCAGGGCGTAGTTGACGATCTCAAGATCGCCCGACGCGTCGGACGATGCGGTGCTCGTGCCTGTGTCGGATGACGTGGAGCCGCCGGCCGAGCCGGACGAATCGTCGTCGCCGCCGCACGCGGCGAGGAGCAGGCCGAATGCGCTTGTGGCGCCAACGCCGCCTCCCATGAGCTTCAGGAATCGCTTCCGCGACGACGGATCTCGCGTCAGCTCCTCGAGCGCCCCCGTCCGTTCCGGACGGATCTGTTCAGGGGCAGGGTGAGACATGTTGCTTGAACACCTCCTGGTGGATTGCGGGTGGCCGACGGCCACGGGCGCGCCCTGGGCAGTCGGCACGCTTGTCCCATATTCGGCCGAGTCTCAGATTCGGTTCTGTCGAGCTCGCAGCTGGATACGCTGGGCGCATGAACCGCCTTGCCGACGAGACGAGCCCGTACCTTCTCCAGCACGCCTCGAACCCAGTCGACTGGTACCCCTGGGGTGAAGAGGCATTCGACCGCGCGCGCGAGGAAGACAAGGCCATCCTCCTCTCCGTCGGATACGCCGCCTGCCACTGGTGTCACGTCATGGAACACGAGTCCTTCGAGGACGACGAGACCGCGGCGCTCATGAACGAGCGGTTCGTCTCCGTGAAAGTCGACCGGGAGGAACGGCCCGACGTCGACGGCCTCTATATGGACGCCGTCGTCGCGCTCTCGGGTCAGGGCGGCTGGCCGATGACCGTCTTCCTGACCCCGGAAGGCCGTCCCTTCTGGGGCGGCACGTACTTCCCACCCGAACCGCGACAGGGCATGCCGAGCTTCCGCCAGGTGCTCGAGGCGATTTCGGACGCATACACCAACCGCCGTGGCGACCTCGAAGAGCAGGCCGGGAGGCTCGTGGACGCGATCCGTGAGACCAGCGAGCGCGCGGGCTCGACCGACCCGCTGACGACGGGCCTTCTCACGGGAGCAGTGTCATCGCTTCGCGCCGCGTTCGACCCCGTCTGGGGCGGATTCGGCAGAGCACCCAAGTTCCCGCCCGCGTCCACGCTGGAGCTTCTCCTGCGGATGCACGTACGCACAGGCTCAGACGACGCCCTCGCCATGGCGCGGCTGACGCTGGACCGAATGGCGGCAGGAGGGATGGTCGACCAGCTCGGAGGAGGTTTTCACCGCTATTCCGTGGACGAGGTCTGGCTCGTCCCTCACTTCGAGAAGATGCTCTACGACAACGCGCTCCTCGCCGGCACGTATCTTCACGCCTGGTCCCTGACCGGTGAGGAGCGTTACCGGCGAGTCACCGAGGAGACGCTCGACTACCTCGTTCGCGACCTCCGGCTTTCAGGGGGCGGTTTCGCATCTGCCCAGGACGCCGACACCGAGGGAGTCGAGGGGCTCACTTACACGTGGACTCCAGACGAGCTGCGCGAGGTGCTCGGCGACGCGGCGGAGAGCTTCGGCCGGCGCTACGGCGTCACGCCGACGGGGAACTTCGAGGGTCGAAGCATCCTCCACCTCGCCGACGAATCCGTCCCCGAAGACCCGGCCGCCCGCAAAACGCTGCTCGAGGCTCGGATGGGTCGATCGCAGCCGCTGCGAGACGACAAGGCCATCGCCGCCTGGAACGGGCTCGCCCTGGCGGCGTTCGCCGAGGCAGGCCGCGTGCTCGCCCGCCCCGACTACCTCGAGGTCGCAAAACGGCTGGCGCTCTTCCTGAGAGAGCGGATGTCCGATCCCGACGGGCGGCTCTTCCGGAGTTTCCGGGACGGCGAGGCGAAGATAGTTGGCTACCTCGAGGACTACGCGGATGTCGCAAACGGCTACCTCGAGCTCTACTTCGCCACCGGCGAGCTCCGCTGGCTCGAAGAGGCGCGGATGCTCGCTCGTCATGCTCAGAAACGGTTCGGCGACCCGAAGCGCGGCGGCTTCTTTGTCGACGACCACGGGCTCGTGGCGCGGCGAAAGGAGTTCGACGACCACCCCACTCCCTCCGGGAACTCGATGATGTCCTACGTGCTTCTCCGGCTCGCTCGGATCTATGGCGACGACGAGCTCGCCCGCGACGCCGTCGGCGTATTCCGCCTGGCGAGGTCGCTCCTGGAACGAGCGCCGGCAGCGGTCGGACATCTCCTCTGCGCGCTCGACCTCCATCTCTCGCCCCCGCAGGAGGTTGCCGTCGTGGGACTGTCCGAGGAGCTCCGGCGCGCCGCCGTCGACGCGTACCGGCCGAACACGGTCTACGCCTTCGCGGCAGGGCCGGACGACCCGGCGCTCGAGCGCGTACCGCTCCTGGCCGGGAAGAACCTCGTAGACGGCCGCGCCGCAGCTTACGTCTGCGAGAACTTTGCCTGCCGCGCCCCGGTCACGGAGCCCGCCGAGCTCCGCGAGACCCTTAGCGCGACTTGATCAGCTTCGCGACGGCTTTCAGGTCACGGATGAAGTCCCGCATCGCCTCCTGCCGCGCGCCTTCGTCCGGCGCTTGGAGGATCGACGACGGATGCACGGTCGCCAGGACGCACGGGGCGAGCTCCGACTCCACGGGCACGCCGCGCATCTTGGTGACGCGGAACTGGCGCCCCCAGCAGGGACTGGGCTGCGGTCGCCCCGAGGCAGACGAGGACGTCCGGCTTGACCACTGCGAGCTCGGCCTCGAGCCAGGGACGGCACGCGATCATCTCGGCCCAGTTCGGCTTCTGGTGGATCCGCCGCTTGCCCCGCGGCTCCCATTTGAAGTGCTTGACGGCATTCGTCACGTAGACCTGCGAGCGGTCGATCCCCGCAGCGGCAAGGCCCTCATCCAGGACCCGGCCGGCGGGCCCCACGAACGGCCGCCCGGCGAGATCCTCCTGGGTCGCCCGGCTGCTCCCCGACGAAGACGACATCGGCGTCCGCCGACCCTTCTCCGAAGACGGTCTGCGTCCCGAGCTTGTAGAGGTGACAGGCCGTGCACCCGGCTGCCGCCGCGCGGAGCTTGGGAAGCGTTGGCCGGTCAGGAACGAACGGCGCGGCGGTGTCGAGGCCGAGCTGCTGGGGTGCCATCGCCGACTCCTACCCGGACTGCGGGAGGGCTAGTCGGGCTGGGCTACGCGGTAACCCGTCGCCTACGGCGTGCCGCAGCGGCGATCGACGACGCGGTGATGAGCCCGATGATGATCACCAGGATCGTGAGATGCGCTTCACCGCCGTCGGTTGCAGCCGTCACCGCACTACTGAGCGGATCGGCGGCCGCCGTGTTCCCGGACCCAGATTCCCCTGCTCCCTGAGCCGGCTTCTTGAAGATGGCACTCGGAGCCCCGAGACGCGACGAGGTCGCTACTTCCTGAAGCTCGCTAGCGACCCCGGGTGAAACCGAGCTCTCGAGCTGATCGAGAATCGGCCCGGGCAGACTCCCTCCGCCAGAACCGCTGCCGCCCCCGCCGCCCCCGCCCCCACCGACGCCTCCGTTCGCCGTCGGGATCTCCTCGTAGTACTGGTCGATCACCGGAGGAGCCGCCGAGGCGAAGCCGGCGACGGCGAGTCCGATTACGACGACGAACGCAACGAGATACGTGCGACGTTGCAGGTGAGCCACAGCCCTCAACCTAGCACCCGAGCGGCTGGATGTTTTGGCTCTTCGTCGGCTTCAGCGAGAAGCTGACCGACGAGAGCGAGGACCCGACCCGCCGCGCCCGCATCCTCCCCGTGCTCGAGGTCGAGAAGTAGAACCGGCCCCGGAAGATGCCGTTCCCGTTCGTGCGGACGACCTTGACTGTCACCCAGCCGCGTGACGTCTTTTTCTGGATCCTCACCCGGCCCGCTTTACCCCACGGAGTCCGGCCCCAGACATAGGCGCCGCCGGGTCGCTTCAGCGCTACGAAGGGGAAGCGGAAGGCGCGCATGGCAGCTTTGGGTGCCCCGACGCGTCCGTTCCCACCAAAGGTGTAGAGGCCTCCCTGGTACGGGATCTTCCCGCGCACGAACGGATAGTCCTTGAGCTGCGTCCACATGAGAACCCTGACGCCGGCCCGCCACATGCGATAGGGCGCCTCGGACACCCAGCGTGCGAGCAGAGCCGAGGGGACGCCACACGGATCCGGTGGCTTCGAGTCCCAGGAGAACTCGGTGACCCAGAACGCCACCCTCCGCGCCGAGGCGATCCGGTGGCCCGCGATAGCCGCACGGAGGACACGGCGCACATCCGGGAGGTCGCCGATCGACACGTCGTTGGCGCGGTAGGCCGAGTGAGTCGGGCCCCCCGCCGTATATGGGTTGTTCGACCAAATGTCGAACTTGATCGGCTTGGAGAGCAGCTCACGCATGAATGTGAGCGGTGGGATGGTCGTCTCGCCCTGGCTGCCCCTGCGACCGAACGGCGACGGCCCGCCCGCCTGGACGAGAATCCGAGAGTCGAGCGCGTGGAGCCTCGTTGCAGCCCTGTTCACCATCTCCCGGTAGCGACTGACGGAGACGCGAATGCCGGCCGAGTTCACGGCCGGGGACAGGAAGAAGACCGCGTTCGGCTCGTTCCAGACCCCCCAGGCGCGAACTCGCGGATAGCGCTTGGCCGCTGCTTCCATGAAGAGGGCGAGCTGCTCCGGGTCCGGCTTGTACGTGCCTTGGTTGTAGCCGCTCCGCTGCGGGCACGCATGCGGGACGTCCCCCCGATTGTCGCACTCGGCCCATGAAGGTGCGGCCAGAACGGTTACGAAAGGCTTCAGGCCGTGTGAGAGAGCGTTGCTTACCTGAGGATCGAATTCATTCCAAAAGTACGCCGGGTCGTTTGGGTCCGCCGGGTTCGTTGGCCGCCCGCGCGCGATGCGATTCCAGTAGAGCAGCAAGCGGGTGCGCGTCGTTCCTGCAGCCCGCGCCTTCACGAAAGCGATCCCCGGCTCCAGATACGAATACCCCACTCCGGGCCCGCTGGAAGAAGCCATCGGATCGTAGACGCCTGTCTGGAACGAGGTAGCCGCGGGCGCGGTTCCGGCTCCCATCAGGAGACTGCCTGCAGCGACGACCGCCACGAGAGCGATATTCGCTACTCGCCACGATCTCTTGCCAGACGCTTGAATCTGAGATTTAGACACGAATCAAAAGGCCCCGGCCCCGCAAAGCTGTCGTCCCGTTTCGCAGGTGCCCTCGAAGAACACCGCACTCCAACAATAGATTACTGCGCTGGCATAGGGGTAAATCGCGACGCGACTTTCGAGGATGCTTACAGTCCGGGTATGGCGCGTCCCCGGAACGTTGGGGCATGGACCCTCACCGCCTTTGTGGCTCTGGGCACGTTCGCGCTCGCCTTCGATGAGGGCACCTATCCGCTGACGAGCCGGAACTCGGTCGCCATCCTCGTACTCTGGCTGGTGGGAATGGGGATAGCGACAGGGTTCTGGCCGCGGGCGCAGCTGCCCGTTCCGGCCACGGTGGTGGGCGGCCTGCTCGTCGCCTTCGCTCTCTGGGCGGCCCTTTCCACGTTCTGGGCCGACAGCAACGAAAGGAGCGCCAACGAGGCGAACCGTGCTGTCCTCTATTTGGCGGTCTTCGCCGTCGTGGTCCTCTCGCCGGATCGTGGACGCCACGCTCGCCGCTGGATTCGCGGACTCGCCATCGGGATTTCCGCGATCGGTTTCCTCGCACTTGCAAGCCGCTTGTTCCCGCAGCACTTCGACTCCGGTTCCGCGAGCATCGTTCGGGATCTTTTTCCATCGGTCGAAACGCGCCTGAGCTATCCGGTGGGGTACTGGAACGCACTCGCAACGTTCCTCGCGCTCGGAGTTCCGTTCCTGCTCTTCGTCGCGACAACCGAGCGGCGGGCGCTCGCGCGGGCGCTGGCGATTCTTCCGCTGCCCGCTCTTGCTGTTGCGCTGTACCTCACATCCTCACGGGGAGGAATTCTGGCCGCCGTCCTGGCGGCCGCCGCGTACACAGCCCTGACGAGCAGGCGGTGGCACGCCGTCGGCGCGATCGTGGTCGCCGGGGCAGCAAGCGTGGTCGCAGTCGGCTTCGTCATTGCTCGGGACGCTGTGATCGAGGGGCAGCAAACCGGAGCGATCCGCTCGGAAGGGCGGAGCGCGGCGGCCCTGATCCTGGCTGCCTGCTTCGGTGCGGCGCTCGTCTACGCAGTCGGCTCCCGCTATCGGGTCGGATCGGTGGCCCTCAGACGAGCGATCGGCTGGGGGCTGGCTGCTACCGCCACGCTCGTGGTCGTGGCGGCTGCGTTCGCAGCCCACCCGGCACGGCGGTTCGAGGATTTCAAGGCCGAGCCGGCCAAGTCGGTCTCGACCGACATTCAGGCTCACCTGGTCAGCGGGAGTGGGAACGGCCGCTGGCAGCTCTGGCAGGCGGCGGTCGACCAGTTCGAGGAGCATCCGCTCGCCGGCGGAGGCGCCGGGTCCTACGAAGCATGGTGGGCTGCAAACGGTTCGCTCGCGCTCTTCGTCCGCGATGCCCATTCGCTCTACCTCGAGACGCTCGGGGAGCTCGGGATTGTCGGCTTCCTCCTCATTGTCTCGGCGCTCGGGGTCGGACTCGTTTTCGGCATCCTCCGCTCGGTCCGGAGCGAAGGTCACGGTCGTGCCGCCGTCGCCGCGCTGACTGCAGCCTTGCTTGCGTTCCTGTTCGAGGCCGGGATCGACTGGATGTGGGAGACGACGGCTGTCACAGTCGTCGCGATGGTTTGCCTGGGCCTCCTGACTGGCCCCGCCACCGTCTACCGGAGATCGGAACGGATTCGTACCGTAGAACGGAACGCGTGGGCACGCATCAGCGCCCGCGCCGCGGCCGTCGCAGTCGTCCTCGTGCTCGTGGCGGCACAGGCGATTCCCCTCCTGGCACAGAGCGCAGTTGGGCGGAGTGAGGACGCGGTCAGGCGCGGGGACGGCGCCGAGGCGCTGAGAACAGCGAAGGAGGCGGAGAAAATCCAGCCTTGGGCGGCATCCACCCACCTGCAGCGAGCTCTCGTCGAGGAGCTCTCCGGAAACGTGCCCGAAGCTCTGGCGGCAATACGTCGCGCGCTCGCGCGAGAGTCCGGCGACTGGCGCCTCTGGGTGGTCGCCGCCCGGCTCGAGACGAAGGCGGGCGAGTTTCGGAGCGCAAGGGAAAGCCTCGACCGGGCGGTCGCACTCAACCCTCGTTCGCAGATCCTGGCCCGGTTCGCGCCTTGACGCTGCCCGCCTGACAGAAATCAGGTTGGGGTACGCCGCTACGAGGAGACTGGCTGGAGGTCGCTCAGTCCCCTCTCGTCGCCTCCGACCAGCTCAGAGAAATTCCTCGGCGCCTCCAAGCGAACCTCGTCGACGTTCGTCCGAAGCCAGAGCTCGAGTGAGGCGATCGTAAAGAGGCGCAATTCTCGTTCCAACGGATCGAGACCCTGTCCCTCCATGAGAGCGACGATTTCGCTCCGCTCGAACAGCCCGCGCGACAGCGCCCGCTCGGACAGGATCAGGTGTTCGAGCGTGCGGTCCTCGTCGGCGAGCAAGAAGCGAGCCACAGGCACCGGGAATCCGCGCTTCGTCGTCTGCAAGAGCTCGTCGGGAACGAGATTGCCGACCGCCTGGCGGAGAACGGCCTTCCCGGTACGCCACCCGGTGCGCCTCGTCGCAGGCATTCTCGACGCGAGCTCGACGACGCGAAAGTCGAGAAGCGGCATGCGCCCTTCGATGGATGCGCCCATCAGCACCTTGTCACCGCGCAGCAGCATGTTGTCCGGAAGGTAGGTCAGGAGGTCGCCCAGCAGCATCCGACGTCCCGGATCCACCTTTTCGTACGGCCTCAGAAGGTCTCCCAGAGGAGCGGCGAGCCGATCGGGGGTCGCGTCTGCGCGCAACTCGGGGACGAGGAGTCGGTGGAGCTCCGCGGGAGAATGGGATCGGAACCACGAGGCCCAGCGGAGCGTCGGGTCGGCAACGGAGAGCGTCTTCACCGCACGCCGCCATCTTCGGGACGAAGGCCTGGTCGCCCGCAGGTTGCCCGCAATGCGAAGGGCCAGAGGTGCCAGGCGTCCGGCACGCAGCAATCGCTCCGCCCGATACTTCGGGTAACCGCCGAAGATCTCGTCTCCGCCATCCCCGGAGAGCACCGCCTTCACGTGCCGCCCAGCGAGCTCGGCCAGCAGGAGCAGCGGAATCTCGGACGTCTCGGCAATGGGCTCGTCCCGATACCAAGAGAGCCGCGGGAGCGCTTCGAAGAAGTCTCCGGCGCCGACCACGAGCTCGTGATGATCGGTCTCTGCCCTCGTCGCCGCGAGACGTGCCAGCCGGCGCTCGTCATAGAGCGGATCGTCGAAGCCGATCGTGAAGCTCGCGAGCGAGTTTGCTCCCGCTTCCCGCATCAGGCCGAGCACGGCAGCAGAATCGACGCCGCCGCTCAGGAGGATCCCTAGCGGCACGTCGCTCATGAGTCGCTTCGAAACCGCGTCGAGCAAGAGTGCCCGGAGCTCCTCGGGCTCGACGTCCCGCTCCGGCTCGGGATCGATGCTCCAGTAGGCGCGAGTTTCGCTTTTCCCTGCCTCGAACGTCATCAGATGGCCGGGTCGGAGCCTCGACACGCCCTTGAACAACGTCCGGGGCGCCCCCACGTAACGCTGGAAGAGGTACTCGGCGAGGTGCGCCTTCTCGAGCTCGGGCTTTCGGTTCCCGGCCAGGAGCACCGAGCGCGCATCGGAGCCGAAGACGAGCCCTCCGTCCAGCTCGCTCACGTACAGAGGCTTCTTCCCGATCCGATCACGGGCGAGCAGGAGCCGTGCGCGCCGCACGTCCCAGACCGCGAGGGCGAACATCCCGTTCAGGCGCGTCGGCAGGTCATCCCCCCACTCCTCGTAGCCGTGCACGATGACCTCGGTGTCGCACCGGGTCCTGAACCGGTGCCCTCGCTTCTCGAGCTCTCTCCGGAGCTCGAGATGGTTCCAGATCTCACCGTTGTAAACGGTCACGACGCTTTCGTCTTCGTTCGCCATCGGCTGGGCCCCCCCGGCCACGTCGACGATGCTGAGCCGGGTGTGGCCGAGCACGCAATGCGCCTCGACGCGAATCGCGCTCCCGTCCGGGCCGCGGTGGCGGAGCGCGGCGACCGCAGTGGCGACCCGATCGCGATCTGCCTGCTCGACGCCACCTGCGCGAACCACGCCGACGATGCCGCACATCAGGCGTCCACCACCGGGTGATCGCGAATCCAGTCCTCAACGAGAATGGTTCTGGCGATCCCTCCGATCGAGACGCGGCTGATGCCGTCGCGGTGCGCGAGGACGAGCTCGTGGACCGGCCGATCTCGCCCCAGGCTCACCACCGTTGCGAAGACAACCTCGCGCCCGGTAGCGCTCCAACGAAGGCGGGGTGCTCTCTCCTGCCACCCGTAGCGCTGCGAAAACCGTCCTTCCTCCTCCCGCCTGGTCGCACCGGGCGTCGCAGCCACGGCAAGGGCACCGAACCTCGGCGAGAGTCTGAGCACATCCGAGCCCGGCATGAGATTCCACACGAGGGAGGCCTCGAGGTTTCGGCTGCCTGACACGCGGTCCAACACGATCAGAAGGTGCGGGCTCTTGAGAAGAGTGACGCTACGTGTGTGTATCGCGCCCGCGGCTGTTCGCTCATACCCGTCATGAGCGCCACGGGCGTATTCGACGTCCGACCCGAGCGCAACCGCCTCGAGCACGGTTGTGTAGTGCCGTCCCCAGATGTGTGCGCCTCGCTGCTCCGCCTGATCCTCGCCGTCGACGACCACCGTGTTGTGAGCGAGTGTGGCTCGAAACTCCCCGCGCCCGTCGCCGGGCGCATACGAGCCCGTGCCGCTGTCGCGGAGAAGCGTCTCGGCTCCAACGTCCACCACGATCGCGAGGGCGTCCGCATGGCCGTGCGCCGCGAGGGCGCCGAAGCCGAGGTTGCCGACATCGAAGACGATTCGGGCCGGCTCGCCCTCGAGCCTGCTCCTGAACACGACGTAGCCGCTCTCCGCGAGGGTCTTCGACTTGCGCAGTGGAGGGACATCCCGCGAGCCAATCAAGCCCGGCTCGCCGCGAAGGACGGCCGCGGCACGTGCCGCAACGCCTGAGGCGCGACGCGGCGGGAAGTATCCGATGCGAAGTGGGCGGTCCTCGGCATCGTCACCGACCGCAGGTAGCTCGCCGTCGACGCCGGCTACCGATGCATACCAGGCGAGCATCGACTCCAAGGTCCTGTCGAGGGAGCCCAGGGCTGCGCCGGCTTCGCGGACCATGAATGCCGCGAGCGAAAGAATCTCGAGCACGTAGAGGAAGTAGCCGGCTGCCTGCTCCCTGTTGCCGCCGTCGGCGAAGCTTTGCAGGGCGCTCTCTCGTTCGAGCTCGCCCCAGATCTCGTCCCGCCCGGTATTGTGATCGCTCAGCAGTGAGGCTGCGAGGAGCCCGAGCAGCTCCATGAGCCGATGGTTGTTGGCCGACGAAAAACGTGACGGCGATACGGCAACGAATCGGGTTTGCTCGACGTAGGACTCCGTGATGCGCTCGAGTAGCGGCTCCGCCGCCCAATGTGCGACGAGCGGGACTGTCAGTGCCCACGAGACTAGCCGGTGTGAGGTCTCGTAACCGGAGGTCCAACCGACGCCTTCGCTCGGTGGATTCGCCTCGATCCAGCTTTCGAGTTGCTCGAGGCACAGGGCAGCCCAATCCTCACGATCGACGAGAGCCGCCGCTGCCGCGAGGGGCACGAGGTGCTGGTGACGGTGGAGCTCCCAGATCGCCTTTCGATCGACCGGCTCGCTCCTCGCCGTCGAGGCACGCCCGTCGAGTGGATCGCGCTGCCAGTCGATCCGGTGCGGGTCGAGCCGTACTTGGTGTCCCCAGAGATCGAGCTCACCGGCCGCGATCCGCTCCGCGTCTACCGTCAGCTCCGCTCGCGCGGGCTCGAGGGCCTCAAGCAGGGTCGACCGCCACGGCGACCCGCTCCAGTACGGTCGCGCTCCCGCGAGGGGCGAGGCAGGCTCGAAGCCCGCTGCACGCCGGGCACGCCAGACCACTTCTGCAGGAGACATGGCCGCAAGCCTGGCCAGATACCAGGCGGCGCGCTGGGGTTTGAGGAGGAGCGTCACGTCGCAGTCTCGGGGGGCGCCGGTCAGTGTAGGCACGCCCGATCGGGAGTCGGTCGCGTTCCACATTTCCCGTCTCTCCTGATTCATGATTGGATTTGGATGCGCGTCAACCTTCCTTCACGCGCGCGCCACGACTGACCTCGCCCTCGACGATCTGCAGGAGAGGGCGGGCGGCGCCAGCGCGACCGTCAAGCTGGGAGGATCGGCTGAGTCGATCTCCTATGCATGGAGACCCGAGTCCGCGGGGTGCGCTGGTCTCCAACGCCGTCCTCGCGGCTTGCCTCCTATGGACCGCGCGCTGTGGAACGACACGATCGCCGGCCTCGGAGGGCTCGGAGCCGATACCGGGTTGCGCCGCGCCATGAAGCGCGCCGCAGGCCACATCCGGTGCGCGCGCTGCGGCGCGTCGGCGGCCGGCTCAGGCAGCGGGGCGCCTCCAGTTGACCGATTTGGAAGACCTCGCGCAACTGCGTGTCGCGATCGAGACGACCCTCGGCGCCCTGATTCCACGGGATCGACCCTGTGCGCTCGTTGACTTCCCGACCACACGAACGTCGGCGACAGCGCCATCTGGGTCGGAGCGCGCACCGTCCTCCACGATCTCGGGGTCGATGTCGCGTACGCCGCCGACCGCATCTCGTTCCGGCGACGCACCCTCGAACGCCGCGTCGGCCGTGGCCCGATCCTGATCAACGGAGGCGGGAACTTCGGCGATCTCTGGCCGGCGTGGCAGGACTTCCGCGAAGAGCTCGTGATCGGGTTCCCGAAGAATCGAATCATTCAGCTCCCCCAGTCGATCCACTTCGCGGCCACCGAGAATCTCGAGCGGGCCCGCGCTGCGCTGCAAGGACACTCTGACTTCGTCGTCCTCGTCCGAGTCCTTGCAAGCCTGAAGACAGCGCGGGAGGTTCTCTGCGTCGAAGCTTCGCTCTGCCCGGATATGGCATTCGGGCTGCGAGCCTTGCGCCGTCCGGGGCCTCCCGAGCGAGACATCCTCTGGCTCGCCCGAGATGATCTGGAAGGACTTCACCTTCCGCAGACCGGGCAGGAGATCGATATCGCCGACTGGCTCGAAGAGCCCGAGAGCGCGCTCAAGTCACCAATCTCCTGCTCGCCCGACTCGTGCGGCGCTCACCGCCACCTGTCGACCGCCCGCTCACCCGGACACTCGAGGCGACGTACGACCGGCTGGCCCAGCGACGGCTCCGGCGCGGATGCTCGCTCGTTGCTTCGGCGACGGTTGTCATAACCGACCGGATGCACGCCTACATCCTTTGCGTCTTGCTCGGCATCCCCCACGTGCTCCGGGACAACAGCATGGGAAAGTCAGAGGCTTCTACGAGGCGTGGACCTCGGAGTGCAGCTTCGTCCGGTGGGCCGGCTCGGGCGACGATGCGCTCGTCCAGGCCCGCGCGCTTCTCGCCGAGGACGCGTCCGGGACGGCCCGCGCCCTATGAAGAGGCTTTAGCCGGTTCTCGCGAGGCGCAGCTCTCGCATCGAGACGCGAACGGTCCGCTTCGCGCGCTGGACGCCGTCCGGCAAGAACGCCCGCACAACCACGACCAGGTTCCGCTGCCTCAGCCACCGCGTCAGATACACGTTGGCATCGAGCCTCCCGAGAGCGCCGGCTCGCAGGCGCTTCGACCCGAGCACTGAGCCGCGTGGGCCGCGCACGATCACCCGTACGGCCGCGCCGGGCGTCGTCCTCGCCAGCACGTGGATTCGGCGGCGGGGAGCGAAGGTGGGCCGTCGCACGATCACGACGGTCGCGGGTACGACCTCCTGCCCGTTTCGCGGGCCGGTGGCCGAGCCTCCGACGACCCCTTTACCGGGCGTTGCGACATCAGCGCGAGACGACCCTCTCCGCATCCCGTCGTGGTATACGACGCTCGTCACGCTGGATCCGGCTCGATAGAGACCCTGCTTCAAGTACACGCCCTGCCCTTCGTAGATCGTCGGCGTGTTGGTCCGAGGAAGAACGTGTTGGCCGTTGATCCATGCCTCGACGAACCCCGTGTTGTCAGGTGCCCAACGGACGTGAAAGATGAAGTCGACCCAGGCGTCTCGCTTGAAGTTCGAGAGCAAGAAGGTCCGCTGGTTCTGATCCTGCTGGCCTCCGAATGTGCGCATCTGAATCGTCCAGGGCGACGTGAGTGTGTTCACCTCGAAGTGGACGTTGGCCTGCCCGCTCGGACCCGTGTTGTGCCAGTCAGTGAAGATGTTCCAGTGCGTCCCCTCAGTCGGTCTGAAATCTTGACCGAAGTAGGTGCTCCAGGCCCACCAGGACTCGGCGCCGGCTCGCTCGCCCGTTTGAGTGAGGGCCTCGCTGCGCTCGCCCTGAGGGGCGTCTGGGTTCGGGTTTGGTCGCACCTCGAACCGAGCGCTGTAGCGACCGTCCCGGGCCCGGGTGCTTACGACCGTTGCGGGACCCTGGAGCGCCTGAACCCCAAGACCCCACTGGCTAAATGAGCCCGCCTCGAAGTTTCCGCGCCAGCTGATGGCGGCTTGGGCGCTCCCCGCGAAGCATGAGATGCAGGCGAGCATCACGACTGCGATGGCGGAGATCTGGACAAAGGACGAACGGATGCGGCATTCCGAAGTGCGGGCCATAAATCCTTCTGTGCGGTGGCAGTTGCGGCACCGCTAAAGATCGGAAAGCCCGACGTTTTCGAGTGATCACTCGTTCGAGGGATGGCAAGGTCAAAACAGGCGAACCCTGATCGAGACATTTCGGACGGAAACGCCGCTTTCAAAGGGCTTGACCGGGCCTCCGTCGTACGCCGGCCGGCCGGGCGAACCCCGCGCCGAGTTGCCTCAGCAGATGCGTTGACTACGCTGTGAGTGCATGAGTGGCCTGCATTTGACTCACTCTCGCCGGCTCGCTCGTAACAGCCTGCTGTCCCTGGGGACGAGCGCTTTGGTCCTCGGACTGGGCGTCCTGCTGATCCCGCTCATGATCCGAGAATTCGGTCTCGAGCTCTTCGGAATCCTCACGATCACGTGGGTCTTGGTGGCCAATCTCGCCTGGCTCGACCTGGGACTCTCCCGGGCCGCGGCACGCTACGTCGCCCGCGAGCTGGCGATCGGAGATTCGAGGGCCGCTGCGGTCTGGGCCTGGACGGCGATTGGCACACAGGTCTGCTTCGGAGTCCTAGGCGCAGTCGCCGTCTGGTTCGCGGCTCCGTTGCTCGTCGACGCTCTCGGGGTCAGTCAGGGAGTTAGAGACCTCGGAATTCTCTCGTTCCATCTCTTCGCACTTGCGCTCCCGATCGAGTTTGCGATTCGCTCGCAGGTCGGCGTGCTCGAAGCGGGCCAGCGTTTCGGCCTTGCAAACGCACTCGCAATCTTCGGGAGCGCCGGGCTATATCTCGTGGGCATCGTGATCGTCCTGCTCGGCCAGGACTTTCGAATCATCCTCTACGCATTCTTCGCCCTCCGAATCTGCAGCTTTCTCGCCTCGCTCGCCGCCGCCAACACCGTCGTGCCGCTGTTCCGGAGCTTTTCGGCAGCCGAACTGATGACCCGGCGGTATCTGGATCGGGTGCGGGAGATGATCCGATTCGGTGGCTGGATCGCGCTCGCCCTTCTGCTCGGACCGATGCTCCTGTACTTCGACCAGTGGCTGATCGGCGTCATCCTGACGGTGACGACCCTCACGTACTACACGGTCCCCTTCAACCTTCAGTCGCGCCTTTCCATCTTCCCCGCAAGCATCATCAGCCCGCTCTTTCCCGCCTTTAGCGCGCTCGAGGCTACGGATCAAAAGGAGAGGATCGAGCATTACTATCTACGGGCGCATCGCTACCTCTTCTTCGCCCTCGTTCCCGTTTTCTTCGTGGTTTTTGTCTGGGCGCGCGAGATTTTGCATGCCTGGATCGGTCTCTCTTTCGCCGAGCGGGCGACGGAAACGATGCAGGTGCTCACGCTCGGGTTCGTTGTCGGCCTACTCGCCCCGCTGTCGGGCGCGCTCCTGAACGGTGTCGGAAGACCGGACATCGTCGCGAAGCTCTACATCGTCGAGCTTCCGCTCAACATCATCGCGGTCGTCGTCCTCACGCGCGAGTTCGGGCTGCTCGGTGCGGCCTGGAGCTTCGTGCTTCGCTGCGTCTTCGAGACCGGCCTTCTCTGGCTCTTCGTCGGACGTACGATCTCTTTCTCGCGCGAGAGCATCGCGTTCGCACGCAAGTTGGCATCTCAGGCCGTCACGATCCTTTCAGTAATGGGAGTCGCAGCGGTGCTTCTTCGCGGCAGCCGCATCGATAATCCGATTTCGGTGACGCTGACGGTTTCCGTTCTGACGGTATACGCCGTCTGCGTCTTGCGCTTCATGCTCGACCGCCAAGATCGGCGGTTCCTGCTGACGCTCGTCCATCGGGAACAACCCCACGGAGCATGAGCTCCCAGCCGGCAAGTTCCCCCTACTCCTTCGCTTGTCGGATCTGGCGTGGTTTACGGCGACGGTGGTTCTGGCTTCGCCGGGATCGCGGTGCCCGCGAGGTCGACGCCAAGGTCTCCGGCTTCAAGATGAGACTCCCCTCACGATTCGTCGATCGGTTCGTCTTCGATCGCTACGAGCCCGTGACTGATTCGCACCTGGCCGGTGCGCTTCGGCCAGGAATGGTAGTTCTCGATATCGGAGCGCATGTCGGCTACTACACACTGGTTGCGGCGCAGGCTGTCGGACCATCCGGAAAAGTGCATGCGTTCGAGCCCTGCGCCGAGACCCTCTCTCTCCTGCGGACGAATGTGAGGGTCAACGGGTTCGCGAACGTGGAGATCCACCCATTCGCCGCCGGTAGCGCGGACTCCAAGCGAACCTTCCACGTCACCGGGTCCAGCGACTCGCACGGACTCTTTCCACACCCCCTGACGGAGACCGTTCGCACGACAGAGGTCAGGACTGTTCGCGTCGCCCAGGTCGTCCCGGGCCCGGTTGACCTCGTGAAGATCGATGTGGAGGGCGCGGAACTTGAGGCTCTGGAAGGAATGGGTGACCTCCTTTCGGGACAGGACCCTATGGTTCTGATCGTCGAATGGAATCCCGCTTGCCTGCGAAACGCAGGTCGGGATCCTCTCGAGCTTCCACGCTGTCTGGAGGAGCTCGGCTTCACGACCATCAGCGTCCTCGACGACCGGCGGCGGCTCGTTCGCTCGGTCCCAGATACCGAGGAAGAGATAGCTAGCGAGCCTCCGCCGCCCTGGTGGTACGTCAACCTCTGGGCGACGCGCTCGTGAGAATCGCGTGGCTCTCGCATACCGGGGCGTGCTCCGCAGGTGCGGAGCTCGCCATGCTCGAAGCCGTGTTATGCCTCACGGAGCACCAGGTCGAGATAGTGGGAATCGTGCCTGTGCACGGCCCGCTCAGCCCCCTGCTCGAGGCGAGCGGAGCGACGGTGGTCGAGCAGCCCAACGCCTGGTGGGCAACCCCTGGTGGGACATCGAAAGTACGGCTCGTTCGCCAGGCCGCCGGCTCTGCTGCTCGGAACGTCGCCGCCTTACGCCCGATGAGCAGGCTCTTGCGGGAGATCGATCCGGACCTCGTCGTCACGAACACGCTTGCCGTTCCGCTCGCCGCCGTCGCGGCCCGCCGGATCGGATTGCCCCATGTCTGGTACCGGCACGAGTTCGGCCGGCGTGATCACGCGTTCCGGTTCCATTTCGGGGAGCAGGTGACGTTCGCGGCTATCGAACGACTCTCGGACCGGGTAATCGTCAACTCCAAATCAGTACTCGAGGACGCGCCCGGCCGACGGTTCCGGAGCAAGGCGAGGCTCGTGGCGTATGCCGTCACGGTGCCTCCGCATGGGCAGAGCGATGGCGCCCGCGACGGCCTACTCCGTCTGGTCCAGGTCGGCAGGATGGCCCCGAGCAAGGGACATAAGGATGCCATCCGGGCAGCGGGAGAGCTCCGCCGCCGCGGCACCGACGTCGAAATTCGCTTCGTCGGCCCGGCCACGTGGCCGACGTACAGCGAGGAGCTCAATGCCCTCGCCGGGGCAGAAGGTGTGACGGATCTGATCTCGATCACAG
>JBBQXP010000058.1:0-18623 GCA_038209555.1 Gaiellales bacterium
GTTCCAGGTTCACGCACCGCGAGGCCGATGTCCTCGGCCTCCCGGAGCTCGACGTCGATCCCGATCGGCGCGAGTGCGCTCTTCACGGCCTCGAACGACTGCCGGCACTGTGGACAGCCGGCCGGCACACCCATGACCGCCGAGCGGCGGCCGTCGGGGGCGAGCGGCTTGGCACGGGCGAGATCGGCGTCGAGCCGGTAGAAGCCTCGGGTCCGGAACCCTTCGAACGGCGGCGGCAGGTACTGGTCAGACGGCACCTGGTGCCAGATGTCCGCGTACGCCCGCCGGCTCAGGGCAAACGCCGCCGCCTGGCGAGTGCGCCGGTCGGCGAACAGCGGCCGCCCCGCGTTGAACGCGATGTACCCGATGTGCGGCAGCGGCGTGGCGTAGAAGCGGGCCGAGCCGGCCCCGCCGGCATGCTCACGGGCGACCTGGCTCCCCGGCCCCAGCAGGGGGTCGCTGTAAGCGGCGTAATCCCAGGTGCCTTCCTCGACCCGGCCGACCGCCTGAGCCGGGTCGACGCCCTCGCGAAGCGCGATCGCATCGAGAGCGTGTGGGCGAGGCCCGCCGTAGTTCGGGTTCCGCTGGAGGATGATGTACTCGCCGTTCAGATGTTCAGTCATGTAGTAGGGCCCCGCCGAGGCCGGCGCGACTTCGCCGAGGTTCGCGACTGCCGGCGTACCGGCCGGAACGGGACAGAAGAACGGCAGCGCAAGGCGGTGGAGGAAATCAGGCGACGGCGCCGCAAGGGTGATCGAGAGCCTGTTACCCGCGGCTCGCAGGCCGGAGACACGGCCCGCCTTGCCTTGGTTGAAGGCCTGCGCTCCGGCAACGTCGCCGAGGAAGAAGATCCCGGGAGCATCGGGACCGAGCCTCGCCGACAGCGCCCGCTCGATCGACTGGCGGAAGGTCTGGGCGGTGACCGGGGCACCCGACGGGGGCGAGAAGCTATACCCCGATCTGATCGTGAAGGTATACGTGCGGCGGTCAGCCGACAGCTGCGGTAGTGCGGCCGCAATCTCCGGCCGGAGCCTGCGGCCGTCAGCCCCGGAGGCGTCGCCGTACGTCAGGAGCTTCGCGCAGGTCGCGTACTCGACGTGGAAGGCGACGGGGCCGCCGGCGAGCGCGGGGTCGGCATTCTCTAGCTCGTAGCCGGGGATGAGGAGCCGACCGACGTCACCCTCGAGCGAGCTGATCGTGTCCTCGAACGTCTGAGCCTCGTCGACGGCGACAGAGGCGAGACCCGCGCCTGCGGCGACGACGTCGAGGACATGGCCCAACTCATAGCTTCGCTGCTCCCCGGTCGAGGCGTCGATGCCCGTGATGGTGCCGACGTCCTGGTTGGCGACCCAGAGCGTCCCCTCGCTGTACGAGACGGAGCGTGCGCCCTCACCCGTCTCGTAGGAGCCCACAATGCGGCCGGTGCGGTCGACCTTGTAGACCGTGCCGCTCGACTCGTTCGCCGTCCAGGCGAAGCCCCCACCGGCTGCGACGTAGACAATCGGCGGTGGAACCAGCGCCGTCGCGACGATCGTGTTGGTCGCGGCATCGATTCGCTCGAGCCCGCGGAAGGACGTGATCCAGACGTCCCCGTCGGCAAACGCGATCGAGAAGGAGGCGAAGCGCCCCGTGAAGCGGTGCTCGACCTCGCCGGTGCGAGGGTTGAGCCGGAGGATCTCGCCGACGTCAGGGCGTGTCACCCAGACGGATCCGGCTCCGACTACGACACCGACTGTTCGCGAGGTGTCCCGCCGGTCGCTCGACAGGCGGAACCGCTCGACCTCGCGGCCGAGTTTGACGTCCACCCTGACGAGCGTCGGGCCGTTGTAATCGGTGACCCACAGATCGTTCCCGTCGACCGCGAAGTAGCCCACGTCCGAGACGGGGGACGCGATTTCCTTGACGACCTTCCGGCTCTCGGCGTCGATCTGGGTGAACGAGATCGGCTCCAAGTTGAGAATCCAGAAGGAGCCGTCGGCATAGATCGCCTCACGTGCTTCTTTGACCGGGATCTCAGCCACGACTTCGCCGCTCTCCGCGTCGAGGAGCGCGACGCCGGACTCGACGGCGACCCGCCCGTCACGGCCGGTGAGGGCGAACGTCAGCATCGCGGCGATCAGGACAAGGCCGAGGACCGCGACAAGCGCGAGCAGAAGCCGCGGCCGGGCGCCGAACCGGCGCCGGGCGCGGCGTAGCCGCCGTCGCAGCACCGACCGCTCGACGTGCTCCTCGGGCACGACCTCGATCGCCGCTACAGGTCGGTCGAACCCCTTCAGGCGCTCGAGCCGGCGTTCGCCGTAGCGGACGCCCTCGACCGCCCCGGCAAGGTGGACAACGCCCTCGCTCGCGAGCACCTCACCCGGTCCGGCCAGGGCACAGAGCCGCGAGGCTAGGTTGAGTGCAGCCCCGCGGAAACCGCCCTGAACAGGCATCGCCTCGCCGGCGTCCAGTCCCATTCCGACCCCGAGGTCGAAGCCTTCTTCGGCGAAGCGCCGCTGTAGGGCGACGGCGCAGCGAAGCGCGGCGCGCGCCGAGTCGAAGACCATCAGCGCCTCGTCGCCCCGCAGCTCCTGGAGCACACCGCCGTGCTCGCGAACAACCTCGCCGACGAGCTCGGCAAACGCCGCCGCGAGGTTCCCGGCCGCCTCGTCGCCCGGCTCCTGCGTGAAGCGGGTGTAGCCGCGCAGGTCGGCAAAGAGAAACGTCCGCACTGTTGGCTCGGCCGCCCGGGCGCCGCGCGGCAGCCCCGGCTCGAGTCCGGCGACCGCCGCACGTGCCGCGGCGGCAAATTCGCCGCCGCTCGGGTAGCGGTCATCGGCCTTCTTCGCCAAGGCGCCGGCGATGACGTCGTCGAGTTGCTCCGGTAGCTCGGGCCGCCTGTCCGTCAGGCGGGGCGGCGGGACGGCGAGGTGAGCGTGGATCGCGGCGAGCTCGTTCTCCCGCTCGAACGGCGGCGCCCCCGCGAGAGATTCGTACAGCACGCAGCCGAGCGAGTAGACGTCCGCGCGACCGTCAACGGGACCGCCCTCGACTTGCTCGGGAGCGATGTAGTCGATCGTGCCGACGAAGGCGCGCTCGCCGGTGAGGCTCATCGCAGTCGAGGCGTGCTTTGCGAGCCCGAAATCGGCGAGATACGCGTGCTCGGCCCCAGCGACGGTCGCGAGCAAGATGTTGCCCGGCTTGACGTCGCGGTGCACGAGGCCCTGGTCATGGGCGGCGTCAAGTGCCGCGGCGACCTGGGAGACGATCGCCACCGCGCGCTCCGGGGCAAGCCGTCCGACGCGGCTGAGCAACTGGCGCAGGTCGCGACCCTCGACGAACCGCATCGCGATGTAGAGAGCGCCGTTCGCCTCGCCGGCAGCGTGGATAGGGACGATGTTCGGGTGCTCGAGCGAAGCTGCGAGCCGCGATTCGCGCAGGAAGCGCTCGCGGAACCGTTCGTCGCGCATGAACTCGGGCCCGAGGACCTTGAGCGCGACCCGGCGCTCGAGCATCACGTCCTCGGCGAGATAGACAGCGCCCGACGAGCCGGTTCCGAGAAGCTCGAGCACGCGAAAACCGCCAATCTCGGTTCCGGTCGGAACGTTCGAGCTCATGCGCTGGTCAGCTCATCTCCGAGGCCGATGTTCACAAGACGGGCGACCGAGGTCAATGCGTGCAAAGTCCGCGCGGCCCCGGGAATGGGGTTAGCCGTACTGCGGGGCGCCCTCCCGCATCTCTACAATTGGCGGGTGGCCGCTCCCTTCGAACGCCGGCTTCCGAAGGGCTGGGGTGACCTCTTCCTCCAGCTCGGCATCTGGTTTGGGTTCTTCGGGATCTACCAGATCGCTCGTGGCATCGCCGATCGAAGCCCATCGGAGGCCCTGGGGAACGGCCAGGCCGTCATCGACATTCAGCGCGCCCTCCACTCGCTGATCGAGCCCGACCTGCAACGGGTCGCCATCCACACCGGTGGCTTCTTCCTCGACGCGCTCAACTGGACGTACTGGCTCTCCCAGTTCTCGGTCGTCGGGATCGCGCTGCTCTGGATTTACCTCTTCCGAAACGAGGCCTTCACGCGCGTGCGGAACTGGCTCCTCGCCGCGAACGTGATCGGGCTCCTCGGCTACGTCGCGCTCCCGACGGCGCCACCCCGGATGTTCCCCGAATACGGCTTCGTAGACACGCTCGCCCAGTCGGCCTCGCTGAACCACGGCAGCGCCCTGATCGAGATCGCATCGAACCCCTATGCGGCCATGCCGAGCCTCCATGCGGCCGACGCGCTGATCATCGGCTTCGCGCTCGCCTCGCTCGTAGACAGCCGCTGGCTGAAGATGCTCTGGACGCTCTGGCCGAGCTGGGTCTGGTTCGCGGTCATGGCCACCGGCAACCACTTCTGGCTCGACATCGCCGTCGGAATCGGCGTGGCCTTGCTCGCGGGCAGCATGCTGGCCCTCGTCGAGAGCGAACGGACGACGCTCTCGCCGGCATATCTGGTCACCCGGCGCGGTTAACCTCCAAGGCGTGTCCTACCAGGAGGAAGTCCGGCGGGTCGCCGGACGGTCGATGACCCACCTCGGGGCCACGCGCCTTACACCCGACGCACTCACGGCCGCAGGCGTCCTCCTCTGCCTGGCCGGCGCCGTGCTCGTCTACTTCGAAAACCACGGCTGGGGGTTCTTCCTGGCCGGATCGGCGGCCTTCGTGCTCGGATCGGTCCTCGACATCCTGGACGGCGCGCTCGCCCGGACGAGTGGAAAGGGCACGCCGTTCGGCGCCTTCCTCGACTCCACGGTCGACCGCGTCGGGGAGGCATTCATGCTCGGGGCGATCGCGCTCGTCCTCATGCGGGACGGAAGCGAGTGGGGGGTGGCCCTCACCTTTGCCGCGCTCGCCGGCTCGTTCCTCGTCAGCTACACCCGGTCGAAGGCTGAGGGCATGGGTCTCCGCGGCGACGTCGGCCGGTTCGGAACGCGGGCCGAGCGCGTCACGGTGATTGCGGTCGGCCTCGCACTGGCGCCGCTCGGAGGGCTGCCGTGGGCGATAGCGTTTCTCACGCTGACCGCGTGGGTAACCGCTATCCAGCGTGTGCTATCAGTGCGGGCGCAGCTCAACCAGCACTAACCCGACGCGGGCGACGCATGCTCGCCTTTACACGGGGGCCTATGGGGCACGGGCGACGCAAGCGTCGCCCCTACACGTTACCGTGATAGCACAGATGTGCTATCACTCTTATATGGCCCGGGAACGAAAGCACGTCCTCGTCCGCATGCCGGCCGAGCTGAAGCGCCGCCTCACCGAAGAAGTCGTGGCGCGCGGAAGCAACCTGAACGACGTGGCGGTCGAGATCCTCGCCTCCCGGTTCGCTGTCCCCTTCGAGACCTCCGGCAGGCGGAGCATCCCTCGCTCCAAGGCCGGAGACGTCCTGCTCCGCCTCTCCCCCGCGCTCAAGGAGAAGCTGACGCGCCGCGCGAGCGAGCGAAAGCGGACGACCAACGATCTGATCGTCGAGACCCTCTCCGAACGTCTCGGCCTCCAACACGAGAACGGAAAGGACACCATGGCTTCGAGAAATGGCTCCACGAACGGCAAGGCCCGTTCGAACGACAAGGTTCGCGTCGCGCTCATCGGCGTCGGCAACTGCGCCAACTCGCTCCTTCAGGGGCGCGAGTACTACAAGGACGCGGACCCCGAGCAGTTCGTGCCCGGGCTCATGCACGTCGACCTGGGCGGCTACCACGTGCGGGACATCGAGTTCACTGCCGCCTTCGACGTGACGAAGGACAAGGTCGGGAAGGATCTCTCGGACGCGATCTGGGCACATCCGAACGACACCTACAAGTTCTCCGACGTGCCGAAGTCGGGCGTCACGGTCTCCCGCGGTATGACGCACGACGGACTCGGCCAGTACATCTCCGAGGTCGTGGAGAAAGCCCCGGGCGACACGGACGATGTCGTCGGCATCCTCAAGGAGACCGGCACCGACGTGGTCGTGAACTACCTCCCGGTCGGCTCCGAGGAGGCGACCAAGTGGTACACGGAGCAGATCCTCCAGGCCGGTTGCGCGATGGTGAACTGCATGCCCGTGTTCATCGCTCGGGGCGGCCACTTTCAGAAGCGCTTCGAGGATGCCGGGCTGCCGATCATCGGCGATGACATCAAGTCGCAGGTCGGCGCCACGATCACGCACCGTGTGCTGACAAGCCTCTTCCGCGAGCGCGGTGTTCACCTCGACCGGACGATGCAGCTGAACGTCGGCGGCAACTCGGACTTCCTGAACATGCTCGAGCGCAGCCGCCTCGAGTCCAAGAAGATCTCGAAGACGAACGCGGTCACCTCGATGCTCGACTACGACATGGGCGCGAAGAACGTCCACGTCGGTCCGTCCGACTACGTGCCGTGGCTGACCGACCGCAAGTGGGCGTACATCCGAATGGAGGGCACATCCTTCGGAGACGTCCCCCTGAACATGGAGTTGAAGCTCGAGGTCTGGGACTCCCCGAACTCGGCGGGCATCGTCATCGATGCCGTTCGGATGGCAAAGCTGGCGCTGAACAACGGCATTGGCGGAGCGCTGGAAGGCCCGAGCGCCTACCTGATGAAGTCGCCCCCGAAGCAGATTCAGGATGACGAGGCTTCCGACCTCTCCGAGAAGTTCATCAAGCAGAACGCCCGCTCGAAGGCGAAGGAGCGCGCGGCCGCCGCGAAGTAGTGCGGCGTGAGCTTCCAGGCGGGTACGAGCTCGACGACGAACCCGCCCGAGTCGACGTCTCCGAGGTGCACCGGTTCCTCTCGGAGGATTCGTACTGGGCCGAGGGACGGGCCCGGCAGGTCGTCGAGCGGCTCGTCCGCGAGGCCTCCCGGGTGGTCGGTCTGTACGGCGGCGAGCGGCAGCTCGGGTTCGGGCGCGTTGTGTCGGACGGCGTCGCGTTCGCGTACCTGGCCGACGTCTACATCCATCCGGACGTGCGGGGACAAAGGCTCGGGATCGAGCTCGTGCGGGAACTGGTCGAGAACGGCCCCCATCGCGACGTCGGGTGGCTCCTGCACACCACCGACGCACACGCGCTGTATGAGCGCTTCGGCTTCGCCGAACCGACCGAAAAAGTTCTCGAGCGCAGAAAACTCCGCCCTGACCGTTCCCTCTGAGAGCCGCGGACGAAACGGTTTCCTGCGGGCAATCTAGAATCCGGGGTCATGGGTCTGCGCGTGTGCATGGTCACGCCGTTCGCATGGTCGCAGCCCCACGCGGTCAACGACCACGTCGCCGGTGCCGCCGAGGAGCTGAAGCGCCGCGGCCACGACGTCGTCGTGCTCGCACCCTCGAATCGCGCAACGGTGCTGGCCGCGGGCCGTCGGGCGCTGCGCCGGCTCGGACGAGACGGCACACCTCTCGAGGGAGTGGTTGCCCTCGGCCCGGCGATCCCGGTTTCGCGGCGGAGCCGTCTCGGCGTTCCGGTCGGGGTCCGTGCGAATCTGGCGCTCGCACTCTCGGCCGACCGCTTCGACGTCGTCCACGCGCACGAACCGGGCCTACCGAGCCTCTCGTACCTGGCCCTGCGCCAGGCCAGGAGCGTCTCCGTGGCGACGTTCCACTCGCCGGAGCGCCTCACATATCCGCCGGGGCGCGCGCAGCGGGAGAAGCTGCTCGCTCGAATCGACGCCCTGACCGCGGTCGGGGACGCCACTGCTGAGGCCGCTCGCGATCGCTTTCGCGGCGACTACACGGTTCTTCCGCACGGAGTCGACCTGGAGCGATTTCGCCCTGCGGCGATGGAGCGACGGATCGTGCTCGAATGGCGTGCAGACGAGTCCCAGCGGTTCCGGGCCGCCGCACGCGCGCTCGCGGACCTCCCCGGCTGGGAGCTCGTCGTCCTCCGTACGCGAACGCTCAGCGGCCGCCCCTACATAGCGCGCTCGCTGCGTGGAAGGGTCCTCGTGCGCAGCGCGCTCGACGAAGCGGCGCGCGCCCGGGAGCTGGCCGGGGCGGCCGCTCTCGTCCCCGCTCTCCGTGGCTCCTACCGGCTCACGCTCGAGGCCGCAAGCTCCGGAGTCCCGATCATCGACCCGGCGGGCTCGGCAGAACAGCCAGAACTGGTCACTGCCGCGCTGGCCCGCCTCGGCGAGGACTCGAAGTGGCGCGAGGAGCTGGCACAGGCAGGGCGATTGGCCGCGGAGCCAGAGAGCTTCGAGGCGCTCGCCGACGTGCTCGAGGAGATCTACGGGAGCGTCGTCCGTCGCAAGCGGCATTCCCGCCGGCCGTCCGACCCGCTCGCGGACCGCCCGCTCCTTTTGGCCGACCTCCACCTCCACACGGAGCACTCCCACGACTGCTCCGTACCCGTAGCCGAGGTGCTAGACCGCGCCGAGGCGCAGGGGCTGGGTGCAATCGCGGTTACCGACCACAACGTCTTCGCGGGTGCGCAGGAGGCCGTGGAGCTCGCCCGTCACAGGGCGTTGACGGTCATTCCGGGCGAAGAGGTGAAGACCGAGCGCGGCGAGGTGATCGGCCTCTTCCTCGAGGAGGAGATCCCGCGCGGGATGACCATGGCGGAGACGATCGTGGCGATTCGGGACCAGGGCGGGCTCGTCTACCTCCCGCACCCCTTCGACCGCATGCACACGATCCCGGATCCACGGACGCTCCACCGTCATCTCGCCGAGATCGACGTCTTCGAGGTGTTCAACGCTCGCCTGCTCCGGGAGACGTTCAACGACGAGGCGCTCCGATTTGCCCGCAAGTACAACCTCCTCATGGGCGCAGGCTCGGACGCCCACGTGATCCAGGGGATCGGAACCGGGCTCGTCCGCATGCGGGCCTTCGAGACACCCGAGGAGTTCCTGCTCTCGCTCCGCTCGGCCGAGATCGTCCGCCGGCCGAAGTCGCTCGTCTACCTTCAGGGCCTCAAATGGGTGGCGCAGGCGCGCGAGAAGCGGGGCCGCGCTGCGGTCCGGTAGGAAGAGCCATGGGCAACCCGAACTAGTCCTAACCCCCGTGCGTGTGCCCACTGACGAACTCTCCGAGCGCTACCTCAAGAAGGCGATCGCCGAGATGAACGAGCTCGGTCACGAGATCGCCCAGGCCGCCGGCACCGACCGGGCGCCCGTCCTCGGGTCGGGGCACCCGCTCGGCGACGTCTTTCTCCTGAAGCACACGCCGCGGGAGTCCGAGATCCACGAGGGGGTCGCCTTCTTCGGGCGTGCCGGGCAGGCAGTTCTCAAGTCGATCCAGCGCCTCGGGGTGGAGCCAACGGCCATTTACGGGACGAATTGCCTGAAGTACGAGGGCGAGGACGAGGAGGAAGCCCACCGGTGGCTCGCACGGGAGCTGCACGTCGTGCAGCCGAAGATCGTCGTGGCCATGGGGGAAGATGCCCTCGCATGCCTGAACGCGATCAGCTTTCCCCTCTCGACCCCGATCGACCCCACGACGGGCACGATCGCGTCGTTCACGCCGACGATCGACGCGCTGATGACGCCCGACGTGGACGCTTCCCTCGACGAGCAGCCGGCGAAGCGGGCTTTCTGGGAGGCCTTCAAGGCACTCGGCCCCTGGTGGTCCGAGTTGCCCCCCTACTAGCCCTCGGTATCGCGCTCACCGCCTACGACGCGTGGGCGGAGCACCTCCCGAACGTCTCGACCTCCTGGGACGTGGTCTTCATCGGGCTCGTGCTCATTCCCGCGACGTTCGTCCTGCTCCTGCTGGCGCTCCCGTTCCGGGAAGAGCTCACGTCCCGGCGGCTCCTCGTCCTCGTGGTCGGGCTCGCCGCGATCACGATCCTCCTCGAGCTCGCCGGCGCCGACCCGATCGCGAACCAGACCAAGTTTGCGGCTGTGGCGCTCCTCGGGTGGTGGTTCCTCCAGTTCTTCGAGAGCGTCGGGCTCGTCCTGCTCGTCGCCGTGCTGATCACCCCAGTCGACATCTTCTCGGTCGCGCGCGGCCCGACGAAGCACATCGTCGAGCAACAGCCCCAGGTCTTCGATGCCCTGAGCATCGCCTTCCCGGTGCTCGGCGAGAACTCCTCGGCGCAGCTGGGCCTGCCGGACGTCCTCTTCTTCTCACTCTTCCTGGCGGCCACCGCTCGGTTCGCACTTCGGACGCCGTTGACCTGGGTTGCGATGGCGCTCTCGTTCGGGACGACGCTGGCGCTGGCGGTGTGGACGGACGTGACCGGGCTCCCGGCCCTTCCGCTCCTGTCGGCCGGCTTCGTGCTCGTGAACGCCGACCTGATCTGGAAGGCGCTCCGGGACCGCCGGGACGAGCCCGACCCCGCCTAAGCACACGTACTCGCTTGGCTAGCCCGACGTGCGAACGCGCGCCCTGGCCTCCCGGAACCGGACCGCCTCGTAGGTGATCAGGATCGCGCAAAGCCCCGCGATGGCCGCAAGGCCGACGATCGCCCGCGCGTTCGTCGCCACGGGGATGAGCGCGAGGCATCCGAGCGCGGCCGCGAGCCGCTGCCAGTTCACGCTGCGGACGTTGCGAAGCCGGAACGCGATATGGGCCAGGTAGTAGAGGGCCACGCCGCCGCAGAGAGCGACCGCGGGCACGGGCTCGAGTGGCTCGTCCACGTGCCCGATCGTCTTCTTCACGCCGAGCGCGAGCAGGATGATGCCGGCCACCATCGGGAGATGCAGGTAGCTGTAGGAGTCCCGCGCGATGCGCGAGCGGGCCACTCCTTTCGCCTCGGTCATCTTTCGCTCCGCGACGATCGCAACGACGTCGAAGTAGGACCACCAGAGTGCCGCTGAAACCACCACGCCGAGGATCGCGGCCAGAACGACCCGGCCACCGAGGTCGATCCCGGTCGCCCCGATCCCGATCGCGACGATCGACTCTCCGAGGGCGATGATCACGATCAATCCGTGACGCTCTGCGAAGTGCGCCGGGAAGACGCGCCAGCCGCGCCCCCCGCCGTAGAGCGGTCCCGAGTAGTCGACCGCCAGCGCGACGAGCCAAACGATCCCCTGGGCCGCCTCATCGAGCGCGGCGGCTCCCAGGATCAGTCCGGGGGCGACGACCGAGGTCGGAGCGAGCCGCATGACCGCGCCACGTATGTCCTCGTCGTCGGCCGCGAGGGCGTACAGGACGATGTGCAGCACCCGAACCGCGAGTAGGCACCGCCGAAGAGGAGCGCGTCATCGTCGAAGGCTCCCGGGGCGGCCAGACCGACGATCAGCATCGCGGCCATCGCCCCGAACACCGCCAGCCGCGCCGCTCCCTCGTCCGGGTCGATCGTGTTGGTGAGCCAGGCGTACGCGGCCCACGCCCACCAGAGCGCCGCGAGCACAAGCATGCCCCGGGCGAGCCCGGACCAGGTCGGGTCGGCCGACATGAGGCTCGTAACCTGCGTGAGGCCGAACACGAAGACGAGGTCGAAGAAGAGCTCGAGCGGCGTCACCCGCTGCTCCGCCTCGACGTGGTGCTCGAGCTCGTCCCGCGTCGAGACGTCCATCAAGGGGTCTCTGAGGCGTCCTTGACGAAGAGCGCCACCGTCTCGATATGCGGCGTATGCGGAAACATGTCGACCGGCCTCGCGCGCACGAGCCGGTAGCCGTGCTCACCCACGAGCTCCCTTGCATTCCCCGCGAGGGTGGTCGGATTACAGGAGACGTAGACGATACGGGCGGGCTCGAGCCGCGCGATCCGCCGAAGCGCCTTGGCGGACAGTCCTGCGCGAGGCGGGTCGACGACGACGACGTCCGGCGTTCCGGCGCGCTCGTGCAACTCCTCGATCGAATCCCCGACTTCGCCGGCGAAGAAGGCTGTGTTCGTGATGCCATTCAGCTCGGCGTTCTCGATCGCGCAGGCGACGGACTCCTCAGAGACCTCGACACCCCAGACTGTCAGCGCTTCGCGTGCCATCGAAAGCGCGATCGTGCCCGTGCCGCAGTAGAGGTCGAACACGGTCTCCTCACCGGTGAGGCCCGCGTACTCGAGCGCGAGCGCGTACAGCACCCCGGCCATGGCCGTGTTCGTCTGAAGGAAGGCGTTCGGCCGCACCCGGAAGCGAAGGCCGAGGATCTCCTCCTCGATCGCGTCCTCTCCCCAGACCAGCTTCCCGGGAACATTCGTGACCTCGGCTGGCCTGTCGTTCACCGCGTGGTAGATCGACCGCGCCTCCGGAAAGCGCTGCAGCGCCTCGACTAGGCGCTCCTCGCCGTCCAGCCGGCCCGGAGCGGTCACGAGGACAACAAGGGCCTGACCGGTGTTCCGCCCTTCGCGGACGACGAGATGGCGCAGGTAGCCCTCGTGAGTCGCCTGGTCGTACACGGTCAGGCCCTCCGCCCGGGCCCAATCTCGGACGGCGTTTCGGATCGCGTTGCCGACGTCCGTGGTGAGCCAGCACTTCTCGATGTCGAGCACCTCGTCCCAGCGGCCTGCGCGGTGAAGGCCGAGCCCAACCCCGTCAAGCGTTTCCGTGAACGAGTACTCGAGCTTGTTGCGGTAGTGAAACATCGACTCCGCCGGAACGGCGGGCTCGAGCTCGAGGTCGGCAAAGCCGCCGATCCGGGCCAGGGCGTCCGCGACCTGGCCCGCTTTGGCCTCGAGTTGCCGCTCGTACGCAAGATCCTGGAAGCGGCAGCCGCCGCACGCCGGATAGTGCACGCAGGGCGCCTCGACGCGGTCGGCGCCGGGCTCGAGCACTTCGACCGCGATCGCCTCAGCATGGCTTCGCTTCACTTTGGTGACGCGGGCTCGAACGGTGTCGCCCGGGAGGCCGCGCCGGACGAAGACGACGAAGCCGTTCAGCCGCGCAACGCCGTTGCCGCCGTAGGCGAGCGAATCGATCCGGAGCTCGAGCTCCTGGTCCAGGGCAACGGGGGCGGCCACCGCTCGATCGTACCGGTGACCTACTGCAGCGTCGTGACGAGCACCTTGCGTGTCCGGGGACCGTCGAACTCGCAAAAGAAGATGCCCTGGTACGTGCCAAGGGCGAGAGCACCGCCGTCGAGCGGTATCAGCACCTGCGGGCTCACGAGCGCAGCACGAACGTGAGAAGGCGCGTTCGGCCCGTCCGCATCGGAGTGCTGCCACGCCCACTCGTCGCCCACGATGTTCTCGAGTGCAGCCTCGAAGTCGGTCTTCAGCGCAGGGTCGATGTGCTCGTTGATCGTGACTCCGGCGGTCGTATGGGGGACGTAGACAAGAGCAGCCGAAGCTCCATCCGCCCCGTCGATCGCTGCCCGAACCTGATCGGTGACATCGACGACCTGCGTCTTCCGCTCCGTCGTGACCTGGAACTCCCGCAGCACGGGTCGCTATCCTACGCGACCGATGTCGGCCCACCCTTTTGGTAGCGGCGAGCTCGACGCGTACAGGGACGAGGCCGACCGTTTTGTCGCGGCACTTGACGAGGAATTCTACCTTCATTTTGCCGGCCTCAAGGAAACGCTCGAGCTGGCGCCCATCTACGAGCGCTACTCCGACCTCTCGACGCTGCAGGCTTGCGAGAGGCTTGGCGCGGCCGCAGCGGAAGACGTCCGCCTGAACGAGCTCTGGCGCTTCGCCTGCGAGGGATATCTCGGAAACCTGACGCGGGAGCAGGCCGAGCGGCTGGCCGGGCTCGAGGCGACCCTCACGGCCAAGGCCGACGGGGAGTCGATCGGCTATCGCGAGCTTCGCCCTCGCATGGCGAACGAGCCGGATCGGGCGAAGCGGGCGCGCCTCGAGGAGGCTCGCAACACGCTCACGGAGGAATTCCTCCTGCCCGAGTACGTGCGCGCCGAAGAGGCTAAGCGCGCGGAGACAGCCCACCTCGGAGCGCCGACGTACCGCGGGTTGTACGACCGGTTCGGGTTCAACCTCGACCGGCTTGAGGCCCAGTGCCGCGATTTCCTCGCCGCGACCGAGGACTCCTACGTCGACACGCTCGACGATCTCTTTCGCGCGCGAGTGGGCGTCGGGGTCGGGGACGCGGAGCGCTGGGACGTCGCACGGGTCTTCCGCGCCCCCGAGTGGGACGAGGGATTCCCGGCCGAAGGAATGCTTCCGGCCCTCACCGGAACGCTGTCCGAGCTCGGCATCGACCTGCCTGCACAGCGGAACGTCGAGCTCGACATCGAGCGCCGGCCGCGAAAGTCACCGCGTGCCTTCTGCTCGCCGATTGAAGTGCCCGGCCGCGTGATACTCGTGATCCAGCCGATGGGCGGGCCGGAGGATTGGCGCGCCCTCTTTCACGAGGCAGGCCACACCGAGCACTTCGCGCACATCTCGCCTGAGCTCTCTTTCGAGCACCGCCGGCTCGGCGATGCCGCCGTCAGCGAAGGCTGGGCCGCCCTCCTCGAACGTCTCGTCGACGATCCGGTCTGGCTCTCCCGCCGCCTCGACTTCGGACGGCCCGAGGCCTTCGCCGCCGAGGGCGCGGCGCTCCAGCTCTACTTTGCCCGTCGCTACTGCGCCAAGCTTCTCTACGAGCTCGAGCTCCACGGCGACACCGACCTCGAAGCCATGCGCGGCCGGTACGTCGAGATCCTCCGGGACGCGACCAAGATAGAGCCCGCCTCCTCGGACTACCTCGCCGACGTGGACGAAGGCTTCTACGCGAGCGGCTATCTCCGCTCCTGGGCCTTCGAAGCCCACCTCCGGACGTTCCTACGCGAGGAGTTCGGGCACGCCTGGTTCGCGCGCCGCGAGGCGGGCTCCCTCCTCCGGGAGCTCTGGAACGAGGGGCAGCGGCTGGATGCCGACGAGATGCTCCGCGAAGTCACAGGGGCTGAGCTCGAGCTCGGCGCAATCGGGGAGCGAATCCAGGAGCCGCTGTCCGCATGACGCGGGTCGTGATCGCCGGCGCCGCAGGCCGCGACTTCCACAACTTCAATGTCGCGTTTCGGGAGCGTGAGGACATCGAGGTGGTCGCCTTTACCGCGACGCAGATCCCTGACATCGACGGGCGGGTGTATCCGAGCGAGCTCGCAGGCTCCCGTTACCCGGACGGGATTCCCATCGTCGCCGAGGAGGAGCTCACCGACCTGGTTCTCCGTGAGAACGCCGACGAGGTCGTGTTCGCCTACTCCGACGTCACCCACGAGCACGTCATGCACGTCGGGTCGATCGCCCTGGCCGCGGGCGTCGACTACCGTCTGCTCGGGCCCAAGGCGACGGAGCTCGCGTCCTCGAAGCCGGTCGTTGCCATCTGCGCAGTCCGCACCGGGTCGGGCAAGAGCCAGACGACGCGCCACGTGGCACGGCTCCTCCGGGAGGACGGAAAGCGGGTCGCCGTCCTCCGCCATCCGATGCCCTACGGCGACCTGACGAAGCAGGTCGTGCAGCGATTCGAGCGCTACGAGGATCTCGATGCGAACGACTGCACGATCGAGGAGCGCGAGGAGTACGAGCCGCACCTCGCAGAGGGGAACCTCGTGTTCGCGGGGGTGGACTACGCCCGGATCCTGGCCGCCGCTGAGGAAGAGGCCGACGTGATCCTGTGGGACGGCGGGAACAACGACGTGCCCTTCATCGCGCCCGACATCCACATCGTCGTCTGCGACCCGCATCGCGCCGGGCACGAGCTCCGCTACCACCCGGGCGAGCAGAACCTTCGCATGGCTGACGTCTGCCTCGTGAACAAGATCGACAGCGCTCCGCCCGAGGGCGTCGAGGCCGTCCTCGAGTCGATACGCACCGTGAACCCCGGCGCAACGATCGTTCGCGCCGCGTCTCCGTTCGATGTCGAAGGCAACCCGGAGCAGATCGCCGGCAAGCGGGTGCTCGCGATCGAGGACGGGCCGACGCTCACGCATGGGGAGATGACGTACGGAGCCGCCGTCCTCGCAGCGAAGCAGTACGGCGCGGCCGCCCTGGTCGACCCGCGGCCCTTCGCGGTCGGGTCGATCCAGGAGACATTCGCGAAGTACCCGAAGATCGGAGAGCTCCTCCCCGCGATGGGCTACGGGACGAAGCAGATCGAGGAGCTCCGAAAGACGATCGAGCGCTCCGACGCCGAACTAATCCTGATCGGCACCCCGATTGACCTCCGCCGCATCGTGGAGATCGACAAGCCGGCCCTCCGAGTCACGTATCGCCTGCAGGAGATCGGAGAGCCGACGATCGCGAGCGTACTGCTCGCGCGAGGCATCCTCGACGCTGCGCCCGCCCTCGCGAGCAGTTAGCAGCTAGGAACGGCCATCTCGGGGCCGAAAGCCACCTCGTGCTCACAGTTGTGGCCCTCGGCGGGAACGCCCTCCTCGGTCCCGGCGAGCGCGGGACGGCGGCCGAGCAGCGCGCCAACCTGGCTCGCACCTTCCGGGTAGCCTCGAGGCTCTTTACGGAAGCGCCGCTCGTCCTGACGCACGGCAACGGGCCGCAGGTGGGTAACGAGCTTCTGCGCCAGGAGCTCGGCAGCGCCGAGGTCCCGGCGCTTCCGCTCTGGCTCGCGGTCGCGCAGACGCAGGCCGAGATCGGCACGCTCGCGGCCGCGGAGCTCCGGCCCCTGGTCGACCGCGAGGTCTCCGTCCTGCTTACACACGTGGTCGTGGACGAGAACGACCCGGCATTCTCGAACCCGACCAAGCCCGTTGGACCCTTCTATGACAAGGCGACGGCCGACGGGCTCCGCCAAGAGCGGGAATGGACCCTCCGTGAAGACGCCGGCCGCGGTTGGCGCCGGGTCGTCCCTTCGCCGGAGCCGCTCGAGATCGTCGAGCTGGAGACCATTCGTGTCCTCCTCGCAGCCGGGGGCATCGTTGTCGGGGTCGGAGGCGGCGGCATCCCGGTTGCCCGGAGCGGTGACCGTCTCGACGGCGTCGACGCCGTCATCGACAAAGACCTCGCCTCGGCACTCCTCGCTATCAGGCTCGAGGCGGAGCGGCTCGTGATCCTCACGCAGGTCGCCGCCCTCGAGCGCGGCTTTGGGACGCCGGCTGCCGAGCCGATCTCGGAGCTTCGACCGGGCCGCGACGACGCGATCCTGGACGACCTTGCTGCCGGGAGCATGCGACCGAAGATCGACGCCGCCTTCCGGTTCGTACGCGAGACGGGGGGCGAGGCACTCGTGACGAGCGCCGAGGCGCTCGAGGGCGGACAGGCCGGAACGAAGATCAGTCCAGACCGTTAGCCGTAGGATCCGCGCGTGGTTCCCATCCCCGTCACGCTCAAGGGCCGCGACTTCCTGCGGGTGAACGACTGGTCTCCCGAGGAGCTCCTCACCGTCCTCGAGCTGGCCGACAGGCTGAAGGCGAGGCAACGCGAGCGGGTGGAGCATCACCTCCTCGTCGACCGCACGCTGGCAATGATCTTTCAGAAGCCCTCGACCAGGACGAGAGTCAGCTTCGAGGTCGGGATCGCCCAGCTCGGGGGCGCGGGGCTCTACCTCTCGGCGAACGATCTCCAGCTCGGACGGGGCGAGTCGATCGAGGACACGGGACTCGTCCTCTCCCGCTACGTCGACGGGATCATGATCCGGACGTTCCACCAGTCCGACGTCGACGCGCTCGCCGAGGCGGCCAGCGTCGCCGTCATCAACGGCTTGACCGACGAGTTCCATCCCTGTCAGGCCCTAGCCGACGTGATGACGATCCGGGAGCGGTTCGGCGAGCTCGAAGGAGTCACGGTCGCCTACCTCGGGGACGGAAACAACGTTTGCCACTCCTTGATGGTCGCCTGCGCGAAGCTCGGGCTGCACTTCAGGGCCGCCACCCCACCCGACTACGAGCCGGATCCGGAGGTGGTCGGCTGGGCAACGGCTGCCGCCGCCGACTCGGGCGGGTCCGTCGAGCTTGGTCACGATCCCGAGGCCGCCGCGAAGGGGGCCGACGTCCTCTACACGGACGTGTGGACGAGCATGGGCCAGGACGAGGAGCGCGAGCGCAGGCTCAGCGACCTGCAGGGGTTCCGGATCGACTCGGCGACCCTCGCACTCGCCTCCGAGCGCGCGGTCGTCATGCACTGCCTGCCCGCCCACTACGGTGAGGAAGTCACGAAGGACGTCCTCCACGGGCCTCGCTCGGCGGCCTGGGACCAGGCCGAAAACCGCCTGCACACCCAGAAGGCCCTCATGGCCCTCGTGATCAGGTAGCCCGGCAGTGATCCCGATCAAGGACAACGTGCCGACCCGGCGCTTCCCGGTCGTCACGGTCGCTCTGATCGTCACCAACGCCCTCGTCTGGATCTTCTACGAGCACGCCGGCGGCGCGGGGCTCGTGAGCGCCGTGAACGACCTCGCCTATCACCCCTGCGAGGTCGAGGGCTCCTGCGTGCAGGTGGGCGAGGACTGGCCGGTTACCGCGGTCACGTCGATGTTCATGCACGCGAGCTGGGCGCACATCCTCGGAAACATGCTGTTCCTCTGGATCTTCGGTAATAACGTCGAGGACACGTTCGGGCGGCTGCGCTTCCTCGTCTTCTACCTCGTCGGAGGACTGGTGGCGACAGCCGTGCAGACCTTCGTGACGCTCCAGTACGGGTCACCTGAGCAGGCCCTGATCCCGAACCTCGGCGCGAGCGGCGCCATCGCGGCGGTGTTGGGAGCCTACTTCGTCCTCCTCCCCCACGGGAAGGTGCTGACCTTCGTGCCGCCGTTCTTCTTCTTCCCGATCCCCGCGGTCATCTTCCTGGGCATCTACTTCGTCTACCAGCTCGTCGTCGGCGGAGCCTCCTTCGTGAGCCCGGAGGCTGGCGGTGGCGTGGCCTACTTCGCCCACCT
>JBBQXP010000059.1:0-18428 GCA_038209555.1 Gaiellales bacterium
GCAGTTGGCGCAGGATCCGGAGCAGCACAGGAGCCCGCGTGGGCGGTGGTACTTGAAGCTTCGCGAGAAGATGCGCCGGCCGGAAGCGAAGAGGGCCGAGCCGATCGTGTCCCCCGCGAGGGCCTCGACGGGCTTGCCGTCGTAGTAGAAGACGACCTTCTCGCTTCGGTCGAGCCGCTCGCGAGGCTGAGGTGGGAGTCGCATCAGGCGGCGGGCGGTGACGGGATCGACGGGGCTTCGGGACCGGGCATTCCTGCGCGTTCGGGCGGTTGTGGCAGCTCGGTCTTCAGCACCTCGTTCGTGCGAGTGTCGCGCTCGGCCAGGAACCACACCTCACAGCCAAAGCGGTGGTACCACCACTCGCGTTGCACGCCCGCCACGTTCTGGCGGAAGTAGAGGTAGGTCGTCAGCTCCCGAAACGTCTCAAGGCTCTTCGGCCGCGTCGTGACCTCGCCCTGGTAGTGAAACTCGTTGAAGTCGCGGGGCCCACAGTTCGGGCAGTGGAGTAGAAACGACATCAGGCAGAGACCCCCGCGCCGGCGGTCTGGACGTCGTCGAGCATGCGCTGGAGCTCCACGAGCACCCAGAGTAGGGCATCTCGGGTCGCCGCCTCGGCCGCAGCGCCGTCGTGGGCGCGGCAGGCTTCGAGGAGTGTGTCCGGGCCGCGGCGCAGGTCGGCGAAGGCCTCCGGATCGCGGCAGAGATACAGGATGTAGCGCTCGACACGGATCCGCTGGTGCTCGAGCGCACGCAGCAGGCGTGGCCGATCCGCACACCGGTAACAAGCGTCGCGAAGAGACCAGAAGGGCGGGATGTAACCGTCGAGGTCGCCTGCGCGAAACGCACGCTCCATCTCCTTGCGCGCACTCTCCATCTCGGCGAGGGCCTCCCGGGTACATCGCTCGGCTCCGGCACGCGCCAGGAAGGTCTCCAGTCCGAGCCTGAGGGCCTGTATCTCCTCGAGCTCGCCGAGGCTGAGAGGGGCGACGCTCGAGCCGCGGCGCCTCTGGCTCACGACCAGGCCCTCGCTTTCGAGGCGCCGGAGCGCGTGGCGGACCGGTGTAAGGCTGACCTGGAACCGGGCCGCGAGCTCTTCGAGACGGAGGCGCTGGCCGGGCGGAAGCTCGAGGCGTCCGATCTCCTGGCGCAGAGCGCGGTAGACGCCGTCCTCGACGGACGGGATCTCGAGCGGGGTGGATTCAGTGGCCGGGCGCGGCAAGTATTGACCTTTGATCAAAGATTTCTATGCGTCACAGCGAGTGCTGTCAAGCGCAGCCTGGAAACGCTACGCGGAGGTGCCGGTGCCGGGAATCCAGCTCGTACCGGCAAGAGGCACACGCGCCATGGCGGCTGCCTCGACGGTCAGCGCTACGAGGTCTTCGGGCTCGAGGTTGTGGACGTGCGACTTGCCGCAAGCACGGGCCAGGGTCTGCGTCTCGAGCGCGAGCACGCGCAGGTAGTTGGCAATCCGCCGGCCGCCCAGCACCGGGTCGAAGCGGGCGGCGAGCTCGTCGTCCTGCGTCGAGATGCCGGCCGGGTCGAGGCCCGCCTGGTAGTCGTCGTAGTAGCCGGAAGCACTCCCGAGCTTCCGGTACTCCTCGTCGAGATCCGGGCTGTTGTCGCCCATGGCGATCAGCGCCGCCGTTCCGATCGAGACCGCGTCCGCGCCGAGCGCGAGCGCCTTCGCGACGTCGGCGCCCGTCCGGATCCCGCCGGAGACGACCAGCTGCACCTGCCGGTGCATCCCGAGCTCCTGCAGGGCATCGACGGCCAGCCGGACGGCGGGAAGCGTCGGGATGCCCACGTGCTCGATGAAGACGTCCTGCGTCGCCGCGGTTCCTCCCTGCATCCCGTCGACGACGATCACGTCGGCCCCGGCCTTCACCGCCAGCCCGACGTCGTAGTACGTCCGCGTCGCTCCGACCTTGACGAAAATCGGCTTCTCCCAGTCGGTGATCTCCCTGAGCTCGCCGATCTTGATCTCGAGATCGTCGGGGCCTGTCCAATCGGGATGCCGAGAGGCGCTGCGCTGGTCGATCCCCTTCGGGAGGTCGCGCATCTCGGCGACGCGGTCCGAGATCTTGTGGCCGAGGAGCATCCCGCCGCCGCCGGGCTTGGCACCCTGGCCGACGACGACCTCGATTGCGTCGGCCCGCCGCAGGTCGTCCGGGTTCATCCCGTACCGCGACGGGAGCAGCTGGTACACGAGGAGCTTGGAGTGCTCGCGCTCCTCCTGGGTCATGCCTCCGTCTCCGGTCGTCGTCGACGTCCCCACCTCGCTCGCGCCCCGCCCGAGCGCTTCCTTGGCGGGAGCCGAGAGCGCCCCGAAGCTCATCCCGGCAATCGTGACGGGGATCTTGAGCTCGAGAGGCTTCTTCGCAAAGCGCGTGCCGAGGACCACGTCCATCTCGCAGCGCTCGCGGTAGCCCTCGAGCGGGTAGCGAGAGACGCTCGCGCCGAGGAAGAGGAGATCGTCGAAGTGGGGCAGCCGGCGCTTGGCTCCAAAGCCGCGGATGTCGTAGATGCCCTGCTCGGCAGCGCGCTGGATCTCCGCGATCACGTGCTTGTCGAAGAGGTAGGACTCGCGGAGGCCCCAGGGCCTGTCGGCTGTGGCCATCAGTATGCGCCGGCGTTGTCGATCCGGAAGTTGTAGAGCGTGCGTCCGGATCCGTAGCGGCGGAACTCGGACGGGTCGACGTCGTCCAGGCCGGCACGGTCGAGCAGGTCTCGGAGCTCGGCCCTGTGCTCGTCCTGCAGCTCCTTCTCGATGCAGTCGGCGCCGAGGGCGGCGACGCTGCCGCGGACGTAGATCCGCGCCTCGTAGATCGAGTCGCCCAGGGCCTCGCCGGCATCGCCACACACGACGAGTCGCCCGGTCTGCGCCATGAATCCACTCAGATGCCCGACCGAGCCCTTGACCACGATATCGATGCCCTTCATCGAGATTCCACACCTGGCCGCCGCCTCTCCGTGCACGACCAGAAGCCCTCCCTGCCCCGTCGCCCCGGCGGACTGGCTTGCATTTCCGTCGACCACGACGGCCCCGGACATCATGTTCTCGGCCAGGCCGGGACCGGCGTTGCCGTGCACGTGCACGGTCGCCAGCTTGTTCATCCCGGCGCAGTAGTAGCCCACATGGCCCTCGATCTCGACCTCGATCTCCGCGTCGAGGCCGCAGGCTGCGGCATGTGCGCCGTTCGGATTGAGCACCCGCCATCGCCGCGGGCCCTCGGCTCCTCCGGCAAGGCTGTGGAGGCGCTGGTTGAGCTCACGGAGAGGGGTGGTAGCCAGGTCGACGACTTCGGCAGTCGCCTCGACCGCCGCAGCCGCTCTCACACCTTCGCCCGCTCCCAGGCGTACACGACGCCGGGAGCCGGCTCCCACGTTCTTGCTTCGGAGGCGCCGGGGAGCACGGCGATCGCGCGCCATTCCGATGCCATGGCGACCCAGTCGTCCGACTCGGCGATCACCGCCGGCTTGCAGGCGATCGGGTCGCGTAGGACCGCGAAGCCGTCAGCGGTCCCGACGAGGAAGGTGTAGAAGCCGTCCAGATCCTCCAGGGATCCCTCGAGCGCCTGCTGGAGAGACGCTCCCTCATGCAACCGCCAGGCGAGATACGCCGCTGCCACCTCGGTGTCGTTCTCCGTCTGAAAGCCGATGCCCTCTCGGCGGAGCTCCTCGCGCAGGCGGTTGTGGTTCGAGAGCGACCCGTTGTGGACGAGACAGAGGTCGAGCCCGGTGGAGAAGGGATGAGACCCCTCCGTCGTGACACGGCTCTCGGTCGCCATCCGCGTGTGGCCGAGTGCATGGCTCCCGTGAAAGTCCGCCAAGGCGAACTGGGTCACGAAGTTCTCGGGTCGGCCCGTCTCCTTGTAGATCTCGATCGCCTGGCCAGCGCTCATCACCCGCAATGCCGGATGCGAACGCTTGACCCAGGCCTCCGCTTCCACCGCCTCGGTGTCGACCACCACGACCGCATGGCTCGAGCGGACGCTCGCCTCGGGCGAGCCGCCGAAGACATTGCCGAGCTCCGCGGCCAGCGCATCCCAGTCCTGGAGCGGGTCGGAGGAGTACAGCGTCAGCTTGCTCGAACCGGCGGGGGCAGGGTTGCGGTAGACCGCGACCCCGGCGCTATCGGGCCCGCGGTCGCTCATCTGCGTGAGCATCGCCGCCAGATGCTCGCCGAGCGAGCTTTCGATCTCAGACGACTTGGCGAACAGTCCGACGATTCCGCACATGGTTCTAATCTACCGTCCGGGTTTCCGGTGAGGCCCGGCTAGAACCGGGTCAGATACTCGTTGATCTCCCAGGGCGTGACCTGTTCGTGGTACCGGGCCCACTCGTCGCGCTTGACGCGGATGAAGTAGTCGACGTAGTCCTCATCGCGACCACGGCCCAGCGCCTTGCGGAGCACGTCGTCCGCCTCGAGCTCGACCGTCGCCTCGTACAGGTTCCGGGGGAGGCTCTCGAGCCCGCGGGCGGTGAGCTCGTCGTAGGCTTTCGTGTAGAGGTTCTCCGAATTCGGCTCGCCCGCGTCGAGATCGTTCTCGATCCCGTCGATGCCGGCGGCGAGGATTGCCGCAGCTGCCAGGTACGGGTTGCAGGAGCCGTCGATCGTCCGGTCCTCGATCCGGCCTGCAGCCGGTATGCGGAGCATCTGCGTGCGGTTGTTGTAGCCGTACGAAATCCAAACAGGAGACCAGGTCGCACCGCTCGTGGTCGACCCGAGCTTCAGGCGCTTGTAGGAGTTCACGGTCGGCGCCGTGATCGCGCTGTATGCCCTTGCGTGCTTCTTGAGGCCGCCGATGAACTGGTAGGCGGTCTCCGAGAGCCCGAGGCCGTGCCGGGAGTCGTTTTCGTCGAGGAAGAGATTCGTGTCGCCGTCCCAGAGCGACATGTGGAAGTGGGCTCCGTTGCCGGTCAGGTGCGAGAAAGGCTTCGGCATGAAGGTCGCCACGATGCGGCGACCCTCGGCCTCTCCCAGCTTTTCCGCGAGCGTATGCACCATGTACCGGAAGAAGATGCCGCGGTCGCAGCTCGTGAGGGCGTCGGCGAAGACGAAGTTCTGCTCGAACTGGCCGTTCGCATCCTCGTGGTCGTTCGCGTAGTTGCCCCAGCCGAGCTCGTTCACGTATTTCGAGACTGTCGTCAGGAAGTCATAGTGGCGGGTCAGACCCAGCAGGTCGTAACACGGCTTTTCGAGGGTGTCGCGATCGTCCTCGACCCGAATCGAGCCGTCTGGCATCTGCTCGACGAGGAAGTACTCGAGCTCGAGACCGAACCTGAAGTCGAAGCCTCTTTCGCGCGCGCTCTCGACCACGCGGCGGAGGATCGTGCGCGGGTCGTAGGGCCAGTCCTCTCCCTCGACGGTGATGTCGCAGGCAAACCTTGCAACCGTCGGCTCCCAGGGAACGGGCGTGAAGCTGCGGAGGTCGGGCATGGCGGCGATGTCCGGGTCGGCCGGCACCTGGCCGATCTCGCCCGCGGCGAAGCCCGCGAAGCCGGCGCCCTCGTTGACGAGGTCGTCGAGATGCGCTGCCGGGATCAACTTCGCACTTGGCCGCGAGTACATATCGACGAACTGCGCGAAGAAGAATTCGATTCCGCGCTTGTCGACCTCCTTACGGATGTCGTCGACGCTAGGGCCAGCTTGGGTCGAGGCCATGCCGTTGAGTCCTCCTCCGTGATAGGTCGAGGGGGAGACCCTAACGCCCTCCAGGCCCAGTTTCGACCCCTGTCTCGAGCTCTCGCGTGCGATGGGGCTGAGCCGGCCCGGCGAAGCACGGGTGCCGGCGGAGCAGCGAGCCGGTTAATTTACCCGCGCGTCTAGCTCGGGTCCCAACCCGCCCGCCTGCTCACGCTAGAGCGTACCGCCGGTCGACGCGCGTGTGGCGCACCGGAAGTGACAGTTCTGTGACGATGCGATCTAGCGCGCGGCCGGCTGGAGCGCAGACCTGGCCGGCTCGATCCGGATCGCGCAGACCTTGTACTCCGGGATCCCGATCAGGGAGTCGCCGACGTCGTTGGTCAGGAGGTTGACCCGCGACTCTGCGAAGTGGAGGGCCATCCACACGAGCCCGGGGTAAACACGGTCGCCGATCGCTGCGCGGGCCCGGATCTCCCCTCGCCGAGAGACGAGCCGGACCCAATCGCCCTCGCCGATGTCGAGGCTCGCCGCGTCTTCCGGGCTCAGCTCGACGAAAGGCTCTTCCTGCTTGTCGAGAATCCCGTCCTCGCGCATCGTCATCGTCGCCGAGTTGTAGTGGTAGAGCGTCCGACCGGTCGAGAGGACGAACGGGTACTCGGAGTCGGGCTCTTCGATCGGCGGCTGGTACTCGACCGGATAAAACTTGCCGCGGCCGCTCGGGCGCGCGGGCCTAGGTGCGTGCAGGAACGTGGCCCCGGGATCGTTCTCGTCGAGGCACGGCCACTGAAGGCCGACTTCCTCGATCCGCGGGTACCGGATGCCGCTCCAGAGCGGCGCCAGGTCGGCGAACTCGTTCCAGACGTCCTCAGCCCCCTGGTAGTCCGGCCAGCCCGCGCCCATCGCTTTCGCCAGGTCGAGCACGATCTGGAGATCCTCCCGGGCATTGCCCGGCAGCGGCACCGCTTTCCGAACGCGGTTCACGCGGCGCTCCGTGTTCGTGAACGTCCCGTCCTTCTCGGCGAAGCTCGAGGCTGGAAAGACCACGTCGGCGAGCTTTCGAGCCGTGTCGGTCAGGAAGATGTCCTGCGAGACCAGAAACTCGAGGTTTTCGAGCCCTTCTTCCACGTGGCTCGCGTTCGGCTCGGTGTGGGCCGGGTTCTCGCCGATCAAGTAGAAGGCCTTGATCCGGTCGTCGTGCAGGCCGGAGATCATCTGGTCGAGGCGATAGCCGGGCGATGCTGGAACGGTGCCGTCGCCCCAACGCGCCTCGAAGCGTGCGACGACTTCGGGGTCGTTCGCAGGCTGGTAGCCCGGTAGGTAGGCCGGATTCGCGCCGGCGTCGTTCAACCCCTGGACGTTGTTCTGTCCGCGGAGCGCGTTCAGGCCGGTGGACTCGTAGCCGAGATGGCCCGTCATGAGCGTGAGGTTGGAGAGGGACCAGATGTTGTCGATCGCGCAGGCGTGCTCGGTGATCCCGAGCGTGTAGAAGATGGCCGCGTGCTTTTCGGTCGCGTACGCCCGCGCGGCCCAGCGAATGTCCTCCGCAGGGACACCCGTGACCTTTTCGGCCTCCTCGGGTGTGTAGCGGGAGACGACCTCCCGCACAGCGTCGAAATCCTCCGTGTAATTCGCGATGTACTCCTCGTTCTGCAGGCCCTCTTCGAGGATCACGTGCATGATCGCGTTCAGGAGCCAGACATCCGTGCCAGGGCGGAGCTGGAGGTGGCGCTGCGCGATCTTCGTGAGCCAGATCTTGCGCGGATCGGCGACCACGAGCGTCGCACCCTTCCGCACCGCCTTCTTCATCCGGAGAGCGAGGACGGGATGCGCCTCGGTTGTGTTCGAGCCGATCACGAGCAGGAACTTCGTGTTCTCGATCTCGGGGATCGAGTTTGTCGTTGCTCCTCTGCCTAACGACCTGACCAGGCCGTAAAGAGTCGGAGCGTGTCAGGTGGCTTCGCAGGAGTGGATCGAATTGGTTCCCACCACCGTCCGGGCGAGCTTCTGGATTGCGAAGTTCTCCTCCATCGTCAATCGCGCCGACGCGAGGAAGCCGATCTTCTGCGGCCCATGCCGTTCCTTCACGTCCTTCAATCCCTGGGCGGCGACCTCCAGGGCGTGCTCCCATGTCGTCTCGTGAAGCTCGCCGTCCTCTTCGCGGACGAGCGGCTCGGTCAAACGGTCGGGATGGTGGACGAAGTTGAAGGCGAACCGGCCCTTGACGCACAGGTTGCCTTCGTTCGACACGTAGGTGGGGTCCGAGGTGACCTTGACGATCCGCTTCGTTTCCGGGTCGACGTTCAGGTCGATCTGACAACCGACCCCACAGAAGGTGCAGGTCGTCTTCACCTTCTCGAGTGTGCGCTCCGGTCGCTCGGTGCCCTCCTCGAATTTCTCGTAGATGGCGCCTGTCGGGCAGACGCCGAGGCAGCCGCCGCAAAGCTCACATTCCGTGTCGAGCCAGGAATGTCCGTGGGTCGGAACGATTCGCGCGTCCGGCCCGCGGCCTTCCAGGGAGAGGGCGGAGCACTGCATGACTTCTTGCGTGTAGCGGACGCAGCGGTTGCAGAGGATGCAGGCGTCGGGGTCGTAGCCCATGAGCGAGTTCCGGTCGTCGTAGGGCTCACGTTTGGCGTCAGGCAGGATGAACGGAGCTTCGACCTGGAATTCCTCGGCCATGTCCACGAGCTCGTTCGGCCGCCCGCCAGGATCCGGATTCAGGTGCTCCGTGAGCAACATCTCGGTCAGCGTGCGGCGAAACTGCGGGACGCTCGAGTTGGTCGAGATCACCATGCCCTCGGTAACCCTCGTGGCGCAGGCGGGAAGGGGGCGGGGCGATCCTTCGACTCCGACGACGCACATGCGGCAGCCCCCGTACGGGTCGAGCTTGTCGTCGTGACAGAGAGTTGGGATGAAGACGCCGTGACGCGCGGCCGCATGGACGAGCAACTCGCCGTCCGGCGCGCTGGCCGGCTTTCCGTCGAGCGTGAAGGGAACCGAGCCGCGCACCGCGGCGCTCATCGTACCGCCGCCTCAGGCTCGCCGAGAGGGGCGAAGAGGTCGGGCCAGAAGCGGAATGCATTTCTGACCGGGAAGGGCGCGCCCTGTCCGAGTCCGCAGATGGACGTCTGGGCCATCGCGTCGAGCCACTCTTCAACCTGGCGCCGCGACATGACTGCCGAACCGTGCCCGAGCTCTTCGAGAACGTGGTGCAGGCCGCGGTTTCCGATCCGGCATGGCGTGCACTTCTGGCAGGACTCCTCTGCGAAGAATCGCATCGTCTCCGCGAGGAGACGGAGCGGGGAGTAGGAGACCGGGAAAACCTGGACGCCCGCTGAGCCGACACCGGCGCCCCATTCCCGCAAGCCGTCGCGGGTCAGCGGCACATCGAGCGCATCCGGAGGGAGGATGCCGCTGGCGGCGCCCCCCGGCACGATTGCGCCGATCTCCTCAGTCGGGCCGCCTGCGAGCCCGTCGATCAGCTCCCGCAGGGTGGAGCCGTTCGGCGCCTCGTAGCAGCCCTGCTCACGCACCGCACCGGAGATCGACCAGAGGCGAACGCCAGCCGCCCCGTTTCGGCCGAGCCCCGCGAACCACTCGCCGCCGTTGCTCAGGATCCCCGGGATGTGCGCAAGCGTCTCGACGTTGTTGATGAGGGTCGGACGTCCGAGGTATCCAACCTGGCTCGGAAACGGAGGCTTCAGACGCGGCATCCCTCGGCGGCCCTCCATGGACTCGAGCATTGCCGTCTCCTCGCCACAGATGTAGGCGCCTGCACCGACGACGAGCTCGATCGAACGGCCCTCGAGAAGCCCCGTCTCGCGAAGCTCCGCGATCGCGGCGAGAAGCCGCGTGCGTGCGGTCGCGTATTCCTCACGGAGGTAGATGAGCCCTTCGCTTGCCTCGGCGAAGCTCATCGCGATGAGCATCCCTTCGAGCATGAGGTGCGGGCGGAGCTCCATCACATAGCGATCCTTGATCGTCCCGGGCTCGCCCTCGTCAGCGTTCACGATCACGTACCGGGGGCCGTCCTCCTTCGCGACGGCTTCCCACTTGAGCCCCGTCGGGAAGCCGGCGCCACCGAGACCGGCCAGGCCGGACGCTTTGAGCTCCGCGATGATCCGCTCGTTCTCCGGGAGCGATCGAAGTGCCGTCAGGCCGCCACGCCGCTCGTAGTCGGCCAGCGTCGCGTCTCGGCTCCCGAGGGCGAGCGACGGTCCGTCGTTCGTTCTGTGGACGGCTTCCGGCTCGACCGAGTCGCCGCGCAGGAGAACCGGGGCGAGCTCGCAGTGGCCGAGACACTCCACGCCCAAGACCGGCACGCCGCTCGCCTGCTCTTGCTCGCGGGCGAGCACATTCTTCGCGCCCAGGCAGTCGCACACTGGGCCGACGCAGACGCGAACCGCATCCGTCGGCACGTCCAAAAACGAGTAGAAAGAGACGACCTCGTGGACTTCGCCACGCCGGACGTTCATGTGATCGGCAACCGCATCCGAGAGCTCGGGCGTGATCGGCCCGACTTCAGAGCGAACTCGCCCGAGGTTGTCGAGGAGCCGCGTCCGCTCCTTCGGAAGCTCGGCGAGGACCGCCGTCAGCTTGAGTACGTCCACCGTTCGATTCTACGCTTGGGCCCGTGCTCGAAGAGTTGACCTCGCTGCTCGTCGATCTGGTCGGCATCGACTCCCAGAACCCCGTGCTCGTGGCGGACGCGCCCGGGGAGGAAGAGCTGGCGCGTTACGTGGCGCGCTGGCTCGAGGCCGCAGGGTTCGAGGTGGAGCTCGAGGAAGCGGCGCCGCGACGACCGAACGTGATCGGCGTGGCAAGGGGTTCGGGCGGCGGGCGGACACTCATGCTGAACGCCCACATGGACACGGTCGGCTTGGGTGGTATGGAACGGGCGCTGGAGCCGAGGGTCGAGGACGGGCGGCTCTACGGGCGGGGCGCCTACGACATGAAGGGGAGCCTCGCAGCGATCCTCGTAGCGGCCCGGGACGCGGCGGGCGCGCGGCTTGCGGGAGACGTCGTGGTCACCGCGGTTGCAGACGAGGAGGCGGGGAGCGTCGGGACGGCGGCGGTCGCGGCGGCTCGCCCCGCGCACGGTGCGATCGTGGCTGAGCCGACGGAGCTCCAGGTCGCAATCGCACACCGGGGCTTCGTCGCGTTCGAGGTGGAGACGAGCGGCCGGGCGGCGCACGGATCTCGCCCCGAGCTCGGAATCGACGCCATCGCCCACATGGGCTACGTGCTCGTTGGCCTGAACGCACTCGATCGCTCGCTCCGGGCAGAGCCGAGCCATCCACTGCTCGGGAGCGGATCGCTCCACGCGGGCATGATCGAAGGCGGTGTCGAGTTCTCCACGTATCCGGACAGGTGCCTTCTCACGGGCGAAAGGCGGACGATTCCCGGCGAAACGACCGATGCGGTGCTCCTCGAGCTGGTCGGGCTCCTTGAACGGGCGGGCAGTGACGTCGAAGCTTTCGAGGGGTCGGCGCGGGTGAGCTTCGCCCGAGATCCGTTCGAGGTGCCCGACGACGACCCGATCGTCGAGCTCGTCAAGCGCCATGCGGGGGCGACTGGTGTCGTCGGCGTGCCTTTCTGGACGGATGCCGCCCTTCTCGCCGGTGCGGGCATCCCAACCGTGGTCTTCGGCCCGGCGGGAGAAGGGGCACACGCTGACGTCGAGTGGGTCGACCTCGCCTCTGTCGAGAGGTGTGCAGAAGTCCTTGTTGCGGTCGCCCGCGAGTTCTGTGCGTAACGCAGGTGGACAGAGCTACCCCAGGTCGTTGCAGTTTCGCCACGAAGCCTGACTCACACGCGCGCTTTTGCGGAATAGGCTTGAAGCGGTGGGTGGCTCGCGGCCGGCCCCGGGCTCGAGACCCGCGCGGACTACGCTACGGAAGTGAGCACGACTCCGCCCTATGCCGCCGGTTCGGTTCAGGTCGTCCGTCTGCCAGAGGGCAAGACCGTGTCCGACCGGGTGGCGGTCGAGGAGCCCCTCGAGATCCGGATCGGGGGCGAGCCCGTAGCTGTCACGATGCGAACGCCGGGACACGACGAAGAGCTTGCGCTCGGGTTTCTCCTCTCCGAGGGCATGAAGCCGCTCAGCACGCGGCCTCCCGACGACTTGGCGGTGAACACGATCGAGGCCGAGGCGGAAGGCTTCGACCCGTCGCGCCACCGCCGAAACTTCTACACCACTTCCTCCTGCGGAGTTTGCGGCAAGGGCGCGCTCGAGGCGGTGGCGGTCGAGGCTTCACGTCTCGAGAGCGATCTGGTCGTTGCGGCCGCGCTCGTGGCGGACCTGCCGGAGCGGCTTCGTGAGGCCCAACCGACGTTTGCCGCCACCGGAGGGCTGCACGCCACGGGCCTCTTCGACGAACGTGGCGAGCTCGTCTGCCTGCGTGAAGACGTCGGGCGCCACAACGCGATGGACAAGGTGATCGGCTGGGCATTCGGTGCCGGGCTCTTGCCGCTCGCGCGCCATGTCGTGTGCGTCAGCGGGCGGCTCTCATTCGAGCTCGTCCAGAAGGCGGCCGTCGCCGGTTGCCCAGTCCTCGTCGCCGTCGGCGCGCCCTCGTCGCTCGCGGTCGACCTCGCTCGCGACCGTGGCATGACCATCTGCGGCTTCGTCCGCGACGGCCGGGTGAACGTCTACTCCGAGCCTTGGCGCGTCACGGCGTAACAGGGATCCTCCTCGTCGGCGGGGCGAGCCGGCGCTTCGGATCCCCAAAAGCACTCGCACGCTTTGAGGGCGAGACCCTCGCAGAGCGTGCGTACCGGGTCCTTGGAACGGCCTGCGAGTGCGTGATCGCCGTCGGCAAGACTGCCGACGAACTGCCGCTTCCCTTTCCCGTCGTGGACGATCGGAGCGACATTCGAGCGGCGATGGTAGGCCTCGCTGCCGGGCTTTGCGCTGCGACGACGGATCTCTGCCTCGTTCTGCCGGTCGACCTTCCGCACATGACTTCGGATGCGCTCCTACTCCTGGCAGACGGCGCCGAGGACGCTGACGCGGCCGTTCCGCAGACCGGCCCGCTCCCGGGCGCCTACCGCCGGAGCATCCTCCCGGTCGTGGAAGAACGGATCGAGAGCCACGACTTCGCTCTCCACCGGCTGCTCGGCGAGCTTCGGACCAGGGTCGTGGAGCTCGACGAGAGCCTGCTCCGGAACGTCAACAAGTCGAGCGATCTCCGCTAGGGCGTGGAAGTGATACTCGGCCGCCGTCGGGCGTCATCCGGCCCGGCGGAAGCTCACCTCGAGCCGCCAGCTCAGCTGACGCTGACGGCGGCCCGGAGCCCCCGGGGCGTCAGCACGCGCTCACGGTCTGCGCCCGTGCCGATCATCGTGACCTCGACGTCGACCGCCCGCTCGACGTACTCGACGTATCGCCGCGCCGCTTCGGGTAGCTCCTCGAGGTGTTCGACCGAGTCGAGCGGCTCGTTCCACCCTGGCAGGGTCTCGTACACGGGGCGGGCATGGTGGAAGTCTGTCTGGTGAGCAGGAATCTCCTCCGTTTCCGTCCCGTCCGCGAGCCGGTAGCGCCTGCAGACCGGCAACTCGCCGAAGGACGAGAGCACGTCCAGCTTCGTCAGGGCGAGTGAGGTCAAGCCGTTCACGCGGACGGCGAAGCGCAGACCGACGAGGTCGAGCCAGCCGCAGCGGCGCTCCCGCCCGGTGGTCGTGCCGTACTCGCCGCCGAGCTCGCGAACCCGCTCTTGGTCCGGCCCTTCGATCTCCGTTGGAAAGGGGCCTTCTCCGACCCGCGTCACGTATGCCTTCGCGACGCCCACGACGCTGTCGATCCGAGTCGGCCCGATGCCGGTGCCGGTCGCTGCCGCGCCCGCGATCGGGTTCGAAGAGGTGACGAAGGGATACGTGCCGTGATCGAGATCGAGGAGCGTGCCCTGCGCTCCTTCGAGCAAGACTCGCCGACCTTCTCTGAGGGCCTGGTCGACGAGCAGCGAGGTGTCCGCCACGTAGGGGCGGAGCCGCTGCGCGCAGGACTCCATCCGCTCGGCAAGCTCCTCGACCTGGAGCGGAGCCGCGTCGTGGAGACGTTCCAGCACGATGTTTTTCTCTGCGAGTGCCGTCTCGAACTTCTGGCGGAGGATCTTCGGGTCGAGGATGTCCTGAACCCGAATACCGAGGCGTGCTGCCTTGTCGGCGTATGCGGGACCGATTCCTCGTCGGGTCGTGCCGATCTGGAGCTTCCCGAGCCGCCGCTCGCTGGCCGAGTCGATCGCGACGTGCCAAGGCATGATCAGGTGCGCGTTTCCCGAGACCCGCAGCCCGGCAGTCGTGACGCCGCGCTGCTCCAGCTCGTCGATCTCCTCGACCAGGAGCCCCGGGTCTATGACGCAGCCTGCTCCGACGACGCAGATCTTCCCGTCGCTCAGGATGCCCGAGGGGATGTGGTGGAGCTTGAAGGTCTCCCCGCCGCAGACGATCGTGTGCCCCGCATTCGGACCGCCCTGGTACCGGCAGACGAAGTCGGAGTGCTGCGCCAGGAGATCCACGATCTTCCCCTTGCCTTCGTCCCCCCACTGGGCCCCGACGATGACGGTTGCCGGCATCGCTCTGGAGCGTACTCCCCGCACCGGGCGGCTCGGCGTCGCTATGCGGCCGCGAGATCCGAGAACTTCGCGTAGCGCTTCAGGAACGAGAGCTTGATCGTGTCGGTGGGGCCGTTCCTATGCTTGGCGACGATCACCTCCGCGAGGCCCTGCTGGTCCGACTCTTCGCCTGCGTAGTACTCGTCGCGGTAGATGAAGCAGACGATGTCGGCGTCCTGCTCGATCGATCCCGACTCGCGCAGGTCCGAGAGGATGGGTCGCTTGTCGTGGCGCTGCTCGACGGCCCGCGAGAGCTGCGACATCGCGATGATCGGAACGTCGAGATCACGGGCGAGCACCTTCAGAGAGCGGGAGATCTGCGACACTTCCTGTACGCGGTTCTCCGCGCTCGTGCCCGAGGTCATGAGCTGCAGGTAGTCGATCACGATGAGGCCGAGGTCGGGATGCTTCGACTTCAGCCGTCGCGCCTTGGAGCGGATCTCCATCATCGTGACCGAGCCCGTGTCGTCGACGTAGACCGGCGCCTTCGCGAGCTTGTCGCAGGCGGCCGTCAGCCGGGGCCAGTCGTCCGCGGCGAGCTTTCCCGTGCGGAGCCGCTGGGACTCGACCTTCGCCTCGCTGCACATGAGCCGCTGGGTCACCTCCGACTTCGACATCTCGAGCGTGAAGAGCGCGACCGGCACTTCGTGGCGGACGGCCAGATTGGCGGCCATGCAAAGCCCGAGGGCGGACTTCCCCATGCTGGGGCGGGCGGCGATGATGATCAAGTTCCCGGGCTGGAAGCCGGAGGTGATCCGGTCGAGATCTCGAAAGCCCGAAGGGACGCCGGTCACGTCCGCACCCGACTCGTAGAGCGCTGTGATGCGTTCGAAGCTCTCCTTCAGGAGCGTTTCGATGTGGCTGAATTCCCCGGTTGCCCGCTGCTGCGAAAGGTCGAACACGATCTGCTCGGCCTGGTCGACGAGCTCGGTCGCCTCTCCCGGACGCTCCCAGCCGAGTCGCGCGATCTCCCCGCCCGCCCGGATGAGCCCCCTGAGGGTGGCAGCCTCCCGGACGATCTGCGCGTAGTGGCCTGCGTTTGCGCTCGCGGGGACGAGAGCTGCGAGCTCGTGGACCCGCGCCTTGCCTCCGACGTCCTCGAGCTCGCCTCGTTCGTCGAGCTGGTCGACAAGTGTGATCGCGTCGACCGGCTCGCCCTTCGCATAAAGCGTAAGCGCCGCGCGGTACATCTTGGCATGGCTCTCGCGATAGAACTCGCGTCCCTCGGAATCGAGGACTTCGCTCACGGCTGCGATCGCCCCGGGGGCGAGCATCATCGCTCCGAGAACGGACTCCTCCGCATCGAGGTTCTGCGGCGGTACAGGGGCAGTGTCGCGAAGGGCGGTGGCCATCCGAGCCACGACCGTAGAGGGCTTGATCTCGGTGGGCGCGTCCACAGTCTGTTAGGTCGAGGAGCAGGAAAAAGGAAACACATGTTCGCAGATCCGCCGGACGACGTCCCCAGGTCTGGTCCGGCCGTCCACGGGCAGGAGCCAACCCGGGCGAACGATCCGCCCGCAAAGAGCGGGAAGTTCGTGGAACCGCCCACAGGCATGTGGACGGCTCCGTGGAGAACGTCGAGCTAGCTGCGCTCCGCGTCTTCGGGGTCGCCGTCGGCGAGCTCGACAGGAGCGTCAACCTCGGGCGCTGAGCCGGGTTCCGCGTGCTCGAGGCTCTCCGGCTCACCGGCGGGCTCGGCAGCGTCTTCCGGCTCGTCCTCGAGGAGCTCCTCCGACCAGGATTCCTCTCCCTCCGCCTCCTTGGACGCCTCCTCCTCCGCCCGCACCGCCTCCTCCATCGCCTTGAGTTCCTCTTCGGGGGGAAGCTCGCCCCCTTCGGGCACGACCAGAGTCTTCACCTCGATTCGCACGTCCTGGAAGACGTCGATCGGGACCTCGTAGCGCCCGATCCGCTTGATCGAGTCGCCGAGGGCGATCTTGCGGCGATCGACGCGGATCTTGCGCGTCCGCCACAGTTCGTCGGCGATGTCCGTCGCGGTGACCGAGCCGAAGAGCGTTCCTTGCGGCCCGGCGTTCACGTCGAAGCGAAGCACCGTCTTCCGAAGGGTCTCGGCGATCTCTTGCGCCTGCTCGAAGCTGCGCGCCTCGTGCTTTGCGCGCTCGGACTCGCGCTTCTCGAGCTCTGCGACCTTGGCGGCGGTCGCGGGCTCTGCGAGCTGGCGCGGGCCCAGATAGTTGCGCATGTACCCGCGCGAGACGTTGACGACCTCGCCGCGCAGGCCGACTTTCTCGACGTCAGTGAGGAGGATGACATCCATCGACGAGGCCTAACCTGTGACGTAGGGCAGGAGCGCCATCTCTCTCGCGCGCTTCACCGCCGTCGCAACCTGCTCCTGATGTCGCCGGCATGCGCCCGTGATCCGGCGTGACCGGATCTTCCCCTTCTCGGAGACGTACCGGCGGAGTTGGTTGTAGTTCTTGTAGTCGACCTCGTCGATCTTCTCCCTACAGAAGTAGCAACTCTTTCTCCGCAGCGGCCCGCCGGCCCCGGGCCGGGGCCGGCGGTTTCCCTTCGTCTGCTGTGCCATCGGCGTTCGCGACTCCTTCGCTGTCTAGATGATTGATCGGTCATTGGCGCCCCGTTGGGGACGGGCCGCCAACCGATCTAAAACGGAATGTCGTCGTCGGTCCCGGAGGGGCCGAAGTCGGAGCGGTCGGCCGCGACATCGCCCGCGGGGACGTACTCGCGCTGGCCACCGCCCTCGGCGGCGTCCTGGCGGCTGTCGAGGAACTGGATCGTATTGGCCACGACCTCGACCTTCGAGCGCTTCGACCCGTCCGGTGCCTCCCAGGAGGACCAGTCGAGCCGGCCGTCGACGCCTACGCGCCGACCCTTGGCCAGGTGGTTCGAGAGCATCTCGGCCTGATTGCCGAACACCTTCACGTCGAAGAAGTTGGGCTTGTCGACCCAGTTGTCCCCGTCATCCTTCTGCCTGCCGTTGACGGCAACACCGAGCTGAAGCACGGGCACCCCGGACGGAAGATGCCGAAGCTCGGGATCGCGCGTGAGGCGCCCCACAAGCGTGACGCGATTGATGTCGCCTGCCATCAGAAACTCCTTTTCGTAGAACGTATGTTCTCCATCTTAACCCTCGGGGACGACGGGCTCGCCCGTGGTCGCTTTCCGGCGAGGCTTCGGCCGCCGAACGGCCATATGGCGCATGGCGCCGTCGGTGATCTTCAGCACTCGCGTCAACTCGTCGAGTGTCACGGGCTCTGCGTCGAACTGCACCAGGTGGTAGTGCGCCTCGTTCTTCTTGTCGATCTCGTACGCCAGCTTTCGCCGGCCCCAGGCCTCGTGGCTCTGCCAGGCGCCCCCGCCCTTTTCGACGAGCTCGCGCATGCGAGAAAGGATCTCGTTTTGGCGCTCGTCTTCCACCTCTGGATCGAGCATGAGCATGATTTCGTACGCGTTCATCACGTTCCCGACCTCCTTCCCTCGGTCTAGCGGCCTCGCCTGCTCGCGCCGCTCGGGAACGGACGGCGCCGGGCGAAGCAGGAAGTTGGACGAGTATAGCGAGCCTGCCGGGCTTGCCCGCAGGGCACAGGTCGTGGAAGAGTGACGGGGATGCGCCGAGTTTCGACCCTTCTGGCCGGTGCCGCCGCCGGCGCTTTTGCGGCGACGGTCCTCATGCGACGCCGCAGGCCGACGCTCGCGCCGGAGAGACTCGACCCGCGGGCCCAGGAGCTTCGCGAGAAGCTCGCCGAGGCCCGGAATGCGCGCGCCGATGAAGACGACTTCGAGGTCGCCGGCATGGCCGCGGAGACGGCAGTCGAGGAGCCGGCGGCCGCGCCGCCTGCGCCGCCGCTGCCCCCCGCGGAGACGGCAGTCGAGGACCCGGCGGCCCCTCCGCCTGCGCCGCCGCTGCCCCCTGCGGAGGTGTCAGGGCCGGAGCGCCCCAAGCCCGGAGGCCCGGCGGATGAGTTCGAGGCGATGCGCCGGCGGGTGCACGAGGAGGCCCGTGCGGCGGCCGAGGAGATGCGCCGCGACCCCGAGGGCGGAGCGGACTAGTTCTGTTGCCTACACACCTGCGAGACGGCTGATTGCGTCCGGGCCTCCGGCGAGTCTGGTGGTTGTCGATACCCCAGCTCGCTTAGGAGGCCCGGAATGCTGAACGCTACGCAGCCGCCGCGACGGATGAGGTTCTC
>JBBQXP010000060.1:0-18351 GCA_038209555.1 Gaiellales bacterium
TGGTGGCTTCCTTCGCCTCGCTTGCCTTGGCCGCGCCGGCCATCGCACAGGAGGCGGAGGTGACCGTCGGGAGTCAGGACGCCGAGTTTTCGCAGAACAAGCAGAACGAGCCTTGGGTCGCGATCGACCCGAGTAACCCGACCCACGTCGCGGCCGGCGCGAACGACAACATCGACCTCGAGCTCTGCAACGCCGGTGACGACACCACGTGTCCGTTCACGGTCGGCGTGGGCGTCTCGGGGATCTCGTTCTCGTCGAACAGCGGCCACAGCTGGACGCAGCCGACTTACACCGGTTACTCGGCCCGTTTCGGAGAGCCGAACGCGTCGACGCCCACGAGCTGTATCGGCGTGCCTGGACCCGACCCGGGGTGCAATCCCGAGGAGGACGGCCCGATCGGAACGCTGCCCAACTACTTCGAGAACGGGCTCGTCTCGAACGGAGATCCCGCGCTCGCGTTCGGGCCGAAGCCGGACGGCCAGGGCGGGTTCAGCTTTGCGAACGGCTCGCGGCTCTACTACGCGAACATCACGACGAACTTCTCCGCCAAGCGTGACGAGCAGGCGTTCAAGGGCTTCGCGGCGATCGCCGTCTCGCGGACGGACGACTTCGAGGCGGCGGCGGCCGGCCTGAACAGCGCTTGGGAGGACCCCGTCATCGTGACGAAGCAGAACTCGGCGCTCTTCTCTGACAAGGAGGCGATCACGGCCGACGACGCCGAGTCGAGCCCCTTCTTCGGCAACGTCTACGTCTGCAACGTCGCCTTCCGCAGTATTGCCTCGGCCCCCGAGCCCGTGATCGTGTCTCGCTCGACCGACGGCGGCGACACGTGGAGGTCGCGCCAGATCACGGCGGCGACGAACAACAATCAGACGGGCGGCCGTCAGGGCTGCTCGGTCAAGACGGACTCGAAGGGGACCGTGTTCGTGTTCTTCGAAGGTACCGACATCAAGACGCGTGGGAGTGTCATCTTCCTGGCTCGCTCGTTCGACGGCGGCCAGCAGTTTGACCGACCGCGGATCGTTGCGCGCTTGACGGACTGCGGTATCTTCGACCCGGCGACCGGCCGCCTGAGCTTCGACGGCGTCGCCGGCGCCCGGACCGACAGCTTCCCGATCGCGGACATTGCGAACGGGGCGCCGACCGGTGCCGACGCGACCGACGAGGTCGTGTTCACTTACTGCGACGGCCCCACGCCGTCCAACACGAGTCCGGGGGCGAACGAACGGGCGCCGATTCTCTACTCGACAAACGGTGGCGACACGTTCGCGAGCGGCGGCTCTGCTTCGCCGGTTTCGGATCGACCCGACTTCCCGGCCGTGGCGATCGCCCCGGACGGGAGCACGCTCTACGTGACCTACACGAACTTCCTGCAGCCGTGGCAATCCTCGACGCTCACGCCGCCGAGACTTGCGCAGGGTGTGACGCGCACGGCGAGCGTCGCCGGGAGCGGGGCGCCAGGGTCGTTCGTCGACATCGACCGTGGCCCGACTGGCGATGCAAGAGGCACGAGCCAGAATGGCCTCGTGGCCGAGTTCCTCGGCGACTACAACTTCGCCGACGCCACCAACGACTACGGTGTCACGGTCTGGAACGACATGCGGGAGGCTCCAGACTGCCCGGCGATCGACGTGTATCGCCAGAACCTGATCAACGGGACGAGCCCGAACCCGACGCCGGCTCCGAACCAAGACTGCCCGACCAACTGGGGCAACTCGGATATCTGGAGCTTCACGACGGCGCCGTAGCTCCCGCCGAGTAGCACCGATGCGAAGAGAGGGCGCCCACCGGCGCCCTCTCTCGTTCTCGAAGCCGTAAGTCAGGGGCCTCTAGCGGACGACGGTCTCGCAGCCTACGTTCCTCGAGCCGGTTGCTACGTACTCGAGGTCGAATGGCCTGAGGGTCATTGGCGGCTCGTCATCGGCCTCGGCCACTGAGTTGCACTGCCGCGTCTGGAGCCGTGTTCCTCATCTCCCTCGGTACGGTAGCGGTTGAGAAGCGGGCGTCGACGGGTGGTCTGCCTAGGCCCTGTGATCTGAGCGCGACTCGGGCCTCACACCGCGATGAGACCTTGGCGTGTGCGCGCCAGTCTCTGAGGTACCGGATGGCTTCGGGGACCGCACTCAAACGGGAACATCCTGTCGATGGGCCGATTGTCGGGTTGTCTAGGGCGAGCGTTCCGCCGAAAGGAGAGCTCGAACATCTGAGATCGCCTGAACTACGGGCGCGGCCCAACCCCTTTTGAGCGGCTACCGTGGGGCTGTATTCGTTACTTAGGGAGGAAGCGATCCCGAGTTCAGGGAGAGGTGGCTTCCGGGCGCGCAGATGGCGTTCGCACGGCGACCAGGCCGAAGACGATGGGGCTCGACTGGGGCGCGTGCGGACCGTGGTCTATCTCTATGAGGGCGGCGATGAGGCACGCCTTCCAGGTCTAGCAAGATTGGCTGGCCGACAAAACGGTCGCAGACCGGCCGAAGACGTTCTGGCGGGAGGATATCGCCACACTCAAGGAGCAATTGGAAGGTCACCGGTCGGGAGGAAGGAGAAGTTATGAGCCCGAAAGTCTCGGACGACGCGGCCCGCAGGAACCTGGCGAAGATCGACCACGTGATCGTGCTCATGATGGAGAACCGGTCCTTCGACCACGTGCTCGGCTACCTGAAACTCGAGGGGGTCCGTCCCGACGTGGACGGCCTCGAGGCCGGCATGGGAAACGAGGACGCGGCCGGGAAGTTCCATAGGGTGCGGCCGCTCGGGCGACGGAAGATCGATCTCAAGACGCTCGATCCTGGTCACGGGCCCGCCGACGTCCGCGAGCAGATCGGTGGCGGCATGGCGGGCTTCCTCAAGAACTACGTTAAAACGTTCGAGCGGAACTCGAAGGACAATCCGCCACCGCCGGGCTTCAAGTTCGACCCGACACTCGTCCTCTCCTACCTGCGAGCCGACTATGTCCCGGTCTACGACTACCTCGCCCGCTCATTCCAGGTCTGCGACCGTTGGTTCAGCTCCGTCCCCGGCCCCACCTGGCCGAACCGCCTCTACGCCGTGACCGGCGGCTCGGGCGGCACGACGGCGAACCGAAGGCCTCCCATCTACGAGCTCGCAGCGTTCGTCCGCAGGCTCGACGAGGAGGACGTCTCTTGGCGCTGGTACTCCCACGACCCGGGCACACTGCGGGCGATCGACAAGCGCTACCGGCTCGAGCACGACAGCGAGTTCGCCTACTTCAGCCGTAAGACGCTGTTCGAACGCCGGACGTTCCTCGACGACGCGCGCCAAGGCAAGCTTCCGGCCGTCTCTTGGATCGACCCGAACTTTGTCGACTTCCGCCTCTTCGGCCCGCCGGGCTCGAACGACGACCACCCGCCCTCGCCGATGATGGCCGGGCAAGAGCTCGTGCTCACGCTGGTCGAGGCGGTCATGAGATCGCCAGCCTGGAAGAAGTCGCTCCTCGTCATCGCATACGACGAGCACGGCGGCTTCTACGACCACGTCGACCCGCGGCAGTTCCTGGTCGCCGACGACCGGCCGGCGCTGCGCCGCTACGGCGTTCGGGTCCCGGCGCTCGTCGTCTCGCCATACGTCGAACGGGGCGTCTCGAACGTCGTCTTCGACCACACCTCGATCATCAAGACGATCCTGCTGCGCTTCTGCAGGCGCTCTGACTCGGCCGTGCAATCCATGGGAGCCCGCACCGCCGCTGCGAACCACCTCGGCTCACTGCTCGTCCGACCGGCCGACCGCCCGCGCGGGCCCGCGTCGAACCAGCAGCTCGCGGCGCTCGTCAAGAAGGTCGCGGCTTGGAGGCGCGCGACTTACCGAGAGACCACGCTCGGGGAGGCCACATCGTCGAAGGCAGCCGCGGCTCCTCCCACGCTGACCGATCTCCAGGAAGAAATCGTGGCCATGTCGAAGCGGCTGCGCGCCGCCGGCCTCCAGCCGGGAGAGCCCTAGGCTTCAAGGGGACGCGAAAGCGCCCGATCCGCGCGCGAAGCGCTTCCTCTCTGCCTGGGATCGGAACACATATGGATTTTGTGATTGCAATCGACGATCCCCGAGTTGATGAGGTACGAAGCCTTTTGGAACGGCACTTGGCGTTTTCCCGGGAGGTCACCCTCCCGGTCACGTATATGCGTTGGGCATCGAGAGCCTGCTGGGCCCGGCCATCACGCTCTTCAGCGCGCGCCGAGATGATGTGCTTCTCGGGGTCGGAGCACTCAATCGGCTGGATGAGGCTCACGCCGAGCTGAAGTCGATGCACACAAGCGAGGCCGCCAGAGGGCTCGGAGTGGGACGGGCAATCGTTGATCACATTCTGGCGGTCGCAGCCGAGCGGAAGTACGAGCGGGGGAGTCTAGAGACCGGCACCATGGATGCTTTCGCACCCGCCCGCTCGTTGTACTCGAAGGTCGGCTTCGTCCCGTTCGAGCCCTTCGGGGACAACACCGCCAATCCCAACAGCATCTGCATGACCATCAACCTGGACGCTCCCGCGCGCAGCCTGGACGACGAGCATTGAGCCGAGCGTCGGGTCTCTCATCTCTGCTTCCCTGATAACGACCACGCGACACTAAGGCGGTACGAGCAGCGGGTTGTCGGCTTCTTCGACGGCTCGCTTGGATGGAAATGTCGGCTGGACGTGTGCCGGCTAGCGGCGACGCTTCACGAGCCTCTCGCTCGGAACTTCGCCCAGATGACGGTTTCTCGGGCAGCAGAAGGGCAGCAAACGCCCGAAATCGAGGCTAAGCAATCCTGTGCAAATCAGGCGCCAGAGGCCCGCCGACCCCCATCAATAGAGCGATTGCGCGTCAATCGTCGCCCATCGTCGTTTCCGTGGAACAAGCCTGTCACGCCGGAGGTCGCGGGTTCGAGTCCCGTCGCTCCCGTCATCTAACGCACCTGCAAATAGGCGTGTTATGTTGTCTGTCTAGACGCTAGTGCTGTTCAGGAAATCGATCGCTTGCTGCCCGGGCGTTCTTGCACGCCAGGGGTCTCTACGAGGAGTGCCTGAAGCAGGCCGTTTTTCTTTTCTGAAGTGGCCGGCTCCGAAGAGGGAGCCGCGGAAAACCAGTCAGCCGTCGAGCTCAAGTGAGTGTCGATCGGGTGCGACGCACCGCAGCGCGATGAGCGATGAGCGATGAGCGATGAGCGACCTTGAACACCATCGAAGGAGCCAGGGGTTCCGCGAAAGCACGCGATCGTCCGACCGTCCACGCGGCGCACGGACCTCCCCGACGAATGACTTGAGCCCGGCCGGCGCGTGACTCTTAAAAGTTTCTGAATAAGAGGCGTTACGCGCGCCCGGGGCACCGCATACGCCTAGCATCGCTCCCATGGCCACGGAGACGGTGTCGCCGGCGCTCGAGGTTCCGGTCGACGAGATCGCCGCCCATGCCGCGGACGTCGACCGGGCCGCACGCTTTCCACTCGAGAGCATCGACGCCCTCCGTTCGGCCGGCTTGCTCGGACTCGGCGTCCCGCCGGCCTACGCGGGCCCGGGGGGCAGGCCGCCCGACGTCGTTCGGGCGATCGAGGAGACCGCCGCCGCTTGCGCCTCGACCGGGATGGTCTACACGATGCACCTCGTGGCGGCGCAGACGCTCTTGGCCGGCACGAGTGACGACGGCGTCAAGGCGGAGGCGCTCTCTGCGATCGCCGCCGGCAGGCACCTGTCGACGCTCGCCTACTCTGAGCGCGGCTCACGCAGCCACTTCTGGGCGCAGGTCTCTCGCGCGGCGCCCGAGAACGGCGGCGTCCGGATCGACGCGGACAAGTCGTGGGTCACGTCCGCCTCGGCGGCCGATTCCTTCGTGGCAGCCACCGGCGCTCCGGGCTCCGACGACCCGCTCGAGACGGAGCTCTACCTCGTCGACGCGCACGCCGACGGGATCGAGGTCGTCGGGGCTTTCGACGGGCTCGGGATGCGGGGCAACGACTCCTCTCCGGTGCGCTTCCGCGACGTCGCCGTGCCGCACGAGCGGCGGCTCGGCGAACCCGGGTCGGGCTTCGCCCTGATGATGAGCGCGACGCTGCCCTGGTTCGTTCTCGGCAGCGCGGCGTGCTGCCTCGGGGTGGCCGGAGCGGCGCTCGCGATCGCCACGGAGCATGTCGCAGGCGCCCGCTTCGCTCACATGGGCACGACGGTCGCCGAGCTGCCGACGGTTCGCGCCCGCCTCGCGGAAGCCGAGCTCCGCTACCTCCAGGCGCGCTCCTACCTCTACACGGTGGCCGAGCAAATCGCGGTCGGGGCGCCGGAGGCTCGGCTTGGCGTGCTCGCACTCAAGGCGGCGGCCGCAGAGGCGGCCGCCGATGTCACGGACGCGGCGATGCGCGTTTGCGGTGGCGCCGCCTACTCGCGGCACCTCCCACTCGAGCGGCTTTTCCGCGACGCCCGAGCCGCGACCGTGATGGCCCCGACGACGGACGTGCTGCTCGATCTCGTCGGCAAGACGATCACCGGGCAGGAACTGTTTTGACGGCCTACCGTGTCGGAGCGGTCGCCTACCATCCACGCGTCATCACGATCTGGGAAGGCTTCCGCTCCTGGTTCGCCGCGCGCGGGCTGCCGCTCGACTACGTCCTCTTCTCCACCTACGACGCCCAGCTGGACGCGCTCTTCGCAGGCCAGATCGACGTCGCCTGGAACACGAACCTCGCTTACGTGCGGACGCGCGAGCGAGCAGATGGCGCCTGCCGCGCGCTGGCGATGCGCGACACGGACCGCGACTGGACGAGCGTCGCGGTCGTCCCGGCCGGCGCGCCGACCGGGCTCGACGCTCTCCGCGGAAAGCAGGTGGGCTTCGGGGACTCCGACTCGCCGCAGGCTTGGATCCTGCCTGCGTTTGCCCTGCGCTTGCAGGGCCTGGATCCGGATCGGGACGTCGTCGCCGAGCGGCTCGACCGCGACCTCGGCAAGCACGGCGACACGGGCGGTGCGGAGCTGGCGCAGCTCGAGCGCCTTCGCGCGGGCGAGCTCGACGCCTGCATCGTGTCCACTCCGACGCTCGAGAGCCTCCGCCAAGCGGGCGAGGCGGACGACCTCGCCGTCGCCTGGACCTCCCCGCCCTTTCACCACTGCAACTTCACCGCGCTGACTTCCTCGGCGACCGACCACGAGCGTTTCCGCGAGCTCCTGTTCGAGATGGATCCCGCCGACGAACGAGCTCGCGAGCCGATGCAGCTCGAATGGGTCAATCGCTGGGTCGAGGGCGATGAGGCTGGCTACGCCGACCTCATCGAGGCCGTCGCGTGCGCCGGGTAGGTCTCGTACTCGTCTTACCGCTCCTGCTTGCCGCCGGCTGCGGCGGGGGGGGCGACACGTCGGGCAAGCCCGTCAGCTTCGGACAGGTCGAGGCCGTGTTCTCGAAGTACACATGCGCCAGCTGCCATCCATCCGTCAACCCGTCGCTCGACCTCCGGCCGGGCCGCATCTACGAAAGCCTCGTGGGCGTGCGCGCCCTCGAGGATCCGACCCTCGTCCGCGTCGTCGCCGGCGATGCGGACAAGAGCTTCCTCTACCTGAAGATCGCCGGTGATCCCGAGCTCGGGGACATCCCCGCGATTGGCGCCCGCATGCCCCAGGGCGCGCCGCGAATGGCGCAGGAGGACATCGACGTCGTGCGGAACTGGATCCTCCAGGGCGCGAAGAACGCCGCGGGCAAGACGCTGGGCCCGAGCGTGCCGACGCCGGGCTCACCCGGCCCCACCCCGGTCGGCGAAGAACCGTCCGGGCCGACGGGGAACGCGACGATCACCGGGATCGTCGAGAACGCGGGCCACGAGCCGCTCGCGGACGCACTCGTGACGCTCCTCCTGCGCGGCTCGGACCAACCGGGCGGCGAGGAGCACTATCGGGTCGCCGAGACGGACGCCCGTGGTCGCTACACCCTGCGCCGGACCCCGGTCGGGCAGTACCTTCTGAAGGCGTACGCACCCGAGTCGATCTACGTCTCGCGGATCGTGGCGCTCGAGGAGGGCGAGCGCGCGACCGTCGACTTCGGGCTGCCGAAGCGGGTCATCCCGAACCCGCAGATCTCTCGACCGCGGGTCACGGCGACCGCAAGCGGAATGCGCCTCGAGATGACGGTCGCCGGCTCGTCCATCGACGCGAACTACATTCTCGCCGTCAACCCGGGCGCCGGTCTCGTGTTCGAGCTCGAGCGGGCTGACGGCGGGCCGGGTGTCTGGAGCCGGACGATCGACCGCCGTCTCTCCGGGCGGTGGACCTTCCTCGCCGTCGACCACCAGTGCAACATCAGCGACTTCCTCGAAGTCTCGGGCTAGCCGTGGCCGCCGCGATTCTCCTGGCGGCCGGAGCGGCAACTGTCCTCGCGACGCGGCAGTCCAGCACCGGCGTGTCGTTCGACCGGCAGGTGCAGCCGATCTTCGACGCCAAGTGCGTCGCCTGCCACCCGACGAGCTATCCGTACCTCGACCTCCGGCGCGGCCGCTCCTACCGACAACTCGTGCGCGTCACTTCGCCACTCGCGCCGGCCTTCGAGCGCGTGCTGCCCGGCCGGCCCCAGCTCTCGTATCTCCTCACCCATCCACCAGAACCCTCGAACCGGCGTCTGCTGAGCCCGGCGGAGCGGCAGCTGATCGCCCGCTGGATCAGCGAAGGCGCGGAAGACAACTGAAGAGGAGGCACGCCATGACACGACGGAGACTCGCCGTACTCGCCCCGTTCGCCGCCGCCCTCGCCCTCGTGGCGACCGGCTGCGGCGGCTCGTCCGACGACGACTCGCCCGGCTCCGACCAGCCGACGACGACGATGGAGACTCACACGACGCCGACCGAGACCAACGAGACGGACACGAAGACGACGGAGGGATAGTGAGCAGAGTCCCGCTCCTCACCCGCGACGAAGCCCCGCTCACGGCACGGGCCTGGTACCGCCCTGACGGCAGCGCCTCCCCGCTTACCCGTTCGCTCGCGAGCGCGCCCGACCTGCTCGAGACGCTGATGCCTTTCCTCGCGCAAGTGATGGGCGAGAGCTCGCTCGGCCTCTGGACGAAGGAGCTCGTCATCGTCCGCGTCTCGCAGCTGAACGGCTGCCGCTACTGCCTCGCCGCGCACCGCCCGGTCGCACTCGACGCCGGCGTCCCAGCGGAGCGCCTGGCGGCGGCCTGCGACGAAGCGCCGCTCGACGAGCTACCGGAGCGCGAGCGGGCGATCGTGGACTGGATCGACCGCGTCACGACCGATCGGGCGGCGGTCGACGACGAGCTCCTCGCCCGTGCGCTCGACTGGGTGCGGGAGGACGAGCTCGTCGAGCTGACGATCCTCGCCGGCGCGATCACGATGCTCAACAGCTACTGCACCGCGTTCGAGATCCCCCCGCCCGCATGAGGGACGCGATTCGTGAGGCCGTGTCCGAAGGGCGGATGGGCGACCGCGTCTGGCTCTATGGGACCTACCACTGCAACCTCGCCTGCTCCTACTGCCTGACGGAGTCCTCGCCGCGAATTGCGAACCGGCGCACACTCCAGGCCGACGCGATGGTGCGCGCGGTGCGCGAGGCGAAGGAGCTCGGCTTCACGTGCGTCGGCATCACGGGCGGCGAGGTCTCCTTGCTTCCCGACTTCGCCGAGACGCTGCGGCGGGTGGCCGAGATCCTGCCCGTCGTCGCACTCACGAACGGAACGCTCTTCACTGAGCGCCTCCTTGACCGCCTCGAGCCGCTCTCCGCGCTCGACGTCGCCTTCCAGCTCTCGCTCGACTCGGACGAACCGGCACGAAACGACGAGCTGCGCGGCCCCGAGAACTTCGCCAAGGTGCTCGCTGCGATCCCCCGCCTCCTCGAACGGGGGCTGCGCGTGCGGATCGCGACGACCGTCGCCGACCAGGACGTCGCGGAGCTCGAGCGGGTCTGCACGCTCCACAGAGCGCTCGGCATCCCGGACGAGGACCACGTCGTTCGCTCGGTCGTCCGGCGCGGCCGCGCGGCGACCGAAGGGATGGGGCTCGAGCTCGGCCCGACGGACGTGCTCCCCGAGCTGACGCTGACCGCCGACGGAGCCTTTCTCCACCCCTTCGCGCCCACCGTCCGCCACGGCCGCACGGATCTCGACCTGCTCGTCAGCCGGCAGATCGCTCCTCTCGAGGCGCCGGTTAGTCGCTTCCTGTCGATCGTGCAGGAGCAGCCAGTCGGCGACGACGTCGTCAGGAGCGTCAGATGAGCGTGACCGCGGCTCCCCGGTCGGGGAGCGTCCAGCTCGTCCTCCTTGTCCTGCGCATCATGCTCGGGATCCTGTTCCTCTCCGTCTGGGGAGCGAACCTGCACAAGGGCCTCTACTCGCCCGACGCCTATGCGGCGCTCATCCACTTCTACGCCGAGCAGGGGGACGCGCCCGGTATCTGGAAGGACATCATGCGGCTTGTCGCCGACCAGGCGGCAGTCTTCTCGAAGCTCCAGCTCCTGACGGAGCTCCTCTTCGGAGTGGCGCTGGTACTCGGCGTGGCCACGCGGCTCGTCGGCTTCTCGGCCGGGATCTTCCTGAGCACCCTGTGGCTGAGCGAGGTGGGCGTGCCGAGCGAGTGGATCTGGTCGCTCGTCTTCCCCGCGCTCGTCGCCTTCGCGGTCTCGCTCCTCTCCGCCGGCCGCGTGCTCGGGGCGGACGCGCTCCTCCTCGACCGTCCGCCCCTCGACCGGCTGCCCCGCTGGGCGACAGGATGAGGCGGCTCGGCACGCTTGCGGTGCTTGGGGCGCTCGAGCTCGCGCTCCAGCTCGTCCTGCGCGGACGCACCGACGTCTGGACGCAGGTGGTCGGTCAGCTCGTGGCGTTCGCGCTCTTCGTGCCGGCCGCCCTCCTCTGCTGGCGCGGCCTGGGCCGGCTGGGACTTCTCCTCGTCCTCCTCTTCGCCGTCGGCTTCCGCGTGGCGGCGTTCGAGCCGGCCGGCGCACCCCCGCTCACCACCGACCTCTACCGCTACGCGTGGGACGCTCGTGTCGCGACGAGCGGCATCAACCCGTACCGCTACGCACCCGACGTCCCGCGGTTGCAGCGCCTTCGAGACGGGAGAAGCTGGCCCCGGATCAACCGGCCCACGTGGCGGACCCCCTACGCCCCGGGCGCGCAGGGGGCTTTTCTCTCGGCGCGAAGTCTCTTCGGGCACGGCCCTCGAGCGACGACCTGGCTCTTCCTCCTCGCCGAGGCAGGGACGATCGCGCTCCTCGTTCTCGTCCTGGCGCGGATTGGCGCTCCCCTGGAACGGGTTGCGCTCTACGCCTGGCACCCGCTCGCGATCTCGGAGATCGCCGCCAATGGTCACCTCGACGCGCTCGTCGCGCTCGCCGTGGCGGGGGTGCTCGCTGCCTGGCAGGCGCGCCGGTTCACGCTCGCAGGGCTCGCGGTCGCCTTCGGGACGCTCGTCAAGTTCTGGCCGGCCCTCCTGGCGCCGGCGTTCGCCCGCCGCGGCGGCTTCCGTTTCCTCGCTCCGCTCGCGGTTGTCCCCCTCGCCTACGTCCCCTTTCTCTCCGTCGGAACCGGAGTCTTCGGCTCGCTCGGGCAGTTAGTGCACCTGCAGTTCGGCAGCCTGGCGCCGCCCCTGACCGGGCTCGTTGGTGCCCGCGCGGGGCACGCGCTACTCGGGCTCCTCCTGGCGCTCGTCGTCGGGGCGGTGGCGCTGCGCGAGCACGAGACGGTGGGGCAGGTCGCCCGCTCCCTGCTCCTCGTCCTCGGCACGCTCCTCGTCGTCCTCGACTACCTGCAGCCGTGGTACGCGCTCGTGCTCCTGCCCGCGCTCGTCCTCGTCCCGGCCCCCGGCTGGCTGTGGCTGACGGGGACGCTGCCCCTCCTCTACCTCTATGCCGACTACACCCTGCCGGTTTGGGTGCGGCCGGTCGTGTATGGGCCGGTCGCCCTCTGGGCACTCGCAACCTTCGTCGCACGCCGCCGCGTGCACAGCGCACCCTTACCGCCGCTCCCGGTCCGGCCGCGCGTCGTCGCGGTCGTTCCTGCCCTCGACGAGGAGGAGGCCCTGCCCCAGGTTCTCGCGGAGCTCCCGCCCGGCGTCCTCGACGAGGTGATCGTCGTCGACGGCGGGTCGCGCGACGCGACCGTCGCCGTCGCCCGGGCAGGCGGCGCACGCGTCGTCGAGGAGCGGCGCCGCGGCTACGGGCGCGCCTGCGCCACCGGCGCAGCCGGCACGGACGCCGACGTGATCGTGTTCCTCGACGGCGACGGCAGCGACGACCCCGCCTACCTCCCGGACGTGCTCGGCCCCGTCCTCGCCGGCGAGGCTGCGCTTGCTCTCGGTGCCCGGCGCGAGCGCGAGCCCGGCGCAGTACTCGCGCACCAGAGGCTAGGCAACGCCCTCGTCGCCACCCTCGTCCGCCTGCTCTACGGTGTCCGCCTGCACGACGTGCCTCCGCTGCGAGCCATACGGCGCGACGTCCTTTGCGACCTTGCGCTCCGCGAGATGACCTACGGCTGGCCGACGGAGATGATCGTGAAAGCGGCGCGGGCCGACCTCTCGATCGTCGAGGTGCCGGTACGGACGCGGGCGCGCCGGGGCGGTGACTCGAAGATCGCCGGCCGCGCCTGGCCCTCGGCGCGAGCCGGTGCGCTCATGCTCGCGGTAGTGGCGCGCCACGCATGAACCGCACCGTCCTCGTCGTCGCGAAGGCGCCGCTTCCCGGACGGGCGAAGACACGGCTCGTGCCTCCGCTCTCCGCGGCGCAGGCAGCCGAGTTGCAGCGGGCGCTCCTGCTTGACACGCTTGACTCCTGCCGCGCCGAGGGCGTCGAGCCCGCGGTCCTCCACGCCGAGCCGGACGAAGGGCCGCTCCGAGAGGCACTCGGACCGGGCATCACGCTCGTGCTGCAGGAGGGAGGCGGCCTCGGGGACGCGCTTCGGCTCGCAATGCGTCGTCACCTCGAACATGGGCCCGTTGCGATCGTGTCCTCTGACGTTCCGGGCCTTCCGCCCGGCTCGCTCGGGCGAGCCTTCGACGCCCTCGAGGAGGGTGCCGACGTCGTGCTCGGACCCGCGCTCGACGGCGGGTACTGGCTCGTCGCGATGCGGGCCTTCGACGATGCGCCCTTCCGCGACGTCCCCTGGTCGACTCCGGCCGTGCTCGCCGTTACGCTCGAACGCTGCCGCGGCGTCGGATTGGCGACGAAGCTGCTGGAGCCGTGGCGCGACGTCGATACGCTGACGGACGTCACGGCCCTCGCCCGCGCGTGTCCCGACGGCGCGCGGCGCACGCGCCTCATCGTGCGCAAGCTCGCTGCGGAGCACGACCTCGGCGCGGAGACGACGCCCGCGCTCGCGGAGAGCGCGCTCCTGTCGAGCTCGCCGTGGCGCGCGGTCGTCCACGACCGGCTCGTCGGCACGGGCGGACACGAGACGGAGTACACGTACCTCGCCGTCCCGCGCGCAGTCTTCGTCGCCGCCGTCACCGACGCGCGCGAGCTGCTGCTTGTTCGCCAGTACCGCCACCCCGTGCGCGAGTGGACACTCGAGGTGCCTGCGGGCTCCGTCCGCGACGGCGAGCAGTCGGTCGAGGCGGCTGCGCGGGAGCTCGCCGAGGAGGTCGGAGGGCGAGCCCGCGCCTGGCGTCACCTCACGACGTTCTACTCTTCGAGCGCGCACATCAGCCTGCGCTCGGACGCCTTCCTCGCCATCGGGGTCGAGGTCGGGGACGCCGCCCCCGAGGAGGGAGAGGACGTGACGCTTGTGCGACTGCCGCTTGCAGAGGCGGTCATCCGCGCCCGCGCGGGGGGCTTTACCGAAGGCCAGACTGCGCTAACCATCCTGCTCGCCGCCGAGCGGCTCGAGGAGGACGCAGCGCCGACAACTCCAGACCGACGAGAGGAGCACGTATGGCCGGGAAGGTCGTGATCAATCTCGCTTCGGGCGCCGAGGACGCGGAGGCGGCGAGGTTCGCCGTCCTGGTGGGGACGGACGCCCAGGCGCCCAGCAACGATGTCGTCGCCTTCCTGACGAAGGAAGCTGCCGGGCTCGAGAAGCCCGGCAGCGACGACGTCCACGCGGCGGGAGCGCCGCCCCCCACCGAGCTCGCGGCGCAGTTCGCGGACCGGGCGGCACTCCTTTACCTCTGTCCGGTTTGCGTCAGGTCGCGCAGCTTCGACGACGCGCCGCTGGCCGCGAAGGCACGCGTGAAGGAAGCCGCCGCGCTCTGGGAGTGGATTGGCGACGGCGGGGCCGTCTACAGGTACTGATGGTCGGGATCTTCGGCGGCTCGGGCTTCTACTCGTTCCTCGACGATGTCGAGGAGGTCGAGGTGGAGACGCCCTACGGTCGGCCCTCTGCGCCCGTCGCGGTCAGCGAGGTCGGCGGGGCCCGGGTCGCCTTCCTCCCGCGCCACGGGAAGCGGCACGAGCTCCCGCCGAGCCGGATCCCATACCGTGCGAACGTCTGGGCGATGCGCGAGGTCGGCGCGAGGCGGATCCTCGGTCCGAACGCCTCGGGCGCGCTACGTGCGGACCTCGCCCTCGGCGAGTTCGTCATCTGCGACCAGTTCGTCGACCGCACGAAGGCGCGGGAGGACACCTTCTACACGGGACCGGAGACGACGCACGTCTCGGCCGCCGATCCGTACTGCCCGGAGCTGCGGCGCCTGCTCGCCGCAACCGCGGGCGAGCTCGGCATCCCGGTCAGAGACGGCGGCACCGTCGTCACGATCGAGGGCCCGCGCTTCTCGACGCGGGCCGAGTCTCGCTGGTTCGCCTCGATGGGCTGGGACGTCGTCAACATGACCGCCTACCCGGAGGGACACCTCGCGCGCGAGCTCGAGCTCTGCTACGCGACCGTCTCAATGGTCACAGATCACGACGCCGGCGCCGACGGCACCGAGCCCGTGTCGCAGGAGGAGGTCGTGCGGGTGTTCGCCGAGAATAACGAGCGCCTGCGCGAGCTCCTGCGCTCGGTGATCCCGAAGATCGGCCCGCAGCCGCAGGACGTCTGCGCGACCGCGCTCGAGGGAGCGCGCTTCTGACTCGTCGAGCGCCGGTGTCCATCCTGGGCGGCTTGCCGCGATCACGTCGACCTCCTCGATCTCGGCCTTCAGAGCCCGGCGGGCCCACGGGGTCACCGGTCAGACGACGTAGGCGCAGCCGTCCCAGTACGCGTCGACGTGCTTCCGGCGCAGGCCGCCCACATCGAGCTCGAGCTCGCCCGGCTCGCGCAGGCGCTCGTCGAGGTAGAGCTCGATCCCGTCCGCCTGGACGCGCCGGAACGATCGCTTGCCCGGCTCGCTGGACGTCTCGAGAAAGATCAACGAGCCTCCGCAGCAACGCGTCTTCTTGGCCCAGACTACAACGTTCCGCCCCGGTCTTGCACGAGCTGGATGGCTTCCGGAGAGGCGTTCACACGCACGTGTCAACGATAAACTGCGTTCATCAAGCGCGCCGGAGCGCGCTCGAGTGCGGCGACCGTTCGACGCGCTCGCCACGTGCCCGAGCAAGTTAGCGAGTTCATCGACTCAAAGCGGACGGAAGTGTGAAGGAGACGCGGGCGCCGCCCTCCGCGCGGTTCTCGGCCCAGATCCGCCCGCCCTGCGCCTCGACGAGGCCACGGGCGATCGCGAGCCCGAGCCCGGCGCCTCCCTTCGCAGGCGAGCGGGCGCGATCGGCGCGCCAGAAGCGGTCGAACATGCGCGCCGCCGACCCGGCCTGGATGCCCTCTCCCGTGTCCTCGACGGTCACGCGCACCTCGTCGGCAAGTGGCTCGACGAGCACGGCGACCGAGCCGTCCGAGGGCGTGTGGCGAAGCGCGTTCGTAAGCAGGTTGAAGAGGACGCGCTCGACCTTGTCGGGCGCGCAGCGAACAGAGGAGCCGGAGGCGCCGAAGTGGGCCTCGAGCGTGACGTGCCGCGCCTGCGCCTCCGCCTCGAGGCCGCGCAGGCAGGACTGGACGAGCCCGGAGAGCTCGGCCTCGCGGATCTCGAGCGTGAGCGCGCCCGCGTCGATGCGGGCGAGCTCGAACAGGTCGTCGACGAGACCGGCGAGCGCGCGCACCTGCTCGCGCATGGCCGGGAGATAGCGCTCGGGCTCGGCGAGGCCGTCCTCGACCGCCTCGAGCATCGCCTGCAGCGAGGCGAGCGGCGTGCGGAGGTCGTGGCTCGCCCAGGCAACGAGCTCGCGCCGCGCGTCGAAGAGCCGCTCGAGGTTGGCCGCCATCTCGTTGAAGGAGCCGGCCAGATCGGAAAGCTCGGCCGGGCCGCTCTCGGGCGCGCGCGCCGCCAGGTCGCCGCGGGCGAGCGCGATCGAGGCCGAGCGAAGCCGCTCGATCGGTCCGGTGATCGAGCGGCCGACGACGAAGGCCACGCTGACCGCGGCGGTCGAGGCGGCGGCGGCGACCAGGAGTAGAACGACGTCGTGGCCCGAGCTGAACATGACCGCGCCCGAGAGCGAGACGGCGGCGAGCGGGAGGAGGACGGCGACGAGCCCCAGCCCGACGAGCCGGAGGCCGACGGTCGGGAGCCGGCGCACGAGTAGCGCGGCGGCCAAACCGGCGATGAGGGTGACGGCCGCGACGATTCCGGCGAAAATGATCACGGCGCGAACCGGTAGCCGACGCCCCAGACGGTCTGAAGGAAGCGGGGATGCGACGGGTCGTCCTCGATCTTCTCGCGCAGGCGCCGGACGTGGACGGTGACGGTGCCGGTGTCGAGCGCTGCCTCGTAGCCCCAGACGCGGTCCATCAGCTGGTCGCGCGAGAAGACCTGGCGCGGGTGGCGGGCGAGGAACCAGAGGAGGTCGAACTCCTTCGCGGTCAGCCGCAGTGGCGCGCCATCCGTCGCCACCTCGCGCGTGCGCGCGTCGATCGAGAGCCCGTCGAACGAGAGCTGTTCCGCCTTCGGGAGCTCGGGCGTGGCGCGCCGCAGCACGGTGCGAACGCGCGCCGTAAGCTCGCGCGGGGAGAACGGCTTCGTCACGTAGTCGTCGGCGCCGAGCTCGAGCCCGACGATCCGGTCGGCCTCCTCTCCACGGGCCGTGAGGAGAATGACCGGCAGCCCGGAGCGAGCCCGGATCCAGCGGCAGAGCTCCAGACCGTCCGTGCCCGGGAGCATCACGTCGAGGACGACGAGACCCGGCTCCTCGCGCTCGAGCAACTTGCGGGCGCTGTCGCCGTCGCCGGCTTCGAGCGTGCGGTAGCCCTCCCGTTTCAGGTAGGCGACGACGATCTCGCGAACGATCGGCTCGTCGTCGACGACGAGGACGGTAGTCATGGCCGGTATTGAACCCCTTTCCTGGCCGAGCAGGGCGGCCTGCTCTGCCCCGCTCTCGAAAAAAGTGCTCATCCGGCTCTAATCAGCGGACAGCCAAAGCGGACGCCCGCGCTGGGGGGCCCGGCCGACGCCATCGCAGGTGCGGCGAAGACGGCAGCGACGGTGAGCGCCAATAGTGCCAACAGGAAAGAGCGCTTCATTCGGTTCCTCTCTCGGTTCGCCGAGAGACGCTAGGCCACAAAGCTTGCGCCGTTCTTACGGGCGGGTTAACTCGCTCTTAATACGTCGGGCGCGGCCCGAGAAGGCTGCAGCAGGATCCGCGAGCTGTTCGTCAGACAACTCGGCGCTTGGCGCGTGTCCAGTTCCCGCCGTGCTCACGGACACGAAGGGTGAGAATCCGCAAACCGGGACGCTGGTAGCCGCCGCTCAAGCCCAGAAACTCAGAGACCCGCCGAAGCGGGCCTCGCACCCAGCCACCGAAGCGTCGGGGGGATGCGGGATTCTAGCGATTCGGCGGAGGGACGGCGAGTTCGCGGATACAGCTCGAGGGACTCCGGAGATGGAGCAGACGTACTCGGCCGCAAGCTGGTGGATGCGATCGGTCGTTTGGACCACAGCGTCCTCCACCAACGGAACCGTCGTCCGCTCCGCCAGTTAACGAGTCGCGCCCGCCGCGGCTCGCGCCGAGGGCGGCTGCGACCTTCGGCGCTTACCCGCGAGCCGTCCCCAACTGGTCTGTGGTGCCGGCGAAGAGGTCTAGCCATTGACGAAGGCGCGCTAAGCCACCTCGTTGGAAGTGTCCATAGGTCGGAATGAACGACCGATGCCCTTCACGGTCAGCCTCACGGGTCACAGGAAGAGGAGGAATACGCCGCTTGCGCGTGGCAAGAAGAGCTGCAACGAACCCTCTCCCTGTTGCCTCTGTTGTCGCCGGCTGCCTCGCCGATCAGCCGGAGTGGATCGATGTGCTCGGCATCGAGCGGATTGAGCTCGAGGCGAGCTCGTCGCTGAACTAGAGGGTTGATGTGAAAGTCGGGCGGGTTCGCAGGGACCCGCCTGGTGAAGACGAAGGGCTCCCAGACCTGTGTCCCCTCGAGATCGGAGCTCGAGATGACGGATCTGGAAGCCCTTGTCGTTGCAGCGTATGTCTTC
>JBBQXP010000061.1:0-18145 GCA_038209555.1 Gaiellales bacterium
GACGAGGGGTCGAACGGAGCTGTCCGCCTGGCGCTCAGGATGGCCGAGCGGGAACCGCATTACTTCATGCCGTTCCAGTACGCGAACGACGCCAACCCCCGCGCACACTACGATGGCACCGGCGCGGAGATCGTCGAAGCGCTCCCACGCATCGACGGGCTCGTCGCCGGGCTCGGGACCGGTGGCACGCTCATGGGCGCCGGCGACCGGGTGCGTGAGGCCTTCCCCGAGGTCGTGGTCGCCGCAGCCGAGCCGCTCCAGGGGGACCTGGTCTACGGGCTGCGCTCGCTCGCCGACGGCTACGTGCCGCCCATCCTCGACATCTCGAAGCTCGACCGGAAGATCCTCGTCTCGAACGAGGAGTCGGTTCGCGGCCTCAGGCTGCTGCTCGAGCGTGAAGGCGTCTTCGCGGGTGTCTCGTCCGGTGCAGTCATTCACGTAGCCCGTCAGCTCGCAGCGGAACTGGACGAGGGAGTCGTGGTCGCCGTGCTCGCCGACGGCGGCTGGAAGTACCTCTCCGCGGACTTCTGGACGGAGCCCGACGAGAGCGTCGAGGAGTCGATGGAGAACCGCCTCTGGTGGTGATCCCGCCCGAGGTGCGCTCGGCGCTCGTCGAGCACGCCGAGGCGGAGTCTCCGAACGAAGCGTGTGGTCTCCTCGCGCTCCGCGATTCCGTCGCCGAGCGCTACCTCCCGGGGACGAACGCAGCGGCCAGCCCATACCGCTTCGAGCTCGAGTTTCCCCCGGAAGAGTGGATGGATCTCTGGGACGAGGGGTACGAGATCGCGATCTTCCACTCCCATCCCTCGAGCCCGCCGAGTCCGTCGAGGACGGACGTCGAGAACATCGGGCAGTGGGCGGGGTATCCCTACGTGATCCTGAACACCCGGACCGGCGAGCTGGCGGCCTGGCGCATCCAAGACGGCTCCGTCGAGCCGCTGGAACTTTCCACCGGCTGAGGTCGTCGAAGGGACATGAGGCTTGCACTGCTCGCTCTCGTGGCTCTCGCTCTCGCCGCTTGCGGTGACGGGGGCCAGGACGGCGGCCCGATGTCCATTGAAGAAGCACTTCGCGCCGACGGGCAGGCCGTAATCGTCGAGGGCGGCATCGTGGCGATGGACGGCGGGCCCGTACGCCTCTGCTCCGCTCTCATGGAGTCCTACCCGCCGCAGTGCGGGGAGCCGGCGCTCGAGCTCCGGGGCCTCGACCTCGATGCCCTGGAGCTCGAGACCAGTGCGGGCGACCCGTCCGTGTCGCCCGCGAGCTGGTCGGATGGCCCCGTCTGGAAACGTGGAGAACGGCGTCCTCACGGTTGAGTCTGTCCTCAGCTAGACAACGGTGAAGCGGCCGTGCATGACGAGGCGATGCGGGTCGCACCGATACCGGTATGCGCCCGGGATGAACCTGATCGTCCAGATCTTGGGGCCGGTGAATGCCACAGTTGTCCGCCTGTTGACGTAGGGCCCGAGGAGGTGGAAGTTGTGGAACACCGAGGTGTCTCTGACGCGAATGGTGTGCGTTCCTCGAGGGACCCGTGACACCTTGACGCCGCGGGCGTTCTTGAGCGTGATGGTCATGCCTGGACCAACCTTCCCGTAGAACGTCCTCGCTCCCGCCATCCCGGTGGCGACGAGCGATACGAACACGGTTGCGGCCAACAGGACGAGCGCTCGGTTCATCTGCCTCCTCCGGGTTGGGGTCGGATCGATTCGCAACGTGATACGAATCCCGGTCGGGATCGGATTTGACCGACGCTGACTACCCAGAGGGCTGGAACGAGGTGCGCGGGGCGCTCCAGCGCGGCTTTCGCTTCGCCGACTTCCGCGAGGCGATCGCGTTCGTCAACCGCCTCGCCGAAGCGGCCGAGGCTGCGAATCACCACCCGGACCTCCACGTGAGCTGGAACGCTGTCACAGTGCGCTGGTCGACGCACACGAAGCGGGCGATCACCGAGCGGGACATCGAGCTGGCCCGGCGCACCAACGAGCTCGCCACCGCCTGAGGGATGAAGGCGGCGCTCATCGGCGCCGAGACCCTATTTATGCGACGCATAGCTCTTCTGGCCACATTCGCGCTCGCCCTCACGGCTGGGTCCGCGGGGGCCTTCCCGCTGCCGGGCGCGCGGCAGTGCCCGGTCTTTCCCGCTTCGAGCGTCTGGAACAAGCGCGTTGACGCACTACCCGTCGCGAGGAACTCGTCGGCGATCCTGGGATCGATCGGCGCCGGGCTCAACGTCCATGCCGACTTCGGATCGGGCCTCTGGAACGGCGGGCCGATCGGCATCCCGCTCACCGTCGTCGGCTCGTCGACACCGAAGAGGGCGGTTCGGTTCGACTACGCCGAAGAGAGCGACCGGGGCCCGTACCCAATCCCGAGCGGCGTCAAGATCGAGGGCGGGAGACAAGCGGACGGCGACCGGCACGCGATCCTCGTCGACCGCTCGAGCTGCAGGCTCTACGAGCTTTTTGCCCTCTATCCACGAAGCGGTACGCCTCGCTGGCGGGCAGGCTCGGGCGCCATCTGGAACCTGCGCTCGAACCGGCTCCGCCCGGCCGGTTGGACGTCCGCCGACGCGGCCGGGCTTCCGATTCTCCCGGGTCTCGCCCGCTACGACGAGGTCGCGCGCGGGCGGATCAACCATGCACTTCGCTTCACGGTCGAGCGGTCGCGGCGGGCATACGTCTACCCTGCCCGCCACTTCGCCTCGAGCCTCACTGACCCGGATCTGCCACCGATGGGACTCCGACTCCGCCTCCGCGCGGACTTCCCGGTGGCGGGCTTCCCGCGGCAGGCCCGGATCGTCCTGGCGGCGCTGAAGCGCTACGGCATGATCGTGGCCGACAACGGCTCGAGCTGGTACGTCTCCGGCGCGCCCGACCCACGCTGGTCGAACGACCAGTTCCACACATTGCATCGCGTCCACGGATCCGATTTCGTGGTCGTTAATACGAGCACGTTCAGGCCGTAGAACCACCTGGGCCCATGTAGGCCTCCCAGTCCTTCAGCGGTACGCCTTCCCAGGCCGTGTCGCTCGGGTGCTTCGCCGAGAGATGGCACATGGCCGAGTCGGGAGTCGCCCCGTGCCAGTGCCAGATCCCCGCGGGGACGACCACCACCTCGCCCGCGTGGAACCTCCGCCGGCCGTTCTCGTCTGCGACGACGCCCTCGCCTTCGAGGACGATGAGCGTCTGCTCGACAGGATGCGTATGCGGAAGCGTCCGCGCGCCCGCGTCGAAGAACACGGCCACGAGCTCGACGCCGTCCGAGGGTGCGTCGAGGTTCAGGTCCTGCATCGCGAGACCGCCGTCGAAGTGCCCGCCCGCTTCCACCGGCTTGGCCTTGGACCGGTCTACTGCAACGAGCTTCATTCGCTAGAGGCAGCCGCCTCCTGCGGAGCCTCCTCCTCGTCAAGGAACTTCACTTCGAGCCTCTCGATGCGTGGACCATCGACGTCCACCACCTGGAAGCGCAGACCGTCGTAGACGACCTCGTCGCCGGGCTCGGCGACACGACCCAGCCGGCCGAAGACGTAGCCGGCGACGGTGTGGTAGTCCTCCAGCGGAAGCGCCTGCCCGAACTGCTCGTTGAAGTCGTCGATCGGGAAGGTGCCGTCGATCCGGATCCGGCCGTCGTCCAGGCGCTCGACCGACTCGTCGGGCAGGTCGTACTCGTCCTCGATCTCGCCCACGATCTCCTCCAGCAGATCCTCGAGAGTGACGATCCCCTCGAATGCGCCATACTCGTCGACCACGACCGCCATGTGCTGATTGGCCTTGCGAAACTCGGCCAGGAGCGCGGCCAGGTCCTTCGTCTCGGGGACGAACATGACCGGCCGGACGAGGGACGCCACGTCGACGTTCTCGATGCCCCGATCGTAGAGGGCCGAGAAGAGGTCGCGAACGTGCAGGATGCCGAGGACGTCGTCGAGCGAGCCGCGGTACACGGGGTAGCGCGTGTACGGGGAGTCGATGAGAGACGCCAGGCACTGGACGGGAGGAAGGTCGACGGAGAGGGCGACGACTTCGGGGCGCGGCACCATCACCTCGTGCGCCTCCTTGTCGGCGAAGTCGAAGACCTTATAGAGCATCTCCTCCTCGGCTTCCTCGATCACGCCCGTGTCCTCGGCCTCGGCGACAATGGTGCGAATGTCCTCCTCCGTGTGCGCGAGGACGCCCGCCGGCGCAGGCTCGATCCCGAAGAGGCGTGACACGGCGTTCCCGGAGACCTGGAGGAGCCAGACGAGCGGGTAGGTGATCTTCCCGAGCCAGTCGAGTGGGATCGCAAGCAGGACGGCGACCGTCTCGGCTCGTTGCAGGGTCACCGTCTTCGGGACGAGCTCTCCGAGTACGACGCTCAGATAGGTCAGGACGAGGAAGGCGATCACGAAGGCGACCGAGCGCGGCAGGAAATCGAAGTAGCGCGACACAAGGGGCTCGCCGAGCGCGCCCAGCATGATCCCGGAGATCGTGATCCCCACCTGCACGGTCGAGATGAACCGGGCCGGTGTGTCCATGAGCCGAAGCGCGGTCCGGGCCGCCCGGCTGCCGTCTTTTGCTCGCTCCTCGAGCCGCCCGCGGCGGGCGGTGATCAGCCCGTACTCGGCGGCGACGAAGATCGCGTTCGCGAGGACGAGGACGCCCACCGCGACGATCTCCAGAAAGACGGTCACGCCCGGCCTTCCCGGGCGCAGGTACTAGGCGGAATCTCGTCCACGAATCTGCGTTGAGGATAGCGCACCGGCCCAGACGGTCTGCCCATTCCAAAGGGTCTCAACCGGGCGAAGCTCGCGGTCCAGCACCGCGAGGTCGGCGCGGAAGCCGAGGGCCAAGCGGCCTCGATCCTCGAGTCCGAGCAGGCGCGCCGGCACCAGGCTGGCCATGGTTGCCGCCGCGGGCAGCCCGAACCGGGCCATGCGGGCCACGAGCGCGGCTCCGGCCCGGTCGCCGCCGAGGAGCCTGCCCGCGTCGGTCTGCGCCGGCGGGACCACCAGATCGCTCGTCAGCGCGATCCTTTCGTGGCCGGCTGCGCGGACGGTCAGCTCCTCGATTCTCGGATGCAGATGCCGCCCGTCCGCGATCAGGCCGAGGACGACCCGGGGGTCGAGGAGAAGCTCGGGAATCGCTCCTGTCGACCGGGCCCTGACCGGCCCGAACGCGTTCCAGATGTGCGTGGCAAAGCGGGCTCCGGCCTGGACGGCAGCCCGGGTCGTCGCGGCGTTCGCAAGCGTGTGACCGATCCCGGCCACCACGCCGGCAGACGCGATTCGCTCGATCGCCCGCAAAGCAAGCGGAAGCTCCGGCGAAAGGGTCACAAGACGAGCCGGCCCATCCGCCAGCCAGCGGTCGAGCGCGGCAAGGTCGACCGGACGGAGCTCCTCGACCGGGATCGCGCCCGCAGCCTCAGGATTGAGAAACGGGCCCTCGAGGTGGAGGCCGAGGCAGCGCTCGTCCGGCAGGTCGACCGGGGCCCGCGTCGCCAGGAGGTAGCCCGTGACGCCGCTCCGGACTAGAGGTTCCGAATCGTAGACCTGAAGGTCGATGAAGCCCGGAAAGATGTGCAGTTCCCCTTCCGGCTCCGCCGTTCGCTCGACCGAGACGATGCGATCCGCCTCGATCCGGAGGGTGCCCGGGTAAACGCCGTCGAGGGGGTCGACCAGGAGCCCGGAAACCGCTTTCACGCGGGCAACTGTAAAGTTCGCCCCGCTTTCGGCCGACCAAGGAACCCGGGGAGCTGTTGACGGTGCCTGACGAGATTACGTGCTTGATCGCCGACGACCACGAGGTGGTCCGCGAAGGCCTGCGCCTTTCGCTTTCCCGGTCGGCGCACATCCGCGTGATCGGGGAGGCTTCCGACGGCGCGAGCGCGATCGCGATCGCGGAACGCCGCAAGCCGAACGTCGTGATCATGGACGTCCGCATGCCCGGCATGGACGGGCTCGAGGCGACAAAGATCCTGAGCGAGCGGCTCCCGGCTACGAACGTGCTCATCTTCACGGCCTACGGTGAGCGGAGCCTCCTCGGCCGCGGTCTCGAGTCGGGCGCCAAGGGCTACATCCTGAAGGAGGCGCCGCACTCGACGCTCCTCCGTGCGATCGAGAAGGTCGCGAGTGGCGAGGGTTACGTCGACCCCGCTCTGATGCCCGACTTCCTGACGCGCGAGCGCGAGGAGATGCTCACGGTGCGCGAGCGGGAGATCCTGCAGCTTCTGGCCGATGGGATGTCGAATGCCGACGTCGCGGCGAAGCTCTTCATCAGCCAGGAAACCGTGAAGAGCCACGTACGCCACATCCTTGCCAAGCTCGAGGCCGACACCCGCACCCATGCAGTCGCGATCGCGCTTCGCGAAGCGATCATCGATTAGCGCCGGGTCGCGATCCCTCGCGCCGGCGTTCGTCGTCGCGACCGCCCTGGGTGCCGTTGCGGGTGCCCTCGGGCTCGCACTCGACCACGCGGCGCTGACAGGGGTCGGGCTCGTGGTCGGGCTGTCGTTCGCAGGCGCGTTCGCGGCGACTCTCATCGTGCAGGAGCGGCGCCGCCACGTCGTCGCCGAGGACGAGCTCCAGGCGCAGGCGAGCTTCCTCGAGTCGCTGGTCGATTCGATTGCAGCCGTGTCCAGCTCGCACGAGCCGGGCGAGATCCTCGAACGGACGGCAGACGAGGCCCGACGGCTCTTCGACGCCGACGAGGTCCGGCTGACCCAGGAGGGCGAGGAGGCCGACGCACCGACTCCAGCGGTCATGCGGGTCCGGCTCGCAATCCGCGGCGAGCCAATCGCCGTCCTCGTGCTCAAGCGGCGCGAGCCGTTTCGCCGCTGGGATGTCGTCCGCGCATCGATGCTCGCCGACTTCGCCTCCCATGCCGTCGAGAACGCGCGCCTCGTCGCCGAGGCGCAGGAGCGCGAGGCGGACCGGCTGCGTCTGACCGAGCGCCTGATCAACGCGGAGCAAGACGAGCGGCGGCGTCTTTCGATCTGGCTGCACGACGGGCCTCTTTCGACGATGTCGGGGGTGGCGCTCATGCACGACGCGGCGCTCGCCGCGATCGAGGACGGCCGTTACGAGGACGCTGCGAAGGTCGTCACGACCGCGCTCGCACGCGAGCGGGAAACGATCCGCACGCTCCGCGACCTCTCCTTTGCGCTCGAGCCGCTCGTCCTCCGCGACCAGGGGTTCGAAGCGGCCGTGCAGGCCGTCGGCGAGCAAATCGAGGCGTCGCAGCGAATCCGGGTCGCGGTCGACGTCCGGGATGGCGAGCGCCTGGCCGAGAAGGCCCAGGTCGAGCTCTACCAGATCATCCGCGAGTCCCTCGACCAGGCCGTCCAACGAAAGCCGAAGGAGATCAAGGTGACCGTCGGCGCGGTCGAGGACGGCGGCTACCGCCTCGAGGTCGTGGACGACGGCGTCGCCGAGCGGCGACGCGGGTCGATCGAGGACATCGAAGAACGTGTCCGTGTCCTGAACGCACGCCTTAGCGTCGACCAGGGGGGTGACGGGGGCACGCGGATCGTCGTCGACCTGCCCGCTTACGTTGCCGCGGCAACGGGATAGTCTGCCCCGATGGCCGACGCCTCCGGACATCTCCTCTTCGTCACGAAGCCAACCGGCTACGAGCTCGCCGAGCGGGATGGAGATCCGCCTGCGACCGGGTCGACGATCGAACTCGACGACGTGGGCCGCTTCGAGGTCGTGAAGATCGCCTCGTCGCCCCTACCGGGCGACAGCCGCCCCTGCGCCTACCTGCAACCCACCGCCTAGCCTAAATCCAGCGCCGCGTCGGCGGCCCGCCGTCCCAAGACGAGTGCTGCGGCGAGCCCGCTCGAGTAGCCGCCCGTGGAGATGCCACCGGCGTCCGTGCCCGCGGCGAAGACGCTTCCGGCGACACGGCCGCGCGTATCCACTCTAAGCCCGCCCGTCGTCGTGGTAATTCCCGCGACGACGTCCACCTCCGTCACACCTTCCCGGCGTCGAACAGGGCCGCCCACGGCCTCGGCGCGCGCGATCATCTCGGCGACCGTGCGGTCACGAACGCGCTCGCCGAGCGCCTCGTCCGGTACCGAATAGGTGGCACGTGCATTCGGCTGGTGCGCGGTCCACTGGACGGCGTCGGTCTCGGACCACGTGCGGGTCTCGTACTCCTCCCCGGTCTCGCCCCTGACCCGCGCGAAGCGGGCGTAGAGCTGTGCCAAGCCCACAAACTCGCCCGGCTCGATCCTGGCCGGAGGCGCCGGGAGGTTTCGGCCATAGAACTCGTCCATCCCGCCTGAGAGAGCACCTCCGGCCTCCAGACCGAGCCGGAGCCCGTCGCCCGAGCTCCACGGGTTCGCACGGAGGACGAGCGCGTCGGCCTCCGGGGTCACGTGACGGCGTACGAGCTCCCGGTCGCCCTGGAATCCGCCCGTCGCCAGCAGCAAAGGCGTGCCGTCGGGGAGCTCGCGAAGCGGCTGCCCGAGCCGCACCTCGCCTGCTCGCGCAGCCAGGAGGTCGGTGAGCCCGTCGGGATCGAAGCGGAGCCCTGTTGTCAGCAGGTTTGCGGTCTCCCGCTCGAGCACCGGCGCGCCGAGCGACTCGAGCCAGGCGAGATCCTCGTCGAGCCGCTCCCAGACGAGCCCCTGCAGGTCCGGGTTGCCGGCCGGGCACTCGGCCCGGAAGCGTTCCCACTCCCGGTAGCGCCACACGAAGCCGCTCGAGAGCCGCATCGAACCCCCGGCGCGGTCTCCCTTCTCCAGAACGCGCACCGATGCTCCCCGCTCCGTCGCCTGCACGGCAGCCACGAGGCCGGCCATGCCGGCTCCGGCTACCACGAGGTCGTAGCGGCGCACCACGCCGCGTCCGTCAGACGAGCGAGAAGCTCGCCTTGTGCTCCACGTACTCGATCTTCACGCGCTCGGGGCCCCACACGAAGAGCGCGTATGTGTTCGCGGCATCGACGACGTCGGCGATCTCGAGGCCGAGCTCGTTCGCCTCCCGAATGTGCTCCTCGGCGGAGTCGACGAGGACGGCCAGGTGGTTCAGAAGCGGTCGTTCGACCTCCTCGACCTGTCCGTGACAGAACTCGACGAACGCGCCGCCGGCCTCGACGCGTGGTGCGCCATCCGCGCTTGCGCTCGCGGGACGGAAGCCGAGCGTCTGGTAGGTGAGCGCGGTCTCCTCCGGTGCCCCGGAAAAGAGCACCACGTGATCGAAGTCGTAATCGACCTCGGTCGGGGCTTCCACGAGCCCGATCCGAAGCCCTTCCGAGACGTCGACGAAGATCGAGCCGTCCTTGGCGGTCTCCGCCCCGTCGGGGAGCGCCGTGGCGGCCGCAGAGAGGTCGGTGACCCGCAAGGCCACATGCTTGAGAGCGCCACGCTCGCGCGGGCCCTCTTCCGCGAAGAGCGTCAGCTTCCCGCGGCGAGCGTCGGATCCGATCAGCGTGAACTTCTCCGTCCGCTCGATCACATGCATTCCGAGATGACGCGTGGCGAAGTCCGAGATCAGGTCGCGGTCCGCCACCCAGAGCGCGATGTGGTCGAGTGTCTTGACATCCATGCGCGCAAAACTACCCGCAGGCATGGAACTCATGCGCCCGGGGGAGACTTTTCTCCGTGGGACGCCGCAAAGTCCGCATACTCGTGCTCGCGGCACGACAGCCCGGCTTCTCCGAGCTCCTCGAGCACGCGGGGTTCGACGTGGAGATGCGAACGCGGCCGCTCTCAGGCAGCGAGCAGGTCACAGCGGATGTCGCAGTCGTCTTCCGTGGCCGCCTGATCGGCCGAAACCAGGCGCCGGCGCTCGTCGAGCGCGCCATCCCGGTCATCGAGGTGCTGACGGCCGAGCCGCAAAGCGCCTCGACCGCCGCGTGGATCCGGCTCTCGAACCGGATTGCGAAACCTGACCTCGCCCAGGTCGTTCGGGCAGTCGCCGACTGGGCGCAGATGCGCCCCCGGGCGACCGAAGCTGCTGCTTAGCAACCTCCAGCGAGCTCCAGCTCAAAAGGTAGGGATAACCCCCTGGCGGCCGAGTCTGTACGCAGGAATCTTTCCGGCACTAGCTCGTTAACCCAGGAAACCCGAAAAAAAAGCTTGAGGAGGAACGTGCCAATGACACCCGACCCGAAGCGATGGAAGGCGCTCGCCGTGCTCGGCATCGCCTACCTGATGGTCGTGCTCGACGTCTCGATCGTGAACGTCGCGCTTCCATCCATCCAGACAGACTTGAACTTCTCGCCGGAGAACCTCCAGTGGGTCATCAGCGGCTACGCCCTGACCTTCGGGGGCCTTCTGCTGCTCGGCGGCCGGATCGGCGACCTACTCGGACGCCGGAAGCTCTTCATGATCGGCCTTGGGCTCTTTGCAGTCACCTCGCTCGTGGCAGCCCTGTCGGTCTCGTCGGGGATGCTCATCGCCGCGCGGCTCCTGCAGGGAGCGGCTGGCGCGATTCTCTCTCCGTCGGTGTTTTCGATCGTCTCGGTCACCTTCGAGGAGGGGGCCGAGCGGAACAAGGCACTCGGCATCCTGGGCGGCATAGCCGGCTCTGGTGCCGCGATCGGCGTCCTCGCGGGCGGCGTGCTCACCGAGTACGCCGGCTGGGAGTGGATCTTCCTGGTCAACGTTCCCATTGGGATCGCGACGCTCTTCTTCGTCCCTCGCTACGTCCGTGAGAGTCGGGCGACCAACCTCACACGGCACTTCGACGCCGCCGGGGCGACGACCGTCACAGCCGGACTCATGTTCCTCGTCTACGGTCTCACGCAGTCGACGAACAATGGGTGGACGTCGGGGAAGACGATCGGCGCGCTCAGCGCCGCCGCCGTCCTGATCGCCACCTTCGTCTTCGTCGAGGCACGTTCGCGGTCGCCGCTCGTACCGCTCAGCTTCTTCCGGAAGCGGACCCCGACGGGCGCGAACATCATCGGCTTCGGCCTCGGGACGATGATCTTCGGTGTGTTCTTCATGCTCTCGCTCTACATGCAGCAGGTGCTCGGCTACTCGGCCATGCAGACGGGAGTCGGCTACCTCGCCGTCGCCCTGACGGCCGTCGCCGCCGCAGGCGCCTCGCAGGCGCTCGTGACGAAGCTCGGCGTGAAGCCGGTGCTGATCTCCGGCATGGTGCTGCTCGGGCTCGGCCTCGCCTTCTTCAGCCAGGTCTCCGTGGGAGGTTCGTACGTGGGCGATCTCTTGCCCGGGTTCCTCCTGATCGGCGTCGGAATGGGCTTCTCCTTCGTCCCGATCTCGATCGCTGCGCTGGCCGGGATCACGAGCACCGAAGCCGGTCTGGCGTCGGGCCTCATCAATACCTCGCAGCAGATCGGCGGAGCGCTCGGGATCGCGATTCTCGCGACGGTCTCGACGACCCGGACCGACGACCTGCTGGCGAACGGAACCGAGCGGGCGGCAGCTCTGACCGGCGGCTTCAGCATCGCCTTCTGGGTCGCTGCCGCGTTCGCAGTCGTCTCGCTCGTCGCGACGATCGCGCTCCTTCGGCGGGACGACTTGGCGGCCGTCGAAGAGCAGCAGCCGCTCGCCGCCGCGGCGTAGGCGGAGAAACGACCACGGGCCCGTCGACGCACGGGCCAGTGGTCTTCTCGCCCTGTGGGTGGGCCGCGCTCAGTCGGTGCGCTGCACGTCTTCGAGCAGTCGCTCGAACTCAGGGCCGTCGAACTCGGCGACGGCCCGCTCGTACTTCTCCATCCCCCACTCCCAGAAGTCGAAGTCGATCTCCGAGACGCCGTCCTGGATCGATGCCCAGAGAGTCCAGCCGTACTTCGACATGAGTCCCCAGAGCCGGGCCCGGGCCACCTTGTTGCGGAGTCGCCGCCCGTAGTAGTGGGTGACTAGCTCGTCGAGTTGCTCCAGCGAGAGATTCGACTCGCTCCAGACGTCCCCGAGCTCGAAGCAGGCGTCGTTGTTCCCCGAGTACTCGTAGTCGATCAGCCGGAAGGCGCCGCCGACGTCGATGAAGTTCTCGGCGAGGAGGTCGTTGTTGCACGGGACCGTGCCCTCGTCTCGGACGGCCATGACCTCCTCGATCGCATGCACCTGCGGCTCGAACTCGAGGTAGCGCTTCGGGAGCCGAAAGCCTCGCTCCTGCACGATCCGGAGGTAGCGGCGCTGAACGTCGAACATGTTGAAGTCGTCGCGAAACCGTCGCGCGCCGTGAAGCTGCCGACAGGCTGCTGCGGCGAGATCGAGCTTGTCGCCGCGCCGGAGATCATCGGCGGTCTGCGTCGTGCCCTCGATGAACTCGAGCACGAGCACCGACTGCTCGGGCAGGTAGGCCACGACGGCGGCTCCCACTCCGGCCTCGGCGGCTGCGACCGAGTTCAGGTACTCGTTCTCGCGATCGATCGAGAGTAGCCCGGCGTCCTTCGACGAGACCCGCACCACGTAGGCGCCATCATCGGTCTGGACCTTGTAGTTCGTGTTCGTGAGGCCGCCGACGAGCTCGGAGACGGAGCGGCGGTTTCGCAGCTCCGGCACGATCTCGAGAATCCCGGCGAGTGTTCCGTCTACGCTCACGCCTGCGTTTCTATCGCAGTCGGGAAGGGAGTGCGCGATCATGGAGCGGGCCCAGGTCGTGGTCGTCGGTGGCGGCATCACGGGCTGCAGCGTCGCCTACCACCTTGCGAAGGAGGGGTGGAGCGACGTGCTTTTGGTGGAGAAGGACGAGCTCACGAGCGGCTCCACCTGCCATGCGGCCGGCCTCGTGACCCAGTTCAACCCCTCGCCAACGATGATGCGCTTTCGCCGCTACAGCGTCGAGCTCTACCGCCGGCTGGGCGTCTTCGAGACCGTCGGAAGCGTGCGCATCGCCTCGAGTCCCGAGAGCCTCAAGGAGCTCCAGCGGGGAGCCAGCCGAGCGCGCGGGATCGGTTTCGACGTCGACGTGCTCTCGCCAGAGGAGGTCGTCAGGCTGCTGCCCGCTGCTACGCCGGAAAACCTCTTCGGCGCGATCTGGATCGCCGACGACGGATCCGTCGACCCCCACATCGCCACGTATGCCCTCGCGAATGCGGCCCGAGAGCTCGACGTGAGGATCGAGACCGGCAGGCGCGTGACTGGGTTCGATCTCGGCCCGCGGCGCGACGTCAGGGCAGTCCAGACGGAGTCGGGGCCGATCGAGACCGAATACGTCGTGAACGCTTGCGGGATGTGGGCACCGCAACTGGCGGCGATGGTCGGTGGCTTCGCGCCCTCCATTCCCGTCGACCACCAGCACATCGCGCTCGCGGCCGTCTCCGGCCACGAGCTCCCGCGAGAGATGCCCTGCTTCCGGGACACGGACAACCTCGTCTACGGAAAGTCGGAGGCGGGCGGGATCCTCTTTGGCGGCTACGAGCCCAATCCGGCGGCGCGCTGGGTCGACGGCGTTCCTTGGGACCACGCCGCCCGGACGGTCCCGCCAGATGAGGAGCGTTTCGCCCAGGTCATGGACGGCGCCATACGGCGCTTCCCGTTCCTCGACGGGGCCGGCGTCGTCGCGCTCATCTGCCACCCCGATGCGATGACACCGGATGGGAATCCACTGCTCGGCCCGATGCCCGGCGTGCGGGGCTTCTGGACGGCCGCCGGTCTCTCCCTGAACGGCTTCGGCGGCGCCGGTGGGATCGGCAAGACGATCGCCGAGTGGATGACCGCCGGCGACACCGAGCTCGACGTGAGCGGGTACCGCGCCTGGCGCTTCGGCCGGGTGTACCAGGACAGCACTTATGCGACCGAAACCGCCCGCGAGGTCTACAAGTACTACTACCGCCTCCGCTACCCGCTCGATGTCGACGAGTGGGGCAGGCCCAAGCGGGTGAGCCCTCTCCACGGGCGCTTGCAAGAGCTCGGCGCGGTTTTCGGCGTCAAGAACGGATGGGAACGCGCCGACTACTTCGCTCCGGGGCAACCTTGGAGGCGGGCAGGAGCCGACCAGCGCCGCTTCGGATGGGGCAAGCCGCCCTATTTCGAGCGCCTCGCCGCCGAGCACACGGCCTTCCGCGAGCGCGTCGGGATCATCGACATGACCTCGTTCGGGAAGATCGAGGTGACCGGGCCCGGCGCGCTCGGGCTGCTCGAGCGAGTTGCGGACAACCGGATCGACCGCCCGGTGGGAAGCGTGGTCTACACGCAGTTTCTGAACGAGCAGGGCGGAATCGTCTCGGACGTCACGGTGGCGCGCCTTGGCGAGGAGCGCTTCCGCGTCGTGACCGGAGCCGGCACCGTGGACTCAGATCTCGGCTGGCTGCGCCTGAATGCGCGCGACGGGGATGATTCGGTCGGGTTGCGCGAAGCCTCGGACGAGCTCGCCGTCGTCGGAATCTGGGGCCCGCGGGCACGCGACGTCCTTCGGTCGGTGACGGAGGACGACGTCGACGCGGAGGCGCTTCCTTTCCGTCAAGCCCGATCGATTCGTGCCGGCGGCGCGGAGATCCTCGCCCAGCGGATCACCTACGTGGGCGAGCTCGGCTTCGAGCTCTACGTCGAGCCCGAGTGGGCCGTTCAGCTCTGGGATCGGCTCCTCGAAGCCGGCGCGCCGCACGGGATCACGCCGGGCGGCTACCGCGTCCTCGAGTCGCTCAGGATGGAGAAGGGCTACCGCTACCTTGGGACCGACCTGACCGGCGGCGACACTCCCTTCGAGGCAGGGCTTGGCTTCTGCGTCGCGGACGGCAAGAGCGAGTTCAACGGCCGCGCGGCGCTCGAGGAGAAGCGAGTGCCGGTACGCCGGCTCCGCACGCTCCTCGTCGGCGAAGAGGAGTACCTGCCCATCTACGGCGGCGAAGCGATTCACATGCGGGACAACGTCGCCGGGCGCATCCGCAGCGCGGCGTACGGATTCACCGTGGGGCGGAACCTCGCGTTCGCGTATCTCCCCGCAGAGGTTCGGGAGGGCGACGAGGCGAAAGTCGAGATCTTCGGTGACCTCGTCGCGGCGACCGTCGCGGCGGACGTCCTCTACGACCCGTCGAACGAGCGCATCCTGGCCTAGCCGGGGGGAGGCCGCAGGTGCTCCACCGGGAGCCCGAACTCCGCCTGCAGACGCTCTGCGACGAGCGAGCGGTGGCAGGCCTCGGGATCGTCCTCGACGCACATGAGGGCCGCTGCGCCATCGACGGGCATCGCTTCGACGATCGGCCGGAGGGCGACCCGGCTGAGAATCTCCCGGAGGTACCGCTGCCGGTACTCGGCTGCGAGCTCCACGCGCGAGCGCTTGCGCACCCCCAGCCTGTCGTCTTCCCGGTACTGGAGCTCTCGAAGCTCAGTGGTCGGCGCCAGCTCCTTGCGATGTCGGTACTCGATTCCAACCTCCGCCAGCGCCCCCTGGAGGCGCGCCGAGTTCGCCCAGGCATAACGACGGCCCCGAACGCCGCGGCGCTGGCGGACATCGAGCACCTGCGTGGCTCTTGCCGCTTTCAGCGCGTCGAGCCATTCCTCGAGCGTCCAGTCGTACACCCCGATTGTGGCGGCGCGCCGAGTGGTGCTCACACCGCGGAGACTGCAAGCGCAACGAACGCGGCGTCGGTCGACGGGAGCCCAGCCATCTCCCGTGCCACTCGCTGCGCGGCCTCGCGGAACGAGCCCTGGTCCAGAAGATGCGTGACTGCGGCCCGGATCGAGTCGGCGCGCGGCGCGACGGCAAGGCCCACGCCGATCGCCGCGACTCGCTCTGCGTTGTACGGCTGGTCGGCAAAGAGCGGCACGACTACCTGGGGCAGGCCGCCCGCCAGTGTGCCAAGCACCGTCCCCGATCCCCCGTGGCACACGACCACATCCGCGACTGCGGCGACGGCGGCGTGCGGCACCCATCGCTCGACGCGGACGTTCGGGGGCAGCGGGTCAAATGCGGAAGGATCACCTCGCTGCCCTACGGTCAAGAGCACTCGTGCCGGAAGATCGGCGGCAGCCTCGATCGCGATCGGGAACACCCGAGCGGCCTGCGGCATCGCGGCGGCGACGCTCCCGAAGGTCATGTACACGAGCGGGCCCTCGCGCCCCCGCCATAAGTTCGGTAGCGGCTCCGAGACCTCGCTCGCGTTCGGGTTGCGGAAGCGCAGTAGGTGCGGCGGCGAGGCCTCGCCCGGGTACTCGAGCGACTCCGGGAAGACAGTCAGATACGGCGACTGCCTGAGCCGCTCGCCCTCGCGATCCCCGGGCAGCCCGGCGGACGTGCGGAGCTCGCCTACGGTCTCCGCGGCAATTTGGAGTGCGCCTTCCTCGACTGCGGCAAGATTGATCCCGACGCGCGCGTGTAGGACCCCGTAGAGGTCGGCGGCCACGGCGGAGCTGTACTCGTTCGGGTCGCGGAGAACGAGGTCAGGTTTCCATTCCTCGAACGCCTCGCGGAGGCGAGGCAGCATCGCGCGAGCGTCAAAGCGGGCGAAGATCTCGCGGACGACGAGGACGTTGGCCTCCTCGGTCGACACCGTGGGCATGCGGTCCCAGACAGGGCGGATCTCCTCCTCCAGTGGGTCGGCGCACTCCCAGAATGCGTACCCCGCTTTCTCGACCGTCGGCGCCAGCGCAGAGGGGCCCACAACCAGCACCTCGTGCCCCTGCCGCAGCGCCGCGCCGATGAAGGGCACGAGCGGGTTGAAGTGGCCCGCTCCTTGCGTCGAGGCAAAGAGCACGCGCATGCCTCTATGTAAGCACGCTCGAACGGCGACCGGCTCCCGAATCGGTTAAAGATCCCTGGCCAGGATTCACCGACAGGGGGAGTGTGATGAACCGGAAGCGATTTCGGCTGAGCGCCGTCGCGGCCATGCTTGTTGCGCTGACATGCGTGGCGGTCGACCTCGCGGTCGCTGGAGTGAAGACGGCGAAGCCGCCCTACCTCGTGCCAACAGCCCCAGGAGTTGTAGTCGACCCGATTCTCTCGACGGGCGACATCGTCCCTACAGGCCAGGTGCCCTCGTACCAGATGCCCGGTATCCCGGACGGGCTCGGGGGGTACTCGAACGGGAGTACTTACAGCGTGCTCATGAACCACGAGCTCGGCGTCACGTTCCCCGGGCAACCTGCGGGCGTCAATACTCGCATCTCGAAGCTGGAGATCGACCGGGCGACGAACAGCGTCCTCTCGGCAAAGTACGTTTTCACAGGTAACGAAGGGTTCGAGCGGTTCTGTTCCGCAACCCTCGAGATCATCCACGGCACGCCGTGGTACTTCACCGGCGAGGAGGCGATCAACGGCATCCCGCCCGCGCCTCCGGCCGGCCACGACGGCAGTTCGATCGCCATGAACGCCAGGACCGGGCAGTGGTGGGAGACCGAACACTTCGGCCACATCCAGCACGAGAACATCGTGCCGACGAAGCTTTCCAAGTGGTTCTTCCTGACCACGGACGACGACTTCCGTGCCGGCCAGGACGCCTATCTCTACGCGTACATTGCGAAGTCCTTCAAGGCCGCAATTACGGGCGACCCCAAGAAGGGGAGCCTGTACGTGTGGAAGGCGGACGACGCGATCGACTCGACCCAGATCCACAAGGGCGAGACGCTGACCGGGCAGTTCGTGCCGATCAGCCAGGCCGAAAACGCCGACTCCGTCACGCTGAAGGCAGCGGCAGCGGGCCGCGGCGCGTTCAAGTTCGACCGGCTCGAGGACGCGGCGCTCTACAAGCCGAAGAAGGGCCGCTACTACTTCGCGGACACCGGAAAGGCGCCCCGCACCGTTCGCGGCCGCATCTACCAGCTCGACGTCCACCCGACCGATCCCACCCAGGCTTCGCTGCAGGTGATCCTCGACGGTGACGCGGGTGACGACATCTACAACCCGGACAACCTCGACACGTCCGCGCGGTCGATCGTGATCCAGGAGGACCGCGAGTCACCGTTCCGCGGCGGCCCCGTGCCGCCCAACCCACCGGTCGCCGACAGCGGGCACAACCGCGTGCTCGTCTACGACATCGAGACCGGGACGCTTCAGTCCGTGGCGCGGGTCGACACGCCGGCGACGCTGCGCCCGGGTACCTGGGAGTCGTCGGGCGTCATCAACGCTTTCCGGATTCTCGGTGCGGGTTGGTGGCTGACCGACGTCCAGGCGCACAACACGCCCTCACCGCAGCCCGGGCCGACACTCGTCCCGGACTCGGGGACCGGCGAGGACGGACAGCTCCAGGCCGTCTACATCCCGCAGACGATCGGCCCAGCCCCCGACGGCGAGTAGTGTCTTCGGACACGACGA
>JBBQXP010000062.1:0-17980 GCA_038209555.1 Gaiellales bacterium
CCGCGTTCGGGGCTCTGCTCTGGATCTCGGACCGAACCGCTCCGCGCCGGGAGATGAACGAGCTCGGCTGGCGCGGAGCTCTGGCGATCGGGTTAGCACAGTGCCTCGCCCTGGCGCCCGGCGTCTCCCGGTCGGGCGTGACGATCACCACGTCTCGCTTTCTCGGGCTCGACCGCGACGCCGCCGCCCGCTTCTCGTTTCTTCTGCTCGTCCCGATCGTGTTCGGCGCCTCCGTCCTCAAGGGACTTACCGACGTCGTCTTCGGGGATCTCCCCCCGGGTTCCACAGGCCCGTTCGTGGTCGGCATGCTCGCGGCTGCGGTCACCGGGCTCGTCGCGATCTGGGCTCTCCTCGGCTACGTCCGCCGCCACACCTACTCGCTGTTCGTCGGCTACCGGCTCATGGTGGCCGCTGCCGTGCTCATCCTGATCGCGACCGGCGTCCGAGACGCGAGCTTCTAGCTTCCAACCCGCCAGACATGGCGCGCCGGAGTCGGGTCGAGGTTCCCCGCCCGATCCTTCGCCCGCACCCGGAGGACGTGCCTGCCGCGTGCAAGGGCGCGGTAGGTCTTCCGGGCCGAACAGGCTCGGAACCTCCTCGCGTCGAGACTGCACTGGAAGGTCGAACCGGTCTCCGACGAGCGGAACGTGAACCGCGCTGTCCTGACGGCGAACCTCGCGGGAGGTGCCGTCAGAATTGTGGTGTTCGGGGGCTTCAGGTCGACCCGCCACGTCCACCTGGCCGCGCTGCGGTCGAATGCCCCGTCCTTGCGGGCGCGAACATAGAACGTGTGGGTGCCGTGGGTCAGCGACCTGACCGTGGTCGGCGTCGTGCAGGCGGTGAAGGGGTTCCGGTCGACGTGGCACTGGAACGTCGACCCGGCGAGCGACGATGAGAAGCCGAACACTGCGGTGCGCTTCCGTGTGAACTTGCGTGGGTGCGACACGAGCGTGGTGTTGGGCGCGAGCGGGAGCCCGTAGACCTCGAGCTCGGAGACGTCCATGTACTGCGCGCCCGAGCCCGCGCTTCCCTGAGGCGAGTGCATCGTCAGCCGGACGAACCTGACGCGGGCGGCGCCGCCGCTCGGCGGTACACGGTTCAGGCGGTGGTTGTGCACAGGCGTGAACACGCCGGCGGCGGATGCGGTGAAGTTAACTCCGTCGGAAGAGGTGGCGATCGAGAACTGGCCGAGCGAGGCGGTGTCGTCGTCTCCGCAGACCGCCCCGGGGTCGATCGCGAAGTCGATGACATCGACCGGGATCGGCAACCGAACCGTGGCGGACTTCGGGCCCCCGGCGACGTCGGTGCTCCAGCCCGTGGAGAGCGACTGATCGAATGCTGCGCCCGGACCGCATCCGAAGCCCGAGTAGTTCGGACCGGTGTACGAAGCGAGAGTCGAGCCGCCCGCGAGCGAGGCGTAGTCCCGGCGGAGTGTGAAGTTCCGCGTCGTTCGGGCCCCGGCGGCGATCGGGACGGAATCCAGCACGTGCCTGTCGTACCCCGGCTTCGTCGCCAGAACTTTCCAGTAGGAGCCGACCGGGATCCCGGAAACGGCGTATTCGCCTGCAGCCCCGGTGTCGGCGCCCAGCCCGCCCGCAAATCCGGAGTCGTGACCGGCCACTCCGACACGGGCGCCCGCGACCGGCGAGCCGCGGTCGAAGTCCGTCACGATCCCGCCAAGCGAGCCGGTCGGGCCGCCTGGCGCGGGTGGCAGCGAGAAGTCCTCGATGGGCGCGGTATCTCCGGAGTCGAGGGTCGCGGCTCCGTAACCCATGCCGCGGTCCGCGAAGACCTGCCAGATCTGGTTGCGAAGTACGCCCCCTGTGACCGTGTCCGCCTGCAGGATGGCATTGCGCATGTCGAGGAACGACGGCTCGGGCGGCGAGAGCTCCATGGCGCGCGTGACGAGGCTCCGCGCGACCAGGACACCGACCGAGCTCCTGAGATCCCAGAGGGTCTGACCCCAGATCTCACCGTCGGCGTGAACCTCGGGGAAGCCCATGACCGTGCCGAGGTCGCCGTAGCTGTAGCCACCGGCGGGACAATCGGCGCTCGAAGGCCCGACTGGGCAATCGAGGCCTTCCGAACGCAGGTTTCCGACGTATCGGTCGAGGATCACGTCGCCATCGGCGGCGGCGTCCGGCGCGAGCCCCACTTCGACGAGATAGTCCATCGCATACCAGTCGCTCCAGGCCTCACCCATCGCACCCGCTTGAGCGGAGTTCAGCGCCTGGAAGCCGTTTGCATCGGCGATGAGCCGGCTCGAAAGCCCGTGCGTGTACTCGTGGTAGACGACCGAGGCGTCGTCGGCTCCGTTCACTGCCGGGAACGGCGGTGCGAAGAGGTACATCTGCATACGGGGGGAGAACCCATCGGGCGGCGTGAACATGTTCGCGTTGTTCCGGTGATTCCCGTCCGGAACATTCCCGGGTCCGTTGGCCCCGTCGTCGGCCTCGGCCAGGAGAGGGTCGGCCCCCTCGAAGTTCCCGGTCGCGGCAGTGAACCCGATCGGGCCGGCCGCGAGATGGTCGTGGAAGGTGTTGACGTAGTAGAAGAGCTGGGTGGCGCTCTGATTTTTGTTCGTGCTCCAGCTACCGCCGATAGTGTGCTTCCAGGCACAGCCGTAGCTGTCCGCCGGGCAGCCTCCGCTTCCGTAGGAGAACGCCGCCCGCGGATAGTCCCAGGTGGACGCGGCCGGAGGCGTCGAGCTTGGCCCCACCTCTTCGGCGAAGTCGTCCGAGTTGACGTCGAGGTAGGCGTGGGCGTTCGGTCCGGTGAGCGTGGTTGCGCCTGGAGCCAGCCAGGAGTCGAGGGACTTCAGAGCGGCAGCGCCCCCGGCCGTGGCGCCGGGGTAGTAGTCGAACACCTGAGCGAAGTCGACGAGGTTCGAGCGGCGGAGCACCTCCCCGGTGCCTGCGTCGACCACGTAGTCGAAGACCTGGGTGGGCTTTGCATGCGCGAGGACGCGCCAGGCGAGGCGCACGCCGCGAGGCCCGGCGAAGAGGACGAGCCCGGCGCGGTGGCCGCCGGCGAACCGGGTGTCTCGCGTCGGAGCGGCGGCCCGCGCAATCACGCGCGGCGGCGCGAGCTTCGCGCCTGCGTCATGCAGTGAGTATCCGAGCGCCGCGCCTGCGGAGAGTTCCGGGGCGACGTCCGCGAGCCGAAGATCCTGGCGAGGCGAGCCGAGCACGTTCACGAGCCGGCCGTCCTTCGTGACACTTGCCGAAAGACCGTTGTCGAACGCAGGGATGCCATCGTATGTCTGCACCCAGCCGAGATGGGTCGTGCGGTCGATGTCCGTGTAGGCCCTGGACAGTCGAAGGGCACTGATGTCGCCCGCATCGAGGCCGAAGGCGTCGGCATGCTCGCGCACGTAGCCGAGCGCGACTTCCTCGGGTCCGCTCTCCATGGGCCCGGTCAGGAACCCGTTCAGCCGTGCAACCACGCGCGGGGTCCCGGTCAGGCGATCGACATCGACGACACCGTGGAGTCCGAGCGAATGGAGCAGCCGGGCCTGCGCTGCTCGCATCGAGGCCGTGGTACGTGCTTCTTGACCGAGCTCGTCCGGCTCGAGCCGGACGTCGAAGAAGGAGCGCCCCTCCTGCTTCTTCGCCGGACCGACGGCGCCTGCAGTGCCGGCCAGAAGCAGCGATGCGGCGACGCAGACGAAGGCCGTTCCAACACCGCGGCACAGCCAGGACGCGCGCGGCAGACCCCGGGCACGACTCACGTAACGATCTCTATACAGGCCGCAGACATCGACATCAAACTAATCGGGCCCTCGGAGGAGACTCTTGAGCGGTGCGCTTCCAGTCCCATGTCACCCCACGTCCAAGGTGCGGGCAAGGCCGCGCTAGCGTCCTCGCCACCTAGGCTTCGTCCGATGGACGAGCGCGTGCTGCTCGTGGAGGACGATGCCTCGATCCGGGAGGTGGCGGCACTCGGCTTGTCGCAGGCAGGCTTTGCGGTCACGACGGCCTCCGACGGCAGGCAGGGTCTCGTCGAGTTCAGGCAGGGGCCGTTCGACCTCGTCGTCCTCGACGTGATGCTCCCGAAGCTCGACGGCTTCGAGGTCTGCCGCGAGATCCGCCGTGAGAGCCGGGTTCCGATCGTCATGCTGTCGGCCCGGAGCGACACAGTCGACGTGGTTGTCGGGCTGGAGCTCGGCGCCGACGACTACGTCACGAAGCCGTTCGAGCTGCCCGAGCTCGTCGCCCGGGCGCGGGCGGTCATGCGGAGATCGGGTGAAGATCCTCCGGAGCAAGCACTCGCCGTCGGGGCACTCGAGATCGACCCGGCCGGTTTCGAGGTGCGGCGAGGTGATGAGCGGATCGAGCTGACCGCGACAGAGTTCCGGCTCCTCCTCGAGCTTGCCCGGCGACCGCGGCAGGTATTCACGCGAGAGCTCCTCCTCGAGCGGGTCTGGAACTACGACTACCTGGGCGACTCCCGGCTCGTCGACGTGGCCGTCCAGCGTCTGCGGGCGAAGGTGGAGGCCGATCCGAAGCACCCCACCCTCCTCCAGACCGTTCGGGGGGTCGGCTACAGGCTCGACCCGAGTGGATGAGCGCGCGGTCTCCGATCAGGCCGGGGCGGCTCCGCCGGCGCCTTACGATCGCCTTCATGCTCGTCGCCGGGCTCTCCGGCGCCGCGCTCGCCGCCGGCTCCTACCTGGTCGCCCGGGAGAGTCGCCTGGACGACTCGGTCGAGCGGGCACTCGACCAGTCACGCTTCAACCTCGAGTTCGCCTCCTCCGTGCTCGCATCGCCGCAGTCGCGGACGGAGGCGGTGCGGCAGCTCCTGGACGCCCTCGAGCGCCGGAGCGGGTTTGCGACCGCAGTCCGCGTCGAGGGCCAGGACTTCTCATCGAGCATCTCCATCCGACCGGCACTGGCGCCGCCGGACCTCGTGGCACAGGTCCGGCGTGGGCAGCTGACCTACCAGCGCACCGAGTTTGGAGGCGTTCCTTATCTCGTGGTCGGAGGGCGCGTCTCCGGGGCCGAGCTCTACTTCTTCTTCTCGGAAGCGCAGCTCTTCGACGAGCTCGGCCAGCTCCGCACGATCCTCCTCGTCGGTCTCGCGCTACTCGTGCTCGTTGCCGGTGGCGTCGGCACACTCGTGGCGCGGCGGACCCTTGCTCCGGTCGCCGAGGCGAGCGCTGCTGCGCGCTCGCTCGCAGAGGGGCTCCTGGCGACTCGCCTGCCACCGGGCGGCCGGGATGAGTTCGGGGCCTGGGCGGCGTCGTTCAACGAGATGGCCGACGCGCTCGAGGGAAAGATTGCCGCCCTCTCAGAGGCGCAGGCGCGCGAACGGAGGTTTACCTCCGACGTCGCGCACGAGCTCCGGACGCCGGTCACCGCCCTAGTTGGCGAAGCCTCGCTTCTCTCGGAGCATCTCGACCGGATGCCGCCCGAGGCTCGCCGCCCAGCCGAGCTCGTCGTGGCGGATATTGCCCGCCTCCGTCGACTCGTCGAAGACCTGATGGAAATCTCCCGCCTCGACGCGGGCCAGGGAGCCGTTCGGCTCGAGCCTGTCGACCTCGCCTCCCTGGTGGATGCCACCATCCGGGCTCGGGGGTGGATCGATCGCGTGCGCATTCAGGGCGCCGACGCGGTCGTCGAGAGCGACCGCCGCAGGCTGGAGCAGATCGTCGCGAACCTCGTCGGCAATGCGCTCGAGCACGGCGGCCGGGACGTCGCCGTGCGAACGGGCGCCGACGACGCCGGAGCCTTTGTCGAGGTGGAGGATCAGGGAGGCGGCATGACGCCGGAGCACCTGGAGCGCATCTTCGACCGCTTCTACAAGGCAGATCCGTCGCGAACAGGCGCTGGGAGTGGGCTCGGGCTCGCGATCGCGCTCGAGAACGCGCGCCTGCTGGGCGGCGACATCGAGGTCTGGAGCGAGCTGGACCGTGGCAGCCGGTTCACCCTCCGCCTGCCGCCATCGGTGGCGAAACCGTTACAGAGCGGAAACGGGCCCGTTGCGGGAGGAGCGCAGGATGAGGCGCGTAACCGAGTAGGAGGATGACCATGAAGCGCCTCGCATTGATCGTGATCGGCCTCGGCCTCGTCGGCGGCGCTGGACTCGCGGCCGCCGGGTGCGGTCAGGAGGAAGCCGTTCCGGTCGGCGCAGTCTCGACGGAGATACCTGCAAACCAGACGGTGACGAGCTCTGGGTCCGAGACGGCGCCGCCGCCCACGGAGACAGGCTCGGGCACGGTCGCCGAGACCGGGTCGAGCAGTACATCGGGCGTCCTCTACCAGGTCTGGCTCGTCCGCGGCGAGTCGCTCTTCGTCACCTGGCGGGAGCGGGAAGGCACGCCGCGAGTGGGAACGGCAGCCATTGAGGATCTCCTGGCAGGACCGACACCTCTTGAAGCCCGGGCGGGCGTGACCACCGTCATTCCGGCCGGCACCCAGCTCCTCGGCCTTACAGTCTCGAACGGCGTCGCGACGGTCGACCTGAGCTCCGAGTTCGAGTCCGGTGGCGGCTCGGCCTCGATGTCCGCCAGGCTCGCCCAGGTCGCGTGCACCCTCGACCAGTTCGAAACGGTCAAGGGCGTGAGCTTCGAGCTCGACGGCCAGGCGGTGGACGTCTTCTCCGGCGAAGGGATCGTCCTCGACCATCCGGTCCGCTGCCGCGACTACGAGGAACTCCTTCCCGTCATCCTCGTCGAGCACCCCTCGATCGGCCAGCGCGTCGAGAGCGGCATCACCGTCTCGGGAAGCGCGAACGTCTTCGAAGCGAACGTGACCGTCAGGGTGCTGGACGCGGGCGGCACAGAACTGTCCCGTGGCTTCACGACTGCGACGTGTGGAACCGGCTGTCGAGGCACCTTCTCGATGGACGTGGACTTCGAAGTCACGCACGAGCAGGCAGGGACTATTGTCATCTCGGACGACGACGCGGCGGGCACCGGAAAGCCGCCTCACGAGGTGCGCATTCCAGTCACCCTCATGCCCAGCTGAAATCGGCCGATAAAGGATTCCGAGAAGAGCCCCAGGCCGCCGGGGCTCTTCCTTTTTTTTAACCCCCGAGCACCCTTCGAGCCTCACCTCCGGCCGCGAGCGCTCCTGACGCCGTGAGAAGGTGAGGCGTGCGGATTCGCTCGGACTTCCCGCGCCAGGTGCGCGAGCTCGAGAACGTCTGGATTCCAATGGCGGATGGAAGCCGACTGGCCGCGAAGATCTGGCTTCCCGGGGACGCCGAGGCCGCGCCGGTGCCCGCGATCCTCGAGTACATCCCCTACCGGAAGAACGACTGGACCTGGCGGCGCGATTCCACCATGCACCCCTACTTCGCCGGGCACGGGTACGCGTGCGTGCGCGTCGACCTGCGCGGAGCCGGCGAGTCGGACGGGATCCTCTTCGACGAGTACCTCGAACAGGAGCTGGACGACGGCGTCGAGGCCATCGCCTGGATCGCGGCCCAGCCGTGGTGCACGGGCGCCGTGGGCATGTTCGGGATCTCCTGGGGCGGCTTCAACGGGCTCCAGATCGCAGCCCGCCGCCCGTCCGCACTGGCGACGGTGATCACGCTCTGCTCCACGGACGACCGCTACGCAGACGATGTCCACTACATGGGCGGCTGCCTGCTCGGGGTGGACATGCTGCCCTGGGCCTCCCTCATGTACGTCTGGAACGGCACGCCGCCCGACCCAGTCGTCGTCGGCGACACGTGGCGAGAGACGTGGCTCGGCCGCCTGCGGGAGACGCCGCCCTATGTCGAGGCCTGGCTGGCGCATCAACGGCGCGACCCGTACTGGCAGCACGGCTCGGTCTGCGAGGACTTCTCCGCCATCGAGTGCCCGATCTACGCGATCGGAGGCTGGGTGGATGGGTACTCGAACGCGGTGCCCAGGCTGCTCGAAGGGCTGCCGGGGATCAGCAAGGGCCTGATCGGGCCGTGGGGACACGGCTTTCCGCACGACGCTCTGCCCGGCCCCCAGATCGGCTTCCTCCAGGAGTGCTTGCGCTGGTGGGACCGCTGGCTGAAGGGCAACGACAACGGCATCGAGCAGGAGCCGGCGCTGCGCGTCTGGATGCAGGACGCGGCCGGGCCAGACGCCCAGCCGGAGGAGCGGCCGGGCCGCTGGGTGACGGAGCCCTCATGGCCTCCCGCGGGCTACGAGTCGCGCCGGCTGGCGCTCGGAGACGGCACTCTCGAACGGAGCTCATCTTCTGACGTGCGGCTCGACTTCCTGGGGGCGCAGGCGTGCGGCCTCGATGCCGGTCTCTGGTGTCCCTATGGCGACGCGCTCGACCAGCCGCCGGACCAGCGGTCCGAGGACGGGCTTTCCCTTACGTTCGACTCCGCTCCGCTCGACGAGTCGTTCGAGCTCCTCGGCTTCCCGGAAGCGGTGCTCGCACTTGCGGTCGACCGCCCGCACGCCCTCGTCGCGGTCCGGCTCTGCGACATCGCGCCCAACGGCCAGTCGACGCTAGTCACCCGAGGCCTCCTCAACCTCACGCACAGAGAGTCCCACGAGCTACCGACGCCGCTCGAGCCCGGGCGGCGCTACGAGGCCCGCGTCAAGCTGAACGCGATCGCGCACTCGTTTCCGGTCGGGCATCGCCTTCGATTGGCCGTCTCGCCGACCTACTGGCCCTGGGCGTGGCCGGCTCCTGAGCCCGTCACCCTCTCACTTTTCACCGGCTCGAGCCGGCTGGAGCTTCCCGTGCGCCCGCGGCGAGCCGACGATCAGGAACTTGCTCCGTTCCAGCCGCCGGAGGGCTCGGCGCCGATCGCGGTCGACGAGATCACGGTTGGATCGGCGTCCCGGAAGGTCGAGCGCGACGTGGCGACCGGGGCGGTCACGCTCACCTACGAGTACGGAGGCGGCAGGCGGATCCTCCCCAATGGAATCGAGCTCGAGGACGCCGGGCGAGAGATCTTCACGATCGTCGAGGGAGATCCGTTGTCGGCCCGGATCCGGTGCGAAGGCCTGGTCGGGGTCGGCCGCGGCAACTGGCGCACCCGGGTCGAGACCGAAAGCGAGCTCTGGTCGGACGCAACCAGCTTCCATACCCGAAACCGGATCCAGGCGTTCGAGGGCGACGAGAAGGTCCACGAGGACGAGCGGTCCTTCAGCGTCCCGCGCGACCTCGTTTAACTCACCAGGCGCGGATGCAGGCAGCCACGTGGCCGGGCGCCCGGCTACCGGCGGTACGCCTGAGCTCCGGATCAATCTCCTTGCACTCCGGGATGGCGATTGGGCAGCGAGGGTGGAAGCGGCAGCCGACCGGAATGTGCGTCGGGTCCGGCGTTTCTCCCTGGAGGATCTGGGGACGGGAGCGGTGCTGCGGGTCTCGCTTCGGAACCACGGAAAGAAGCGCCTTCGTGTACGGATGCTGCGGATTCGTGACGACTTCCTGCGCGGGACCCTCCTCGACGATCCGTCCCAAGTACATGACGGCGATCCGGTTCGCGAAGTGAGCGGCAGTCGAGAGGTCGTGCGTGATCATCAGGATCCCGAGCCCCTCTTGCCGAAGGCCGTCCAGCAGGTGCAGGACTCCTGCCCGAACCGACACGTCGAGCATCGACACGGGCTCGTCTGCAAGGAGGAGCTTCGGATTCAGCACCAGGCTCGCCGCGATCGCGACGCGCTGGCGCTGGCCGCCCGAGAGCTCGTGCGGGAACCGGTCGATGTAGAGCTCGGGAGGCGTCAGGCCCGCCCGGACGAGAGCGTCGAGGATGCGCTGGCGTCGCTCCGATTTTGCGCCCGCCAGCCCGTGGACGTCGAGCGGCTCCTCGACGGTGTCACGCACGCGGAAACGCGGGTCGAGTGACTCGTACGGATCCTGATAGATCATCTGGATCTCGCGCCGAAGCGGGCGAAGCTCCCGCGCCCCGAGGCGCGTGATGTCCTGCCCGCGGAAGCGGATCGCACCGGAGGTTGGGTCAACCATCCGAAGCACGGACTGCGCGGTGGTCGTCTTCCCGCAGCCGGACTCGCCGACGAGCGCCAGCATCTCGCCCTCGCGCACCTGGAACGTGACCCCCTCCACCGCGTGCACGACGCCTTTCGGACGTCGCGCGAGCGTCCCGACGAGGCCGCGAGGGACCGGGTAGTGCATGACGAGGCTCTCGACGTCGAGGAGCGGCGGCGAGGCGCCGTCTCCGTTCGCGCTCACGAAGCCTTCGCCAGCGCGGGGTCGTTCAGGTGGCACGCAGCGTGGCGATCCGGCCCGACCGCCAGGTAGCGCGGCTTCACGTCGTGACACGGCGCGAACGTCCGGTCGCAGCGTGGCGCGAACGGGCAGCCCTGGATCTCCCTGTCGAGCCGTGGCGGCGCGCCCGGAATCGAGACGACCTCACCCTCACCGTAGAGATCCGGCGTCGCCGCGAAGAGGAGCCTTGTATACGGATGCCGCGGGTCGTGGTAGAGGCCCTCCAACGGGCCGGACTCCATGATCTCGCCCGCGTACATGACGGCCGCCTGCTCGCACACTTGCGCGACGACCGGCAGGTCGTGGGTGACGAGGACAAGCGCGAGCCCGAAGTCATTGGAGAGTCCGACAAGCAGCTCTAGGATCTGCGCCTGCACCATGACGTCGAGCGCGGTCGTGGGCTCGTCGGCGAGGAGGACCTTCGGATGGCACGCGAGTGACATCGCGATCGCCGCCCGCTGGCGCATCCCGCCGGAGAACTCGTGCGGATAGCGCCGGGCGCGGCTGGCCGCGATGCCGACCGTCTCGAGGAGCTCGCCCGCACGCTTCCAGGCATCCTTCCCCTCGGCGATCTCGTGCAACTCCATCGGCTCGACGATCTGCTTGCCTACGGTCTTCACCGGGTTGAAGGCGTTCATGGCCCCCTGGAAGATCATCGCGATGTCCTTCCAGCGGTGCGGGCTGACCGTCTCCTCGCCGCGCTCGAGGATGTTCTCGCCGTCCAGGTAGACCGCGCCGGCCACGCTCGCGTTCGGAGGCAGAAGGCCCATGAGCGCGAGGATGGTCGTCGTCTTTCCGCACCCGGACTCGCCCACGAGCCCGAACCGCTCGCCGCGCTCGAGTGCGAACGAGACCCCCCTCACCGCGTGGAGCTCCGTGCCTCCTTTGAGATCGAACCAGACGTGGAGGTTCTCGACCCGGATGAGGGGCTCATTCACCGCTTCGCTCCCTTGCCGCTCGTCGCTCCGGCCGCGCCGGTAGGCGGCGGCAGCGTCGCCGACGGCTCGACCCGGCCGACAGAGGGCAGCACGCGCATGCGGAAGCGTCGGACGGACAGGTGGCCGACGGCGAGTCGCGGGTTCAGCGCCTCCTCGATCGCCGCGCCGGTCATGGTCGCCGCGAGGACTACGATCGCCACGCAGACGCCGGGCGGGACGATTGCCCACCACGCGTTGTTCAGGATCGCGTCGTCGGTGAAGGCGTTCTCGATCAGACGGCCCCAGGAGATGGCACTCGGGTCGCCGAGGCCGAGGAACGTGATGAACGTCTCGGCGAAGATCGCGGTTGCGACGAGCAGGACCGTGTTCGCGACGACAAGCGGCGCGACCTGCGGGAGGATGTGGCGGAAGACCAGCCGGCTGTTCCCCGCGCCCATCGCACGCGCACGGCGGACGTAGATTCGTTCGCGGATGCTCTTCACCTGTGCCCGTAGGAGCCGTGCGGTCGTCGTCCAGTAGATGATGCCGATGATCAGGATGATGTTCCTCAGGCTGCGGCCGAAGAGCGCGGCGGCGACGATCATGAGCGGCACGTCCGGGATCACGAGGAAGTAGTCGGTCAGCCGCATGAGCGCGATGTCCGTCTTTCCGCCGAAGAAGCCCGCGAGGACCCCTACGACCCCGCCGATCAGGATTGACACGAAGGCCGCGGCGAAGCCGACGAGGAGCGAGACGCGCGCGCCGTTGACCAGCAGCCTGACCATGTCGGCGCCGCCCCCGTCGAGACCGAGGGGGTGGGAGCCACTCGGGTGCTGGAAGACAGTCCCGACCTTGGTCTTCGCATCTCCGGTGACGAACGGGCCAATGACGCCGATGAGAATGAAGGCGATGATGACCACGATCCCGACGATCGCCTGCGGCTCTCCGAGAATGGCGGTGCGCAGGAAGCCGGGCCGCGACTCCGCGGTTGCTTCTGGCGCCTCGGCAGCAGTGAATGCCGAGCTCATTCCGTGATCCTCGGGTCGAGCTTGAAGTACAGGAGATCCGCGAGGAGGTTCAGAAGGATGACGGACAGCGCGAGGAGCAGGAATGCTCCCTGCAGGATCGGGAAGTCACGCTGATCGATCGCCTCGACGATCTGGAGGCCGATCCCGGGATACGAGAAGACGTACTCGACGGTGATGAACCCGCCGATGATGAAGCCGAGTGAGAGCGCGACCAGCGTCACGATCGGGAGGAGGGCATTCCGCAGCCCATGGCGCCAGACGGTCGCCCAGTTCGAGAGCCCTTTCGCCCGCGCGGTCAGCGCGTAGTCCTCACCCAGCGTCTCGAGCATGGCCGACCGGACAATGAGCGCGTACTCGCCGTAGAGCACGAGTCCGACCGTCGCGGCGGGGAGGATCATGTGCCGAACCCGGTCGACGAAGAGGGTCCAGGTGGACGCATCCCCGAGGATGCCGAGCGTCGGATCCTTGATACCCGAAGTCGGCAGGCCGATCGCCCCCGCTACGTAGAGGACGATCATGAGGCCGAGCCACTGGGGCGGCAGCGAATAGAAGACGAGCCCGCTCCAGAGGCCGACCTTGTCAGCAATCGTGCCCCGCCGCCAGGCGGAGATCACCCCCACGATGACACCGAAGACGATCGAGAAGACCGTTCCGAGCGCGAGCATCGCCATCGTGTTCTTGATCGAGGGCAGGAGCTCGCTCCAGACGGAATCCTGGAAGCGAAGCGATTGGCCGAGGTCTCCGTGCGCCAGATTCTTCAGGTAGACCGTGTACTGCGTCCACTTGGACTGGTCAAGGCCGAGCTCCTTTCGGAGCGCTGCCTTGAATTGGATCGTGCACTGGCGGCAGCGCAGGGACTGCACCGCGTCGCCCGGGACGGCACGGAAGAGCACGAAGTTGAGCGTGATCGCGACGAAGATCGTCACGACCGCGAAAGACAGGCGCTTCAGAACGTAGTTCGCGCCGCGCACGATCCTCTACGAAGGGGTCGGGGGCGGGCCGAGGCCCGCCCCTCTCCGTTGTCTTTCCATGCCCACTAACCGACCTGGTGCGGTGCGGTGTAGTACGCCTTTGAGTAGGCACTAAGCGGCGCCGAGAAGTCGGCCCACTTCTTGCTGTTCGCGTCGATCGCCTGCTCGTTGATGAGCTGGGTGTAGAGGAAGTTGTCATACACCATCTGCTGCATTTCGTAGACGATCTCCTTCCGCTTGTCCGGGTCGACGGTCCGGCCCTGAAGGTCGTAGAGCTTGTCGTATTCGGCGTTGACCCAACCGGTGTCGCTCCAGGAGCACCACTGGCCACGAGTCACGACCGAAAGCATGAAGTCGGGGTCGATGTAGCCGACCCAGTCCCACATGGCGATGTCGAACTTGTCGTACCCGGTGAGCTTGTCGGCGTCGCAGTTGTCGCCCGTCTCGATCGCGTAGGCCGCAGTCGAGTCGCCGCCGACCTGCTGCGTCACCTTGACGCCTGCCTCCTTGAACCCCTCCTGGACGATGTCGTACGCCCGGTTGATGTTGAAGTCGGTCGACGTCGGGGTCATGATGTTGTACTCCATCGGGTGGGCAGGCTGGGCGTTCGCACCCGTGGTGGCCGGGGCCATCCGGATCCCGTTCGCGTCCTTCTTGTACCCGAGCTGGTCGAGCGTCGCGTTCCCGGCCGCGCAGTCGTGCTCGAGCAGGCCTAGGTCAGGGTTCTCGAGCGGAGCGATGTGCCCGACGATCGACTCGACGGTGTCCGCATACCCAGCGAAGACAACGTCGATGATCTTCTGGCGGTCGACGCACATGGACAGTGCCTTCTTCACCTGCGGGTCGAGCAGCTCGCGGTTCTTCGGCTTCTTCGGGTTCGAGTTCCACGTGATGTTGGTCGTCTCGAAGCCCGGATACGTGTTCACCGAGATGCTCGAGTCCTTCTTCAGGATGTCGATCGCGTTGAACGGCACCTGGTCGACGTAGTCGAGCTGGTCCTGCTTCAGGTCGGCGATCATCGCGTCCGCGTTCGTGTAGTAGGTGAGCGCGACAGCGTCGGCGTTCGACTTCGGCCCCCAGTAGTTCGGGTCGCGGACGAAGACGGTCGTCCCCTTCTTCTCGTACTGCTTCAGCGTGTAAGCGCCGCCCGACACGAGCGGCAAGTGCTGCTCGGGATGGAACGTCGCGAGCCCCTTGCCGTTCTCGCTCGAGAGCGGCTCGTAGACGTGCTGCGGGAGGATCGAAAGGGTTTCGAGCTGCGGAAGGACGTTTCCGACCGGCGCCGCGTAGTTGATCACCAGCGTCGCTGGATCCTTTGTGACCGCGTTCTTTACGTGGCTAACGGAGGGGGCGGCGACCGCCGTCGGCCCGTTCGCATATTTGACGACCGTGTTGATCGTCCAGGCCGCGTCCTCGGCGGTCAGGGGCTTGCCGTCCGACCACTTCGTGCCCGGGTGGAGGTGGAACGTCCACGTCTTCCCATCGGACGACGTGTCCCACGAGGTCGCCCAGTCGCCCTCGATCTTGAAGCCGTTCTCCTTCGAGTACGCGTACTGGACGAGTTGCGGATAGAGCATGATGAAAGCGTTCGTCGACTGCGTCTCGATGTACTTCAGCGGGTTGAACGAGTCGATGTAGTTGATCGATCCGATCCGCAGAATCCCGCCCTTCTTCACGCCGCCCGAGGAGCTCTGCCCGCCCCCACTCTCGCCGCCGCCGCATCCGACTGCGAGGAGACCCATCGCCAGCGCGGCGGCGACCAAGACAGTGAATCGGGACTTCATGACTCTCCTCTCCGTAGCGGGCAGGTCGTTGTGTTCTTCATTCGAGCTCACCTCAGCACCGGATCGTCGATGGTGAGCGTGCGTGCATCCGCGTCGAGCGTGGCGGTCACTCCGAGCGGAAGCGCCGCCTGATGCTTTCCGTGGCCGAGTGGGAGCTTGTATACCACGGGAACCCCCAGGGGCTCCAAGTGCTGCTCCAGCACGTCCTCCAGAGACTTCGTTCTTGGCCACTCTGGCCTAGTCTCGCGCCATTCGCTCTTGTCCATCTCCCCTACTACGACTCCCGCGACCTGGGTGAGTTTGCCGCTCTGTCCAAGCTGGGTCAACGCTCCGTCCAGATACCAGGGTGGCAGGTCGACGTCTTCGAAGAAGAGAATGCACCCGTCGCATTCGAACTCCCAGGGCGTACCCATGGTCTGCATGAGAAGCCAGAGACATCCCCCCACGAGCGGCGCCGTCACCCGGCCGCCGCTGATCGCCCGGACGTAGGGGTCATCCGGGTCGCGGGGGATCTCGCCCGTGGTCTCGCCGCCGAGGACACGTAGCAGGCGATCTCGGGTGAAGGGCGTTGTGTCCTTGTCCCCCATGCCCACGAGGCCGTAGCCGTAGATCGTCGCCAGGCTCGCCCGCTGTCGGATCGCGACGTGAAGTGCCGTGATGTCCGAGTAGCCGACGAATGGCTTCGGATTCGCCGCGATCAGGTCGAAGTCGAGGAAGGGGATGGTCTGCGCCGAGCCGTAGCCGCCCATCAGGCATTGGACGACGTCCACCTCGGGGTCGGCGAACATCGCGTTGACGTCGCGAGCCCGGCCCTCGGGGCTGCCGGCGACGTAGTCGTCGCGCTCGAAGGCGCCCTCGCCGAGCTTCACCTTGTACCCGCGCTCTTCCCACGCCTCGACTCCCCGGAGGATCTCGGAGCGGTTCTCGTAGGGGCTCGCCGGCGCGGGGACGCCGATCGTGCCGCCGGGGGGAAGCGGCTTGCCAAACCGGGTCGCTTCCGTCACGACGGCTGCAGGGGCTTCTCGCGCGGCGTCTGACGAACGGGGAGCGGCCTTCCCTTCAGATCGGTGACGAAGCCCGTCACCTCCTCGACCGCGGCCTCGAGCAGCTTCTCGCCCTTCGCCGCAGTGCCGCGCGTCGCCCGGCCCTGCACGCCCGTAGTGGAAAAGGACGACCACCAGGGCATCAGCTTCAGCGGCCCGTCGCTCCAGTCCATGTACGCGTACTCCGACTGCTGGTAGCCGAGCTCGTCGACTGCCTTCGACATGTCCACCGCCTCCGGGTCGATGGCGAGGTAGATCGAGGTCTCGAGCTCGCAAGCATGCGCCATGCCGCCCTGCTCGGACTCGCGCAGCTCGTCGATCTTCCGGAGCGATTCCTTGCCGGAGAGATAGAACGCGGCCGCAGACAGCACGTCCGCGAACTCCACGCCCACGAGGCGGGCGGCCATCTCGACCAGGTTCTGGTTCGACCCGTGGCCGTTCAGGTAGAGCATGCGGTGGAACCCGTGGCGTGCGAGCGAGCGGCCGATGTCGAGCAGATAGTTCGTGAAGGTGTCCCAGCCGATCGTGATCGCTCCGGGGAAGTCCATGTGGTGCGGGGAGTAGCCGTGCGGAACGGCGGGAAGCAGAACGACATCGTCCCCGGCCCGCTCCGCGACCCGGCGGCAGATCTCGCTCGTGATCCGGAGGTCGGTGTCGATCGGCATGTGCGGCCCGTGATCCTCGAGCGTCGCGACGGGGATCAGGCAGACGCGATCCTGCTCGGCGGCGAAGCGCACCTCGGGCCACGTGAGCCGCTCATACAGGAGCGGGCTCGACCACATCAGCCGGCCACCGTCTGGCTCTGCTCGCGCATGAACCCCTGGATGTAGTAGGGGCCGAGGCCGCCCTTCCCGGTCGACCCGCTCGACTTCCAGCCGGGGAAGGACTGGATTCCCGGCCAGGCCCCGGTCGTGGCCCCGGCGCGGCGATTGACGTAGACGACCCCGGCTTCGATCTCGTCCAGGAAGCGCTGCACCTCGTCCTCGTCCTCGCTGAACACCCCCGCGGTGAGGCCGTAGACGACTTCGTTCGCCTCGCGCAGGGCTTCATCCAGCGAGCCCACGCGGGCGACGGTCAGGAACGGCAGGAAGAGCTCGTCGCGGGTCAGCCGGTGGCCCGCCGGGAGCTCCGAGACCACGGTGGGCGCGACGTAGTACCCGGGGAGGTCGAGCTGCTCTCCGCCCGTCACCACGCGGCCGTCTCGCCGCGCCTCCGCCGCTACGCGACCGAAGCGCTCGACCGCTTCTGCGTTCACGACCGGTCCGGTGTAGGTCCCGGAGTCGGCCGGATCGCCGACGGCCAGAGCCTCGGTGTGCTCGCGCAGGCGCTCGACGAACTCGTCGTGCACCTCGTCGGCCACGAGTGCCCGCGAGCACGCGCTGCATTTCTGTCCCGAGAACCCGAACGCCGACCGCGCGATGCCCTCAACCGCCTTCTCGAGGTCGGTGTTCGCCGTCACGATTGCGGGGTTCTTGCCGCCCATCTCGGTCAGCGCGGGACGCGCGTACGGGCCTTCGTTCATCGTCCGGGCAATCCAGCGGCCGACTTCCGCCGAGCCGGTGAACGCAACCCCATCGACGTCGCCCTCGACGATCGCCTTTCCGGTCTCGGCCCCGCCGTGGACGACGCTCGCGACGCCCTCGGGCAGACCGGACAGGATCTCGGCGACCAGGGAGCCGCAAAGGGCTGTCTCCTCGGACGGCTTCAGCAGGATCGTGTTCCCCGTGACCAGCGCGCCGGAGGCCATACCAAGCGAAAGAGCAACCGGGAAGTTGAAGGGCGCGATTACCCCGAAGACCCCGTACGGCTTCAGCACGCTGCGGTTCCTCTCCGTCTCGGAGAGCGATCCGAGAGGCACCTCGTAGCCCCGGTTCTCCTCCATGTGCGCGCAATAGGTCTCAATCAGGTCGACGGCCTCCTCGACCTCCCCGATCGACTCGATGCGCGTTTTGCCGGTCTCGAGCGTGACCGCCGCCGCCAGCTCGATCCGACGGTCGCGAATCTGTTGGGCAGCCTCGCGAAGGAGCGAACAGCGCTCCCCGTAGGGCACGGAGCGCCAGCCGGGCTG
>JBBQXP010000063.1:0-17838 GCA_038209555.1 Gaiellales bacterium
ACCTCGCCCATGACGTTGTCGAGGGAGCCGACGATTGCGATCAGGTCGGCCACGAGAGCGTCTGTCATCACGGTCGCCGTCGCCTCGAGGGCCACGTAGGAGGGTGCGCGGAACTTCACGCGCCACGGTCTCGGGCCTCCGTCCGCGACCAGGTAGCACCCGAGCTCGCCCCGCGGCGACTCGATCGGGACGTAGACCTCTCCCTCAGGGACCCGGTAGCCCTCCGTGACGAGCTTGAAGTGGTGGATGAGGCTCTCCATGGACGTATGGAGCTCGTGCCTGGGCGGCAGGACGACCTTGCGGTTGTCTGCGATCCAGGGCCCCTCGGGCATTCCGTCCAGGCATTGCTGGACGATCCGCACCGACTCGCGCATCTCGTTCACACGCACCTTGTAGCGGTCGTAGACGTCGCCGGCCGTGTAAACGGGCACGTTCCAGTCGAGCTCGTCGTAGGCCAGATACGGCTCGCGCTTGCGGAGATCCCAGTTGACGCCGGAGGCGCGGAGGACCGGTCCGGATTGCCCCAGGGCGAGCGCGTCGTCGGCCGAGAGGAGCCCGATTCCTTTCGTCCGTTCGAGGAAGATCGCCTGTTTGTCGAGGAGTGCCTCGTAGTCGTCGATCCGCGCCGGCATGACGTCCGCGAACTTGCGGCACTCGTCCCAGAAGCCGACCGGCACGTCCTCGGCTAGCCCGCCGGTCTGGAAGTAGCGGGTGTGCATGCGGAAGCCGGCGACCAGCTCGAAGAGATCGAGGATTGCCTCCCGCTCGCGGAAGCAGTACCAGAGCATCGAGATCGCGCCCAGCTCGAGGGCGCCTGTCCCTAGCCAGATCAGGTGCGAGTGCAACCGGTTCAGCTCGCACAGGAGCGTTCGCATCCAGGTCGCCTTCGCAGGCACCTCGATTCCGAGCAGCTTCTCGATCGCCAGGACGAAGACAAGCTCGTTGTTCTGGAAGGAGACGTAGTCGATCCGCGGGGCGTACGTGATCGCCTTCCAGTACGTCTTCGCCTCCATGTTCTTCTCGAAGCCGGTGTGGAGGTAGCCGACGACCGCGTTCAGGCCGACGATCCGCTCTCCGTTCAGGTCGATCACGAGCCGGAGCACGCCATGTGTGGAGGGGTGGTTCGGCCCGAAGTTGACCTGCATGACGTCGCCCTGCTCCCGAATCGCAGGATCGACCTGGAGCATCGTCGGCACGGGCGAGGGGATGCGGCTCCGCTCGTAGACGGTCGGTCCCACGAAGACGCTGTCTCTCGTTGCGACAGCCATCGCTACTCGGCGTCCGAGAACCGGACCGGCTCGCCCCCGAGCGGATAGTCCTTGCGGAGCGGATGCCCCTCCCAGTCGTCCTCGGTCAGGAGACGGGCGAGATTCGGGTGGCCCTCGATGTTGATGCCGAGCATCTCCCAGGCCTCGCGCTCGTGCCAGTCCGCTGTCGGCCAGACGGAGACGACGCTCTCGACAGGCTCGCCCTCATCGCACCAGACCTGGAGCCGAACTCGGAGGGGCTGGTCCCGTAGGGCGAGCAGGTGGTAATTGACCGAGAATCGCTTCGGCTTCGGCGCGGGCGTTCGCTGGAGTCCCCAGGAGCCCGGAGCGTTGATGTCTCGTCCCCCGGCCGTGCCCCAGTAGCCGGCGACTCCCTTCGAGCCCCAGCCGAGGTAGTCGGTGGCGGCGATGTCGGCGAGCACCTTGAACCCGAGCTCGTCACGGCAGTGGAGCGCAGCCTCCACAAGGCGCTCGCGCTCGACGACGACGGTCGCCTCGCCGTAGGCCTGCTGCTCCTCCACGAACCCCGGCACGCCGTCGTAGCTCATAGGCCGTCCTCTGGCCCATGAGCGAGGGGAGGGGGTGTGGGGGAACAGGGAGGTTCCTCCACGTCGGACTCTAAGAAGGGGGCTCGTGGGTGAATCATGGTTTCCCCCACGGGAGCGAGCCGGAGGCGAGGGGCGGTCACGAAGCGACCCGACGCGTCTCGTACGCGGGCGGCACTCCGGCCTTGACCTTCTCCTGCAGGCGGACGATCCCCTCGAGCACCGCCTCGGGGCGCGGCGGACAGCCGGGCACGTAGATGTCCACGGGAACGACCTTGTCGACGCCCTGGAGCACCGCGTAGTTGTTGAACATCCCGCCCGACGAGGCACAGGCGCCCATGGCCATGACCCACTTCGGCTCGACCATCTGGTCGTAGATCTGGCGCAGGGGGGCGGCCATCTTGTGCGCCACCCGCCCCGAGACGATCAGGAGATCGGCCTGACGGGGCGAGGATCGGAAGACTTCGGCACCGAAGCGAGCGATGTCGTACCGCGAGCCGACAACGGCGATCATCTCCATCGCGCAGCAGGCCAGCCCGAACGTATCGGGCCAGATCGAGTTAGCCTGCGCCCAGGCGACCGCTTTCTCGAGGGTCGTCAGCATGAGCCTTTGCTCGAGGTCTCCGAGCTCCTCCTCGAACTTGCTCGGATCAGGTCGCACGCCGCCGGGCCGGCGCATGAGCAGGCGCTCCGACTTGAGCCCGTAGTCGGCGAGGCGCTTGCGGCCGTTTCCCTCTACCGCCACTCGAGCGCTCCCTTCTTCCAGATGTAGACGTAGGCGACGGCCAGGATCGCGATGAAGAAGCCGAACTCGGCGAGCGCGAAAGTCCCGACCTCGTTCAGCACGACCGCGACGGGGAAGAGGAAGACGATCTCGATGTCGAAGACGATGAAGAGCATCGCCGTCAGGTAGAAGCTGACAGTGAACCGCTGCTGCTTCGGCGGCCCTGTTGAGACCCCGGACTCGAAGGGGATCCGGCGCGCCCGCGAGTTCCTCCCGCGCGTTGCGAAGATGAATGACATCGCGATCATCGAAGCCGGGATGACGAGCGCGAAGAAGCCGTACGCGAGGAAGGGAAACCAGTCGTCCAGCGATGCGAGGACAGCGGCGCTCACCGCCGGGCATACTAACGCTACAAGCGAGAGGGCGGTGGAGCGCACAAACGCCCGCAGGAACACCGATTCCGGACGAGGACGAACGTCACAAAGTGGGGGATTTCAACCCCCGGGAGCATTGCTAGACTTCGACCATGGTCACCATCACCGAGAGTGCCGCCTCGAAGATCAGAGAACTGATGGCCGAGGACGCCGAGGAAGAGGTTTCCGTCCTCCGTATCGCCATCGAAGGCGGCGGCTGCTCGGGGTTCCAGTACGCGCTCGGCTTCGACCGCGGCCCCCAGGACGGCGACAACGAGATCGAGATGAACGGCGTCAAGGTCGTGATCGACCCGTTCAGCGCCCCCTACCTCACGGGCTCCGAGATCGACTACGTGGACGCTCTCATGGGGGCGGGCTTCGCGATCAACAACCCGAACGTTCAGGCCGCGTGCGGGTGTGGCTCGTCCTTCCAGGCCAAGGAAGGCGTGGAAGGTGTGTCCGACGAGCCGGCGTCGGCAGCCGCCGGCGGCTGCGGCTCGGGCTGCTCGCACTAGCGTGGCCCAGATGTAGGGGCGAGGTATGCCTCGCCCGGGCGGGACATGTCCCGCCCCTACAGGCCTCGGCCGTTTGGACGGCCCTCACCGTCGATACGATTTCCTCGTGACCGAAGGCGTCTGCGACATCACGATCATCGGCGGCGGCCCCGTCGGGCTCGCGGCGGCGTACTACGCCGGTCATCGCGATGCCTCCGTCCGCATCGTCGAGAGCCTCGAGCAGCTGGGAGGCCAGGTCGCTGCGGTCTATCCGGAGAAGCACGTCTTCGATGTGGCCGGGCACCCGAAGATCCAGGGTCAGGGGCTCGTCGACCTCTGCGTCGAGCAAGGCCTCCAGTTTGGCGCGGATGTCCACCTGGGGGAGGAGGTCTCGACGCTCGAGCGCGTGCAGCAGAACGGCGACGACGTGCTCGCGATCGGGACGCAGTCCGGCCAGACCTTCCTGACGAGGACGATCATCGTCACCGCGGGTCACGGTGCCTTCGAGCCAAGGAAGCTCGGGCTCGACGGGATCGAAGAATGGGAAGGGCGTGGTCTCCACTACTTCGTCAAGCAGAAGGACACGTTCCGCGATAAGGCCTGCGTCATCGTCGGCGGCGGCGATTCGGCGCTCGACTGGACGCTCGGCCTCCAGGACACCGCGCGCCTGCCGATCACGCTCATCCACAGGCGGGACCGGTTCCGCGCGCTCGAATCCTCCGTCAACGAGGCGCGGAAGCTCGAGGAGGAGGGAAAGGTACGGATCATCGCCCCGTGCGAGGTTCGTGAGATCCGCGGAAACGGCGAGGTGGAAAAGCTGGTGATCGAGAACACGACGAGCGGCGAGGTACACGAGGTGGATTGCGACGCGCTGATCACGCTGCTCGGCTTCCATTCACACCTCGGCTCAATCGCAGACTGGGGCCTCGAGTTGCACGGCAAGCGCCAGATCCAGGTCGACCCGACCACAATGGATACGACCATTGACGGGGTCTACGCAGCGGGTGACGTCGCCGGCTACGAGGGCAAGATCACGCTTATCTCGATCGGGTTCGGGGAGGCGGCGATCGCCGCCAACAACGCCGTGGCCCGGATCCGGGGCGAGAAGGTCCAGCCCAAGTACTCGACCGATTAGGTCTAGGTCGGCATCCCGAGGCTGTCGACGGCCTCGGCGAGCGCTGAATCCCCAGGCTCCAGGCGGCGGACACCGGCAAGCCGCAGGTGTGCGAGAGCGCGGTCGAAGAGTGTGATGTTCGTCCAGAGCGACTCGTGGATCGACCACCAGCGGAGGCCGACTGTCTCCGGCTGGCCTCGGTAGAGCTCGAGCGCCTGTGGTTGGGTGATCGTGCGGTTCCTGGTCGCGACCAGCGACGGCCGCAGCGCGTGCTTCGAGAGCGTCCGCGGGTTGTCCAGATCTATCAGCTCGGCCCTTTCGTCGAGCTCGACCGCGGCCAGGGCAAGTGGGAGGCCGCGCCGCTCGAGCATGCCCGGGATCAGCCGCTGCGTCCGAAAGCGCGACAGCTGCTCGACGATGGCCGAGGCTTCGCGGTCGGCCACGTACAGGCAGCCGTACGCGTCCGGGTTGTCGTGCCGGCCGTCTCCCTGGTACTCGCGGGGAAACCAGAGCGGCCCGTCTCGATCCTGCTCCCCTGCGCGCTCACTCCAGGCGAAGCAGCGGTGGAGGATCACGCAAACGAATCCGCGCGCTCGGCGCGGATCGCTCGCAGTAGGTCCTCGGCCTGTCCGGCGCGGATCAGGTCGATCGGCCTTCGGTCGCCGAGGCTCGGGTTCACTCCGAAGAGCCATGAGCGGGCTGTCCCCGGCTCGTAGAGGCGCAGCAGGTTCGACCAGACCAGCTCGAGCAGGTCGACTTTCTCTGCGTTCGACGGGTCGATGCCTGCGCCCTTGAGCCACCTGGTGACGCGCGAGCGGCTGACGCCGAGCATGTCAGCCAGCGCCGCTGCGGACTTGAAGTCGGCGGTGAGAGCTTCGACCTTGGCTGCAGTGGCGACGGGCATGGTAACCAGTCTAGCGCAACACTTTTTGTTGCGCGAACCCGGATGGCCCACCGAGTAGAATGCAAGGCATGAGCGAGACGGTGCCGAACCAGCTCTGGGGCGGCGAAACTGCCAAGGCGGTCGCGAATTTCCCGATCTCAGGGGAGCCGATTCCTGCGCCGGTCGTCCACTGGCTAGGACGCATCAAAGCCGCGGCGGCGCGCGCCAACGCCGACCTCGGACTCCTCGATCCCGCGCTCGCTGAGCGGATTGCAGCTGCCGGCGATCGCGTCGCGGCCGGCGAGTTCGACGACCAGTTTCCGATCGACGTCTTCCAGACCGGCTCAGGCACGTCCTCGAACATGAACGCAAACGAAGTGATGACATCGCTTGCGGGCGACGGTGTGCATCCGAACGACCACGTGAACCTCGGCCAGTCGTCGAACGACGTGTTCCCCTCCGCCGTCCACCTCGCCGCAGCGGGTGAGATCACGAGTGACCTCCTGCCGTCGCTCGGCCGCCTTGCCGAGTCGCTCGAGACCAAGGCGGCGGAGTTCGCAGACGTGGTCAAGTCCGGACGCACGCACCTGATGGACGCGGTCCCGGTGACGCTGGGTCAAGAGTTCGGCGGGTATGCCGCGCAGATCCGCCAGGGCATCGCGCGAGTCGAGGTCACGCTCGAGCGCCTGGGTCAGATCCCGCTCGGCGGAACTGCGGTGGGAACGGGCCTCAACACCCATCCCGAGTTCGCGGAGCGGGTCAGGGCCCGCCTCGTCGAAGGCACCGGGCTTGCGATCAGTGCGCCGGCCGACCCGTTCGAGGCACAGGCGGCGAGGGACGCCCTGGTCGAGACGTCCGGGGCGCTCAAGGTCGTGGCCGTCTCGCTGACGAAGATCGCCAACGACATTCGCCTGATGGGCTCGGGCCCGCGTGCCGGACTGGCCGAGATCACGCTTCCCGAGCTCCAGAAAGGGAGCTCGATCATGCCGGGGAAGGTCAATCCGGTCATGCCGGAGGTCGCGACTCAGGTAGCGGCGCAGGTGATCGGAAACGACACCGCGATAACCGTCGGCGGCATGCAGGGCCACCTCGAGCTGAACGTCTTCATCCCGATGATGGCCAGAAACCTGCTCGACTCGATCAGGCTCCTGGCGAGCGCCTCGCGCCTCCTGGCCGAGAAGTGCATCGACGGCATCGAGGCGAACCGGGAGACGCTCGAGCGCTACGCCGAATTGACGCTCTCGGCCGCGGCGGCGCTGAACCCGCACATCGGCTACGACCTGGTCGGCGAGATCGTGAAGGAGGCCGCGTCCAGCGGGCGTTCGCTCCGGGAGGTCGCGCGCGACCGAGGCGTCCCAGAATCAGTGCTCGACGAGGCGCTCGACTATCGTGCGATGACGCGCGGCGGTCTCCCGCATTCCTCATAAAAGGTTTACGCCGTACCGTTTGACGCCCGCCTGGGCGGGGAATAGCGTCCCGGTGTTCCCGGGACGGGTATGACCCAACTAAGGAGGTTGCCATGCGGTCGAAACGCCTGGTTGCGTTTCTGGCACTGGCGGCGCTCGCCCTCGCCTCACTGAGCTTCGCCGCAGCGGCGATGGGCCAGGAGGCCGAGGTGACCGTCGGCAGCATCGACACCGAGTTCTCGCAGAACAAGCAAAACGAGCCGGCCGTTGCGCTCAACGCGAACAACCCGCTGTGGGCGGCGGCAGGCGCGAACGACAACATCGACATGGAGCTCTGTAACGCAGGGCCGGACAACGACTGTCCGTTCACCGATGGAGTCGGGGCTTCGGGAATCTCGTTCTCGTTCAATGGCGGCAAGTCTTGGACTCAGCCCAACTATCCAGGCTATTCCGCGCGAACCTGCGTCGGCACGGCGGGAACGGATACCGATCCCTGCCAGCCCCTGACGCCGACTCAGGGCGGCCGGATCGGCACGCTCCCGAAGTACTACGAGAACGGCCTCGTCTCCGACGGTGACCCGGCTCTTGCCTGGGGACCGCGCCGCGGCGCGAACGGCACATTCAGCTGGGCCAACGGGTCGCGGCTCTACTACGCGAACCTCACGTCCAACTTCCCGGGTCAGCAGAGCTTCAAGGGTGCCGAGGCGCTCGCAGTCTCGTGGACGGACAACCCGCAGGTCGCCGCAGGCGGCGGGGCCGCGGGCTGGGCGGCCTGGCACGCACCGGTGATCGCGAGCAAGCAGAGCTCCGCGACGTTCTCTGACAAGGAGCAGATCTGGGCCGACAACGCCTCGTCGAGTCCCTTCTTCGGGAACGTGTATATCTGCCACGCTCACTTCGTCGGTAACCCGGCCCAGTCGATCCACGTCTCGGTTTCGAGGGACGGCGGCAACACCTGGACGAACAAGAAGGTGACGCCCGCCTCGGACAACTTCCAGCACTTCGGCCGCTCCGGCTGCACGATCCGGACGACGAGCGACGGCGTCACGTACGTGTTCTACGAGGAGGCGAACGCGTTCACGAGCCTGCCTCCGCACGGCTCGCACTTCTACGTCGTCTCGACCGATGGCGGCCAGAGTTGGTCCAGGCCGCAGAAGGCCTTCGACGTCACCGATCCGTGCTTCTACATCGACCCGAACATCGGCCGGTGCGTCGAAGACGGCTGGGCAGGAGCTCGCAACGACCTCGCGGCGTCGCCGAGCATCGACATCGCGAACGGAGCTCCGACAGGCGCAGGAGCGACAAACGAGATCGTTGACGCCTGGGCCGACGGCAGCGGGGGCCTGAACAACGAGAAGGTCCTGGTTGCGACGAAGCTGCCTAATGGCGGCTGGCACGGGCCGTTCGTTGCCTCGACCGGCGGCGACCGCGGCTACTACGCCGCGCCCGCGATCTCACCGACCGGCGACAGGCTCTACCTGACGTACAACGCGTTCACGACGCCGTTCCAGGCCAACACGAGCGTCCCGAGGAACCTCATCGGCGTCGTGAAGACCTCGTCGGCGGTCCTGGACCCGACCACAGGCAGCTGGTCGACGCTTCACCGGACTGCCGGGGGCGATCCGCGCGCGTCGAGCCAGAACAACCTCGTCGCCGAGTTCCTGGGCGACTACGTGTACACCGCGGCAGCCAACGTCGGCGGCACGAACTTCGCTGTCGGCGTCTGGAACGACGTCCGCGCTGCCGTCGACTGTCCCGCGATCGACGCGTTCCGGTTGGAGTTCCGCGACGCGGTTCTAGCCGGGACGGCGAAGCCCGAGGAGGAGGATCTTCCGGAGATCCGGTCCGAAGGCGGAGACGCCGAGCCGAACCAGGCAGGTGAGCCCGAGGCTCCGGCGCCGAACTATGAGTGCCCTGATTTCTGGGGCAACTCGGACATCTGGAGCTACTCGAACGCTCCGTAAAGCTCGACCGCTTCCAGAGTGACGACGAAGGCCCGGCATTTCACCGGGCCTTCGTTGTTCCCCTTGCGGTTTGGCTGTGTTCTAGAGCGCTACGGCGCCACGGCCGGTCTCGGCGGCGTGGCGCTGCTCGTCGGCGCGATACGAGGAGCGAACGAGCGGGCCGGAGAAGACCGAACCGAACCCCATCGCTTCCCCCTGCTCGCGGAACCAGCGGAACTCGTCGGGGTGTACCCACCGATCGATCGCTGCATGCTTCGCTGAGGGCTGAAGGTACTGGCCGATCGTGACGACGTCGACGCGGTGCTCGCGAAGGTCCCCCAGCGTCTGCACGATCTCGTCGTTCGTCTCCCCGAGGCCGACGATGATCCCGGACTTGGTCAGGACGGGATAGTCGGCGATCTCCTTCGCCCGCTCGAGAAGGCGGAGGGCCCCATCGTAGGAAGCCTTTGCCCCCCGCATTTTCCGGTGGAGCCTTCGAACCGTCTCGATGTTGTGGTTGAAGACCTCCGGCCGTGAATCGAGGAGGATGCCGAGCGCAACTTCCTCGACGCCGAGAAAGTCGGGCGTCAGCACTTCGACGGACACGTCGGGCAGCTTGGCCTTCAGGGCACGAACCGTCGCAGCGAAGTGGCTCGCACCCTTGTCCGCCACGTCGTCGCGGTCGACCGACGTGACGACAACGTGCTTCAACTCCATCTGGGACGCAGCCTGCGCCAGACGCAACGGCTCGAGCGGATCGGGCGGGTGCTCGGGCCGACCGGAATGGACGTAGCAGTAGCGGCACGCACGGGTGCAGGTGTCTCCGAGGATCTGGAAGGTTGCCGTACCGCGGCCCCAGCACTCCGAGATGTTCGGGCAGCGGGCCTCCTCGCAGATCGTGTGGAGACCCTGCCCGTGGATGAGCTTGCGGACGTCGAAGTACCGCGAATCCGCGCTCGGGGCACGGACCTTCATCCACTCAGGGCGGCGGGGCCTGTCAGCTACGGGCAGCGAGCTTTGCATGAACCGGTTGCTCCCGGAGCTCCACGCCGGCCTCGGCTGGAAGCTCCTCGAAGGACAGGCTAAAGACTTCCTCGAGAGCCGCGGCGGCGTGCGGCCGCACCTCGTCGACCGTGAGCGGGCGGCCGAGCTCATGCGTCATCGTCGTAAAGGACGCGTCCTCGAGCCCGCAGGCCGTGATCCAGCTCGTGAACGGGGCCGGGTCGAGATCGACGTTCAAGGCATAGCCATGTGTCGTCACCCACCGCGAGATGTGGACGCCGATCGAGCAGATCTTTCGCGGCGGGCGTTCGAGCCAGACGCCGGTCAACCCTCCGATGCGGGTCGCGGCAAGGTCGAACCCGCCGAGAGTGCGGATTATCGCCTCCTCGAGGTCACGGCAGTACTTCCGAACGTCGCGCCCGTGTCGGTTCAGATCGAGAATCGGGTAGCAGACGAGCTGGCCTGGCGCGTGGTACGTCGACTTTCCCCCGCGGTCGGTTTCGACGACCTCGACGTCAGAGCCTTCGGGCACGTGCACTTCGTTCTCGTCCGTGCGCCGTCCGGTCGTGATCACGGGCGGGTGCTCGAGCAGCACGACGGTGTCCGGGATCGTGCCCTCGATGACGCCTCGGGCAACCGAGCGTTGAAGCGCCCACGCTTCCGTGTACGGCGTCGTACCAAGGTTGAGCAGGTACGCGCCGGCCAAATCATCCTCCTACTGAATCGAGCGCGAAGCGCGATTCAGTAGGAGCTTTCATCCCAGGTCTCGAGATTGCTTCTCAGGTCGCGCATGAACTGCGCCGCGTAGGCGCCGTCGATCAGCCGGTGGTCGTAGGCGAGGCAGAGGTTCATCATCGGTCGGATTGCGATCACGTCGGCCCCGGCGTCGTCCTGGACGACCACGGGCCGCTTCACCATCGCCTCGACGTCGAGGATCGCCACCTGCGGCTGGCTGATGATCGGCGTTCCGTGGATGGCGCCGAACCCGCCGGGGTTCGTAATCGTGAATGTGCCGCCCTGGACGTCGTCGGGCATCAGCTTCTTGTTCCGCGCGCGGTCTGCGATTTCTTGGATGGCGCGGGCGAGGCCAAGCAGGTTCTTCTCCTCGGCGTGCTTGACCACGGGGACGATCAGGCCTTTGCCGCCTTCGAGGGCGACCGCGATCCCGAGGTTCACGTAGCTCTTGGTCACGATCGACTCGCCACGGATCTCCGCGTTCATCCATGGCCACTTCGCGATCGCGTCGAGCGTCGCCCGGGCGACGAAGGCCAGGTAGGTGAGCTTCACGCCATGCCGTTCTTCGTACTCCCGCTTCAGCTTCTGGCGGATGGCGACGACCTTCGAGAGGTCGACCTCGAACGTCGTCGTGACGTGCGCCGACGTGTCGAGCGAGCGCCGCATGTGCTCGGCGATCCCTTTGCGCATGGGCGTCATGGGTTCGACCGTCTCGCCGGCGCCGGGCTCGACCTCTCCGGTTGGTGGCTGAGCCGCGGCGACCGCCTGGGCGGGCTGCTCAGCGGGCGTTTGTGGGGCGGCCGGTTCAGCGGGTGCGGGCGGAGCCTCGGGCGCGGGAGTCTTCGCACCGCCTTGCTCCACGAAGGCGAGGATGTCCTTCTTCGTGACGCGGCCACCTCGGCCGCTTCCCTCGATCTGGCCCACGTCGATGCCGTGCTCGGACGCGATGCGCGCCACGACCGGCGAGACGAATGCGCGCACCTGGCCGCCCCCGTCGCCGTCGGCCTCGGGCGGCGCCGCGGGCGCAGGTGTCTCGGCCGGCTCGGGACTCGGTGGGGCTGGGGCGTCCTCGACCTTCTCGGCCGCGCGCGTCTCGCCCTCCGCACCGCTCGCATCCGCAGACTCCTCAGCCGCTTCCTGGGTCGCGAGCTCGGGGGGCTCGTCTACCGGTTCTCCGCCACCCTCGGGCGAGATCACAGCAAGCTTCGTGCCAACCTCGACGGTCTCACCCTCTGGCACGAGGATCTGCGTCAGGACCCCGCTGGCCGGGCTCGGAATCTCGGTGTCGACCTTGTCGGTGGAGATCTCGAGAAGCGACTCATCGGATGCGATCGTCTCTCCCTCTGCCTTGAGCCATTTCGTGATCGTTCCCTCGGAAACGGAGACGCCCATCTGGGGCATGACGACGTCGACGGCGGTTTGCGTTGCCATCTAGTACTCGGCCAGATCCTTGAGGCCTGCCACGACGTCCTCGACCTGCGGGAGGAACCACTTCTCGAGTGGAGGCGCGAACGGAACCGGCGTGTCCGGCGCGGTGACCCGCTTCACCGGCGCATCGAGGTCCTCGAAGGCCTCCTCCATGATCGTCGCCATGATCTCGGCCCCGAATCCGGCGGTCTGTGTGTCCTCGTGGAGGACGAGCGCCTTCGACGTCTTTGCAACCGATTCGAGCACAGTCTCGCGATCCCACGGCGCGATTGTCCGCAAGTCGATGATCTCGACGGAGAGCTCACCCTCGAGCTGCTTCGCGGCCTCGTCCGCCGTGTAGACCATCGCGCCCCAGGTGACGAGGGTCACGTCGTCGCCCTCGCGGTGAATGCGCGCCTCGCCGAAGGGGATCGTGTAGCGCTCGTCTGGCACCTCGTCCTTGATGCGGCGGTACAGATGCTTGTGCTCGAAGTAGAGAACGGGATTCGGATCCTCGATCGCCGAGAGGAGGAGCCCCTTCGCGTCCGCTGGGGTCGCCGGGCAGGCGATCTTGAGGCCCGGGATGTGGGCGAAGCTCGACTCGGGGTTCTGCGAGTGGAACGGGCCGCCGGAGAAGCCGCCGCCGGAGGGAAGCCGGACGACGATCGGCACCGGGGTTCCCGCGCGGTAGTGCTGCTTGGCCGCCACCGTGACGAGCTGGTCCCAGGCGCAGGAGATGAAGTCCGCGAACTGCATCTCGGCCACCGGGCGCATGCCCATGATCGCTGCCCCGGTGCAGCCGCCGACGATCGCGGTCTCGGACAGGGGGGCGTCGATCACCCGCCAGGGGCCGAACTCCTGCTGGAAGTCCTTGGTGACCTTGAAGGCGCCTCCGTAGACGCCCACGTCCTCCCCGATCACGAAGACCCGCTTGTCGCGGCGCATCTCGTCACGGAGGGCGTCGGAAATCGCCTGCAGATACGTCTTGACAGCCATCGGTGCTTCTACTTGTGGTGAGGAGTCTCGAGCTCTTCGGGGGTGGCGTAGACGGCGTCGACCTCGCCCTCGGGCTCAGGCAGCGGGCTCTCGTCCGCTTTCCTGATCGCGTCGTTCAGGAGCTTCTTGACTTGCTCACTGATCTCGCCCTCTTCCTCGTCAGTGAAGTCCGCGTTGTCGCGGAGCCACGTCCGGAAGCGCTCGAGGGGGTCGCGCTTCGCCCACTCCTCGAACATCTCCTTCGGGACGTAGAAGGCATCGTCGTGAACGGCGTGGCCCTCCATCCGGAGCGTGAGGCACTCGATCAGCGTCGGGCCGCCGCCCTCGCGAGCCTTCTCGATGGCGCGTTTGGCTTCGCGGTAGACGGCGAGCACATCCGTTCCGTCGACGACGACGCCGTCAAACCCGTACGCCTGCGCTCGATCCGCGATCGTCTCGCACGCGAACTCGAGGTGAGTCGGCGTCGAGTACGCCCACTGGTTGTTGTCGCAGATGAAGACCACCGGGAGTCTGCGCACACCGGCCATGTTCATGCTCTCGTGCGTGTCGCCACGGGCGGAGGCGCCCTCGCCGAACCAGCCGATCGCGACCCGCTTCTCGTCGCGGATCCGGAAGGCGAGCGCAGCCCCTACCGCGACCGGGAGCATCGCCGGTAGATGGCTCACCATCGCGATCAAACCGAGCCGGTCATCGGCCATATGGACGTTTCCGTCCCGGCCGCGCGTGGGGCCGTCGACCCGGCCCATGAACTGGGCGAACATGCGCCAGGGCTCGACGCCGCGGACGACGTGGACTCCCATATCCCGGTGCAGCGGGGTGCCGACGTCCTCCGGGCGCATCGCCGTGGCCACCCCAACGGCGGCTGCCTCGTTACCGCGGCCCGTGTAGAAGCTCCCCGGGATCTTGCCCTGCTTGTAGAGAATGTGCCCCCGCTCCTCGATTCCCCTGGTGAGGATGAGGTTGCGGTAGATGCCCAGGAGGTCCTCGCGGTCGAGACCGGCTTCCTTGGTCTCCTTGATCGAGCTGACTGGCTCTGCTTCGCGCGCGATCGCCATGTAGCGGTTGTCGTTCCCCTTCTCTCGGCGTCGTGACTTTACCCGACGATAGATAGGGTAGTCGTGATGGGTAGGGCGGCCGACTGGCTCCGGGAGGAGCGGCGCAAGACCCTTGGTGACTGGGTGGCGTTCTGCCTCGGTTGCGGGCATGCACAGAGGTACTTCGACGAATCGGAACGGGAGGTCGCCGAGGTTTGCCCGACGTGCGCGGGGGAGATGCGGCTTCGCTGCCCCGGGTGCGACGCGAGGTTCAGCTCCGCGTTTGCCGTCGAGTGCGAGGGATGCGGCACGCCGCTGCGAGACCGAGAGCTGTTCGGCACGTCGATCCGGAAGTCCGGCGTCTAGTTCTAGTTCTGGCTCTGGCGCCCGAAAGCGTCGGCCTTAGGCGTGGAGAGGATCTCGGAGAACCGGATCAACGTGACCTGGTCCGCCTCGGTCACCTCACGGTTGTAAAGCTGCCCGAGGAAGCTGGCGAGCTCCTCGGTGCGGCGGATCTCAGGGTTGTCGTGCTCGATCTCGCGCGGGGAGAGCTCCGCGAGGGACTTCACGTCGACCTTGTCGATGACCGCGTCGAAGATGCGCTCCCGGGGGCCGTATCGCTGGCCTACGAGGACTTGGACGACCATGCCCTTCTTGTACTTGGCCGACTTGTCGCCGAGGCGGATCGTTGCCGTCTTCCGACGGCTCCGCAGTTGGTCGGCGACCATGGGTGAGTAGAAGTTAAGTGCGTACATCGGCTCTTCGAGGGCGCGCACGGGGCGCGCAGCATCATAAAGCTTCTGGAGCCAGGATTTCCCGAGCCCGCGCGGCCATCTGGCGCTCCCCGCCGTAGCCCAGCATTCGAGGAGCGTCGGCGAGCGGGAACCAACGCGTTTCGTCGACCTCGTGGCGCAGCTCGGGCGCGATGTTGCCGAGCCGGCCTCGCGAGTAGCGGATCAGGAAGAAGCTCACGACCTTGAAGACCCGTTCGCCTTCCCACGTGTAGACGTAGCGGATGTCGCCGAGCTTCTCGACGAGACGGCCCTCGACTCCCGTCTCCTCGCGAACCTCGCGGAGCGCGGTCTCCGGCGGCTTCTCGCCCGCGTCGATGATCCCCTTCGGCAGCGCCCAGACGTCCTTGCCGGCCGGACGGATCGCCGCCATCCGCCACTCGCCGCCGAGCCGGCGGACAACCACGCCTCCGGCTGAAAACTCGCGGCGCACCGAACCGATGCTAGCTTCGCGCCGTGCGCAGGCTCCTCATGCTCGTCTGCGGAGTCGTCCTCGTCGACACGATGCTCTATGCGGCCCTCGTGCCGCTCCTCCCCGAGTTCGCCTCGGAGTACGGGCTTTCGAAGGCCGGCTCGGGGCTCCTGGTCGCCTCCTTTGCCGCGGGGGCGCTCCTCGCGGCCGTTCCGAGCGGCCTTGCAGCTGCGCACCTCGGGCCGAAGCGGACGATCCTCGCCGGGCTCGTCCTCATGTCCCTGGCCTGCCTCGGCTTCGGGTTCGCAGGGAGCGCCTGGACGCTCGGAGTCAGCCGCCTCTTCCAGGGCATCGGGAGCACGCTGTCCTGGGCCGGAGGCTTCACGTGGCTCGTCGCCGTTACACCACGGGAGCGACGGGGTCAGACGCTCGGGACGGCGATCGGCGCCGCGGTCTTCGGAGCGATCTTCGGCCCGGTGCTGGGAGGCGCCGCGGCCGTCGTCGGCACTCGCCCGACGTTCGTTGCCGTCAGCGTGGTCGGGGCGATCCTGGTCGGCTGGACACTGACCTCGCCCGATGCCGAGCCCGAGCCACAGCCGCTGAGCGCGCTCGGAAAGGCACTTCAGCGCCCGAGCTTCCTCGGGGGCCTCTGGCTCATGCTCCTGCCGGCCCTTCTCTTCGGGGTCGTGACCGTCCTCGTCCCGCTCGAGCTCGGGCAGGCGGGCTGGGGAGCGGCCGCGATCGCTGCCGTGTTCCTGACCGGAGCGGCGGCAGAGGTTGTCCTGCACCCGCTCATCGGCCGCTACTCGGATCGCCGTGGGCGTTTCTTGCCGGTGCGGCTCGCGCTGATCGCGTCGATCGCGGTTTCGCTCGCGCTCGCGTGGACGGAGTCGGCCGCAGTCGTGGCGGCGCTGGCGGTCCTCTCCCTGCTCGCCTACGGCGGGTTCTACGCTCCGGCGAGTGCGATGATCTCCGATACGGCTGAGTCGTTCGGGCTCGCGCAGGGCCTCTCATTCGGGCTCGCAAACGGGGCGTGGGCGGGCGGCAACGTCGTCGGCCCAGCGGTCGGCGGCCAGCTGGCCGACATCTTCGGCGACGGCGTCCCGTTCGTCCTGAGCGCGGTCGTCTGCATGGTCACTCTCGTCGCCGTGAGCGTGCTCCGTGGTTCTGGCACTCTTAGCCGAAGAGTGCCAAGAACCTCTTAAAACGGCCTTCGCTTTTCTGTATCATGGACGCTGTCACTCTCGCTCTGAGAGTGCCAAGGAGTACGACGAGCAAGGAGGAAGGCTGGATGAACTTGAAGCCTCTGGGCGATCGTTTGATCGTCGAGGTGCTCGAGGAGGACATGACGACCACAAGTGGGATCGTCCTTCCCGACACCGCCAAGGAGAAGCCGCAGCGCGGCAGCGTTCTCGCGGTGGGCCCCGGCCCGCGTGACGAGGACGGGGAGTACATCAAGATGGACCTGGACGAGGGTGACGAGATCATCTTCTCCAAGTACGGCGGCACCGAGATTCGCCTCGGCTCCGACGAGTACCTGATTCTCCGCGAGTCGGATGTGCTCGCGAAGGTCGTGACGGACTCGAAGAGGCCCAAGAGCTCGAAGAAGAAAGAGCTCGCGGGCGCAACCGCCTAGATAGAACAACGGAGGGAACTGAATGGCACACAAGGAACTGAAGTTCAGCGAGGAGGCACGGCGCGCTCTCGAGCGCGGCGTCAACACCCTCGCCGATGCGGTCAAGGTCACCCTTGGCCCGAAGGGGCGCTATGTCGTGCTCGACAAGAAGTTTGGCGCGCCCACGATTACAAATGACGGCGTCACGATCGCGCGTGAGATCGAGGTCGAGGATCCGTTCGAGAACCAGGGTGCACAGCTCGTTCGCGAGGTCGCAACGGCGACCAACGACGTAGCGGGCGACGGCACGACCACGGCGACTGTGCTCGCGCAGGCGATCGTCCGCGAGGGCCTCAAGAACGTCGCGGCCGGCGCCAACCCGATGGGGCTGAAGCGCGGCATCGAGACCGCGGTGCAGGCTGTCGTCGAGGACCTGAAGTCGCAGTCGAAGGAGGTCTCGGGCAAGGAGGACATCGCCCGGGTCGCCACCATCTCCGCGCGTGACCGTGAGATCGGCGACGTCATCGCCGACGCGATCGAGAAGGTCGGCAAGGACGGAGTCGTGAACGTCGAGGAGGGCCAGACCTTCGGCCTCGAACTCGAGTTCACCGAGGGCATGCAGTTCGACAAGGGCTACCTCTCGCCGTACATGATCACGGACTCCGAGCGCATGGAAGCCGTGCTCGACGATCCGTACATCCTCATCGCCAACCAGAAGATCGGTGCCGTCAAGGACATCCTGCCCGTGCTCGAGCAGGTCATCCAGGCCGGCCGGCCGCTGCTGATCGTGGCCGAGGACGTCGAGGGCGAGTCGCTCGCGACGATCGTGGTCAACAAGCTGCGCGGCACGTTCCAGGCCGTCGCGGTCAAGGCCCCCGGCTTCGGCGACCGCCGCAAGCGGATGCTCGAGGACATCGCGATCCTGACCGGCGGCGAGGTCATCACCGACGAGATGGGCCTCAAGCTCGAGAACACGCAGCTCTCGCAGCTCGGTCGCGCCCGCAAGGTCGTCATCGACAAGGACGCGACGACGATCATCGACGGCGCCGGCGACGG
>JBBQXP010000064.1:0-17723 GCA_038209555.1 Gaiellales bacterium
CGAAAAGGCGAAGACAAAGGCGCCCACGGCGAGCGCCAGATCAGCCCGGAAGCTGCCGCCGGTGGGTGCCTGCCCGTTGAACGTGAAGCCGAGGCGGCTCGGAACCGGGGGCGCGGACGGCGATGGGATCTGCAGCGGCCAACCAACCTCGGAAGCCGGGCGCTCGACCGACCCTCGATCCGGTCGGCCAGAGGCCATTCGCCTCGTCGTGCCGGCGCTCGAAACATCTGCGAGGCGCGTCAAGCTCGTGGGGGCGTCGGCGAGCAAGACGGCCCGGAGCTCGCGCGAGATGGGCGGTAGCGATTCGAGTTCGCTCGAGGTCTGAATGACGACGCTTTGCTCGGGCTCCGCAACAGATGTCGCGAGCTCGGGCTCCTCCAGCACGGCGGCTTCGAGTGCGACCGGAAACGTCTCGATCGGAGCGTCGACGGTCGGCTCCGCAACAGTCTCCTCGGCCGGAGTCACCTCGCCGGCAGGCTCTTCACTCGGGACCGCCGCCACTACCTCCGCGGGGGGTCCTGCGAGAACCGGCTCCGCCGGAGCAGGCTCGGCGTCGGCTGCAAGCTCTTCTACAGCAAGCTCGTTCGCGACGCTCACGGTTTCGGGTGCCGGTTCGACCACGGGCTCCTCGCTCGCGACGCTCACGGTTTCGGGTGCCGGTTCGACGACGGGCTCCTCGCTCGCGGCGCTCACGGTTTCGGGTGCCGGTTCGACGACGGGCTCCTCGCTCGCGGCGCTCACGGTTTCGGGTGCCGGTTCGGCCACGGGCTCCACTGCCGGCTCCGCGAGCGGGGTTGTGTCGGTCGCCATCGCGCCGGGGAATATCGCGCCGGCGCCAACCGAAGGATGGCCGATCGCCGCGATCGCGATCGCGGCGAAGGCGATCACAAAGAGGCGCGCGCGAGCGCCCATGCCGGTCGATTCAGTCATGGCCGTCGAGCCAAGCCTCAAAGACACTCCCCCTAGTCTCACAGACAGTCCCCTAGTCCGTTCAGTTCGCAGTGAGTTTACTACCCTCGTCGGCCGCGTCAACGATAGCCGCGACTGAAGGGGTCAGGTGGGCTCTCGCCGCCTACCAACCCGATCGAGGGCACCGGCAACGTTCTTGAGGCGGACACCCGGCTGGCTTTCGGCCAGTGGCTTGGTTCGATCCATACTCTCAGTCAGGGTGTGGCTCCGGAATCTTGCCGCGCCCGCGACTGGTGCTTCGTGGTGCTCCTGGCCGCGACCCGGCTGCTGGGCAGCTCGATCGGGAGAGCTGCACGGGCTACCCCCGAACCGCGGGTCTTCCTGGAGGCACAGACGTGGTGGGCGGTTGGACGCACCGAGACCGGTCGGCGATCTCACCACGTCCACGTCCGGCGTCAGCTTCCCGCAGGGGCGGACCTGGCGGCCGAGTCCGACGGAGTTGCCCGACTGGATTTTCGGATCGTCTTCCACAACATGCGCGGCTATCTCGGATACATGTTCCAGGACGGAATCGGCTGCTGCGACAACCTCTCTCCGAACTTCCACATCCCGCGACGGCGGCGGTGTAGGGACATGAAGTGCACCTGGTGGATTACCCGCCGAATCGACACTGATGCGATCACGCACGCGAGGCGAATCCGACCGAACGACCGTGTTCTGGACGGAACCAACACCGGGGTTCTCCGCGTGTCGTTCTTTGTTCAGAACTATCCGCTTTCTTTCCTCTGTTTTCGAGTGGAGTAAGAAGCGTTCGGAGCAACGCAATGGTAGGTGGTGTGTTGCATACATTGACAACGCAAATCTTTTCCAACCAATTGGCCGGTGCCGGCGAACCGGCGTAGAGTAAGGCTGAGGGTAAAGCTAAAGGTAAAGGTAAGGGTGAGGTGCTTCTGGTTCAGAAGGAAAGCTGCGGCTTGAGGAGGCCGAAGACCGACGGGCTGAAGTCATCAGCTCGCGTAAAGTGCGGCAAGAAGGCCGATCGTCATCGCGAGAACGACAGCCAGCACGATGTCGTCTCGAAATTCGTAGAGGAATGAGTGGAACGCGCGTACGCGGACCCGGGTCGTCGCCGCGAAGGCTCGACGAGGTCGTACGGGACGGACGACCGAAGCAGGCAGCGCCGCGGGCGCCTTTGCAAATGCGCGCCGAACCCGAGGGTGAGTTGCGCGAACAGCCGATGGGAGCTGCGGGTCTTTGAGCCGAGCTGCGGCTGAGCCGTGCGACCTGAGCGCCGGGCTGGGAAATTCCTTCAGCGTTTGCTGCGCCGGCGGAGCGCGACTGAGGCCCAGGTTCCCTTCAAGCTGCGCAGCGAACAGTACGTGCGCATGCCCGGTGCGGGAAGCCCGCTTGCGGCGCGACCAGGCATGGTCCTCCAGCCGCCTCGGCAACCGCGCGAGGGTGGGCAGGATACTGAGAGCCAGGCAAACGAGGGCGATCAGAAGCGCCAATCGAAGAGAGACTGGCGGGCTCGGCTTCGAGTGCGCAACGACCGGGGGAACGACGCGTGAGGCGGGGTCGAAGTCGGGGCGGTCCAGCACCCGGGCGGGAAGGCCACCAGAGACTCCAGGCTCGACGGGGTCACACACACCGATCTCGCGTCCCGCGAACGTGAACCCGCGAGCAGAAGCGCCGCCGCCGAGACGAACGTGAGCGCGGATCTGAGCATTTCGATCCCCCCTAATCGCGTCTCCTCAGCTTCTTGGCTCGCGCCGTTCCCGTGCTTCATACCGATGGGTAGGTTCGTCCTGGCCGTGAGTCGGGCACGCCGTCGACGCCGTAGTCCCTGGCGAGCTAGTACCGCTAGGGACGAGGCGTACCGGCCAGGAGCGAGTTCGGAAGGGGTATCGAGGAGGAGGCTAAGCGTCCGCCGCGCTCACGCAGACCGGCCGGTCCCGCGACGAGCGGCCTTCGCCCGGTCGAGCGCTCCCCAACCGGGTCGAACCACAGGGTCGGTAACCCGGCTTGCGAGCCCAACGAGTCCGGTGACCCTGCCGTCCGAGAACCAAAACACGAGCCCGGCGGCGATAAGCCCGATGAGTGCGCCACCGGCGATATCACCGGGGTAGTGGAGGCCGACGAGAATCCGGCCGATACCGATCATCGTCGCCCCGGCGAGGAAGAAAGCTCCGACACGTCGGCTGACAAACGCGACGGAGCATGCGATCGCAAACGCTGCAATGGCATGGTCGCTCGGAAACGACGGCTCATGCGAGGGCGACAAGACCAGCAGGGTGTCATGAGGGTGGGCATCGAATGGGCGCGCACGGTCGTAGAAGTGCGTGATCACCTGGCTGACCACGAGCCCCAGCCCAGCGGCCGTCAGGCCCGATAGGCAGGCGACCTTCCATCGGTACCACGGCCCGGGGCGGTCGAGCAGCCAAAGCGAGAAGGTTGCGGCGGCGAACAGCGGGACCGCGAACGTGCCGATGAAGTCGCCGATCTCGTCTGCGACAAACGGATGCCCGTCTAGTGATCCGTTCAGGAGGTGGAAGATCGCCCAGTCGATCGTGAGAGCGTACCTAGGTCTGGGCGGATCGAAGGAAGGGAGCCGGGGGCGTCCTCTCTCCAGGGGACCGAAGAGAGATCCCGGCTCCTACTACTGAGAACCCCGGAAGGGCCTGCTTCTTGCGGACGGCGTCACGGGTTTCCTGCAGAAGTGTCACGTGGCTTATCACGAGCGCTCTCAAAAGAACGCTTGCGCGAACGTCGCCCCCCCAACGACCACGAGCACGACTCCGATCGCCGTCAGGAGTTGCGGCTCAGAGAGCCGCCCGGTGAGGCGCGACCCGACCACCGCACCCGGGATCGACGCCACGGCACCGACCAGGAGCAGAGTCCAGTCGACTCCGCTTGGCGTATGGCCGACGACGCCCGCAAGCCCCAGAGCAAGACCGACGATGAGATTCGTGCCGACGGCGCGGTGGGCGGTCTCGCCTACGTACCGAATCAGCGCCGGGACCCGAAGCGTGCCGAGGATCAGTCCAACGAGGCCACCCAGTAGGCCGATTCCGAAGCCGCTCATCACCGCCGCCCGCAGGTTCAGCGCCGTCGGCCCCGGGCCATCGCCGGCTGGACGGCGGAGGAGCCTGACCCCGAAGGAGAAGAGCAGCCCGCCGATCAAGGCGAGGAGCACGCGGGACGGCAGTCTGCCCCCAAGGTAGCCGCCGATCAGGGCGCCCACGATCGACGGCGGCGCCATCCACGCTACGAGTCGCCAGTTGACCCGCCCCGCACGCAGGTGCGCGATCGAGGCGGCGGCCGCCGACACGGCCGAGATGCCGACGTTCGCTCCTGCGCCGGCCGCCGGAGATGACGCGACGAGCAGAAGGACGGGCAGGCGAACCGTGCCGAGAATCAGCCCGATGCTGCTGCCGATCAGCGCCACGAGGAAGCACCAGGCACCGACGGCGACAAGTGCGACCTCACGAGCCATGGAGGCGTGTGGCGCTACGCGAGACCCTAGAGGGACTCGCGGCCGTCGTACTCGGGCTGCGGCTTTGCTCCGACCACGATGAAGCGCAGGCCTTCCGGCCCGGCTACAACCTGGCGGGTAGAGGAAGGGTCGACGCGCAGGTAATCGCCCTCCGTGACGGAGACGTCCTCTCCGTCAACCGTGAACGTCCCCGCGCCGGAGAGCACCACGTACACCTCCTCGTGGCCGGTCGTGGTCTCGTCGTGCTCGACTCCGGCGGCGCCCGGAGGAAGCCGCAGCTCGTTCAGGCCGAAGGCCGTCGTCCCGAGGGCGCGGCGCATCTTCCTGAATACGCCGCGAAACGATTCGATCGACGGATCTCCCTCGCTGAGCAACGTATAGGCCACCGGAGGACGATACCGTCACGCGCCGACTGGGTTTCGCCTTATTCACGACTGGTAACCCTTCATAAATCGTGAAGTGGCGACGCGGCGTCGGACGCGGTCAAATCGAGGACCGCCGTGGCAGCTCGACGGGCGGCATGGGCGGCCTGCCGATTGGGGCCAAAGGTGGGCTCGGCGGCGTCGGCCTCATCATTGCGATCGTCGTGCTGCTCCTCAACAGCGGGGCCCTCGGCGGTGGAGGCGGCGGCTTCGACGTGCCCAGCCTCCCTCCGATCGAGCAGATGCCTGGAGCGCAGGGAGGCGGGATCCCGGAGTCCGCCGATCCGGACGCAGACTTGAAGCAGTTCGTCCAATTCGTGGTCGACGACGTCCAGGACTCCTGGGCGCGCGCCTTCGCTGAGGGCGGGCAGAAGTACGAGCCGACCAAGCTCGTCCTCTTCAGCGGCGCCACCCAGTCGGGCTGCGGCCCAGCCTCCTCGTCCACGGGCCCGTTCTACTGCCCGGTCGACCGCAAGGTCTACCTCGACCTCGAGTTCTTCCGGGAGCTCCGAGACAGGTTCGGCGCTCCGGGCGACTTCGCGCAGGCATACGTGATCGCACACGAGTTCGGGCACCACGTTCAAAACCTGATTGGCGTCTCGGAGGACGTGCGTCGCGAGCAGCAGGCGCACCCGGAACAGGCGAACGAGCTCTCGGTTCGCCTCGAGCTCCAGGCGGACTGCCTCGCAGGCGTCTGGGCGCATTCCGCGTTCGAGGAGAACCTCCTCGAGCCGGGCGACATCGAGGAAGGCCTCGCAGCAGCTGCGGCAGTCGGCGACGACCGGATCCAGCAACAGGCCACGGGGCAGATCGACCGCGAGAGCTGGACGCACGGATCGTCGGAGCAGCGCACGACGTGGTTCCGCAAGGGGTTCGACGGCGGTAGCTCTGGCGCCTGCGATACCTTCGAAGGCGACGTCTAGCTTTAGAAACGAGAAGAGCCGCCCCGAAGGACGGCTCTTCCCTGAGCGACGGTTCCGCGGTCGCTACTTCTGCTTGGAGGGGTCGACTGCGACCCGGGAATACGCAGGGGTTCCCGAGAACTGGTCGTACTCGTATCCCGTCACCGCGGGCCCCAGGATGTCGACGTTCGTTGCGTCGAGGTAGGGGATCCACGGGACGATCTCCTCCGTCAGCTTCTTGTCGAGCTCCTCCCAGCACGTCAGCCGTTCGTCGTCGAGGAGCTTGTTGCATTTGTCGATGTCCGCGTCGACGCTGGGAAGGTTCGCGACGTTACCGCTGATCTCGTACTTCTTCGCCAGAGCCGGAGTCAGGCCCGTCAGGGAGTAGTTCACGTTTCCCTGCGGGAGGATCGACTGGCTGTCGAAGAGGACCATGAAGGTCGAGGCGTCCGCGTAGTCCTTGCCCCAGCCAGGGACGGCCGAGACCGGGACGTTACGGGTCGCGTCCTGGATGATCGGGTACGCATCCTCGAACTCACGCGTGTTGAGCTCGATGCCGAGCTTGGCGAACGACTGCTCGATCACGGGCTCCATGTCCGTCCACGGCGGGACGTTCCGGTTCACGAAGAGGACGCCTGAGCACTCGGGGGCGTCGCACTTCCCGTCCTGATCCGTGTCGTACTTCGACTGCTTCATCTCCTCCGCGGCCTTGGCGGCATCGCCGGCACCGTTCTCGGTCCCGTACGGCGCGTAGTCGTCGAGGTCGCCGTTGAACATCGTGTTGGGCACGATGTGCTCGGCGATGTCGCCGCGGATCGGCCCGCCCCAGGCGCGCTGGAGCCCGGCCTTGTCCATGATCAGGTTCGCTGCCTTCCGAACGTGGAGGTCGTCGAATGGCGGCTGCGTCAGGTTCATCGTGATGTACCAGGTGCGGTCTCCCGCCTCGGTATGGATCCGATCCTTCAGCTCCGAGGTGGTCGAGTACTTGCGGAGCACGCGGGGCGGAGGCGACTCCTCCTCACCCTCGAGCTCCCCCGCCTCGATCTTGTTGAAGATGTCGTTCGGGTTCGAGTTGATCGTGTACTCGAGCGCGCCCATATAGCTCGGCCGCGTCCCGTCGGTGGACGGATCGTAGTTCGGATTGCGGACGAACATCATCCTGCGCGTTGGGTCGTTGCCCTTGGCCGGCTTGATGGTCTCGCAACTCGAGATGTCAACCGTGTCCGAGCCCTCGAACATGTACGGGCCGGACGAGATGACGTTCCGGCCGTACTCCCCCGCCTTCGTGAAGCACTTGCCTACTTCCTCGGGGATCGGTCCGGCCGCGGGCATGCTCAGCCGGTAGAGGAAGTCGCCGGTCGGCTGAGTCAGCGTGAACTTGATCGTCTTGTCGTCCGGTGTCTCGATGCCCGAGATCGTCTTGGCATCGCCGGCCGTGAACTCGGCCATGCCCTTGATGACCGTGTAGTAGAAGCCGTACTGGGCTACGAGAGCCTCCGTCCCGATCCGCTCGAAGGCGTATGCAACGTCCTTCGACGTCACCTCGCGGTTCACGGGCGGGGAGAACTTGACCCCGTCTTTGAGGGTGAACGTGTAGGTCAGCCCGTCCTCGGAGACCTCGCCCATGTCAGTGGCGAGGTCGGAAACGACCTTGTTCCCGTCGGCACCACTCTTGTGCTCGTAGCCGACGAGCGTCCTCACCAGCAGGTTGCTGAAGAGACCGAGATCGGTGCCGAGATACTCACCCGTCGGGTCGAACCCGCCCGTGTGGTTGAACTGCGTCGTCGAGATGCGGTACGTGCCGCCCTTTGTCGGCTCGCCGCTGGAGCCTCCTGTCGTGTCGCCGCTTGCCGACGGTTCGTCACCTCCGCCGCCGCACGCGACGGCTATGAGAGCCAGAGAGCAGGCAGCGAGGACGAGCGCGAGCAGTCTACGTCGTCTCATCGACTTCTCCTCTCTTGTGGCATGGACAATTGAAGCCTTCGTCATGGCCGTCATTCACCGGTCCTTTCAGCTGCGGGAATCTCCGCAGAATTCGGTTGGCGATCTCTGACCAATGACGAGGCGACCGCCGCGCGGTTAGCCTCGCGGTGCTGCCGCTTCCTTATCGCGTCATTAACCGCTCTACTCCACGGGGAGCAGCGCGATCATTTCTTCGGTCTGACGCTCGAGACTGTCAGACACCTCGACGCAGACCTCCTTCGCCACGGCGACGAAGGAGTGCACTAAAGCGCTCACGGATCTCTCGGCGTGCCAGATCATCGAGACGAGCCGTACGGGGCCGTCCTCACCCAGGCCGTAGAGCTCGGTCGCCGAATCGGAGAGGTCGAGCGAGAGGCGCGGGATGAGAGCGGCGCCGAGGCCCGCGGCCACGGCGCCCTGGAGGGTCTCGTTGTGGTCGGAGCTCAGAACCACGTTCGGCTCGAAGCCCCGCAACCGTAGGAAGTCGATCACGTTCCGGGTGGCGCCGCAGCTCCTGAAGCAGACGAGCGGAAGCTTGCGGCCCCCGCTCGTACCGTTGCCACGGAAGGCGGCCGAGCCTCCGCCTGCAGGGATCACGAGCAGGAAGGGATCTTCCAGGAGGAGCGCCGATCGGAACGGCCCCTCCGGCAGCGGCTCGATTGCGAAGGCGAGATCGAGCTCTCCCCGCTCAACTTGGCCGACCAGGTCGAGGTCCGTGACGGACTCGGTCAGCTCGATCTTGACGTCAGGATGGTCGCCGAGGAACCGGCGCAGCACCTCCGGGAGGATTCGAGCGCCGGCGCTCTGAAAGCTCCCGACGCGGAGCGTTCCGATCGCACCCGTGGCGAGGGCGTCCATGTCCGCCTCCGCGGCGGCGATCCGGGATCCGATCGCCTGCGCGTGCCCGAGTAGCACCTGGCCGGCCTCGGTCAGGGACACCGCCTTCTGGCCGCCCGGACGCTGGACGAGCTGCTGACCGACGATCCGCTCGAGCGCCGCGATCTGCTGGCTGACGGCGGACTGCGTGTAGCCGAGCGAGGTCGCGGCGCGGCTGAACGAGGAGCCGGTCGCGACAGCCTCGAGCGCAGCGAAATGCCGCAGCTCGATTCCGTGCTTGAGCCATTCCCGGGTCGGAATTTTCAGCATACGCCGCCGCCCCCACCGTCTCGAGGATTCGGAAAACGACTCGGGCTTGCCTGCCCCGATCGGCCCTCAGGGTCGTAACCGAAAGCCGCCTGTCATTGGGTGTGACGACGGATGGAGGCCTCCGGTTAGATCGACGATCGCATCACGTTTGTTGCGGGCGCCCTGCTAGCGGCGCGGCCAGCACTATACGGTCGGGAACGCGCGACTCTACACATTGCCGGACCAGCCTCCCGAGAGCACTTCGAACGTGTAGCGAAGATGGTCAGCGAGGACGACGTCGCCGCGGCTGTCGTGTGCGGGCCGGACCCGGAAAGGCACAAGGAGCAGATCCGCGAGTTCGAGGCGGCCGGCTACGACCACGTCTATGTCCACCAGGTGGTACCCGACCAGCAGGGTTTTCTGGACTTCTACACGCGCGAGGTCCTGCCCGAGTTCGAATGGAGGCGCGGCTTACCGGCCCCGGCCTCGAACTGAAGCAGGGCCGGTACAATGCCCCGCGCGCCAGGGGGCGTAGTTCAGCTGGTTAGAACGCCGGCCTGTCACGCCGGAGGTCGCGGGTTCGAGTCCCGTCGCTCCCGCTTCTGAGAGTGCCTGCAAATAAGCAGATTCTGTTGTCGGTTCAGGCGTAGCCACGCTGGCTCGTGGCCCAATCGTGGCCCGTTGCCTGAGAAGCAAAAGACCTGCAAATCGCGGATTTTGTGAATGAGTTTGTGCGACGGTCGCACGAACGGAAACGGTTCACAGCTTCTGAAATGGGTAATCGCTAAGAGGTCCTAACACAATGAGTTTTCGAGTCGCCTGAAGCAGATCAGGCAGCAGGCGAGGTTGAGCAGGGCTTCGTGTGTGCGGGCGGTTCGTTCGTAGCGGACGTGGAGGCGGTGGAATTGGTGCAGCCAGGCGAAGGTGCGCTCGACAACCCAGCGCAAGCTGCCGAGGCCGGAGCCGTGCTCGGTCTGTCGACGTGCGATCAGCGGTTCGACGCCGAGCGCTCGCAGCTGGCGACGGTAGAGGTCATGGTCGTAGCCGCGATCGGCGATCAGCTGCTGCGGCCGCCGCTTGGGCCGGCCGGGTCGGCCGCGCACGGGCGGGATCGCGTCTAACAGCAGCAGCAGTTGCGTGCCTTCGTTGCGGTTCGCGCCGGTCACGGTCCAGGCGAGCGGGATCCCACCGCCGTCGGTCAGGAGGTGGTACTTCGAGCCGCAACGGCCCCTGTCGACCGGGCTCGGGCCGGTCGCGGAGCCCCCTTTTTCGCCTGGATGTAGCTCGCGTCGACGACCGCGCGCGACCAGTCGATCTCGCCGGCGGCACGCAGTTCCGCCAAAAGCAGCGCGTGCAGCCTCATCCACACCCCCGCCTCCTGCCAAGCGGTCAGCCTGCGCCAGCAGGTCATCCCCGAACCAAAGCCAAGCTCGCGCGGCAGTCGCTCCCACCCGACCCCGGTCGCGAGCACGAACAAGATCCCCGCCAGCACCTTGCGATCGTCGAGCGGCCGCCGCCCCGGATAACGAAACCGGCGCGGCTTCTTCGGGATCAGCGGCTCAAGCCGCACCCACAACTCGTCCGGCACCTCCCACGGCTGCAAAGCCATCGACACGCCTCCCAAATCGTGACGGCAGATGCCGACGGCGTTCGCTACCAGCGAACGGGTCCCTTCATTGTGTTAGGAGCTCTAAGGCGCAGCCTCGCGACCGGAGTCCAGCCGCGTCGCTCGAATCTGGCCCGACTCGATCGCCAGTTCGTCCTTGTCGCTCGTCGGGCGTACTGTTGGCACACGAAAGGTGTGATGGAAGGTCAGATCACGGGTTCGCTCGAAGCTGGGCAGGCAGCGCTCCAGGGAGGCGCGTGGCAGGAGGCGCGGGCACAGTTCGAGGCTGCACTCGCCGAGGAGCCGACCCCAGCTGCTTTCCTCGGCCTCGGTATCGCCGCCGCAGCCCAGCTCGACGCAGCGACTACGCTCGAGGCGCACGAGCAGGGCTACCGGCTGGCGCGCAGTCTCCGCGACGACCGGAGCGCAGCGCGTCTCGCCCTCGAGCTCGCGGTCGACTGCATGTACTTCCGCGGACCCGCCGAGGCCGGCGGCTGGCTCGAGCGCGCCAGCCACCTACTCGAGCAGGTGCCGCTCGGCGAGGAGCACGGGATGCTCACCTACATTCGTGCGAGCTCTGCGCTCAACGACATGCACGACCCGGCGACGGCACGCAGGCTGACCGCCGAAGGGCTCGCCATCGCGCGCGACATCGACTATGTCCCCGGGGAGATGCTCTTCCTCGCGCTCGACGGGCTCGCGCTCGTGGCGGCCGGCGAAGTCGAGGAGGGGATGCGCCACTTAGACGAGGCAACGACGGCGGCGATCGCGGGCGAAGTCGAGGACGCGCGCTTCGTCGAGCTCATTTGCTGCCACCTGATAGACGCCTGTAAGCGTGTCCGAGACTTCGATCGCGCGCGAGAGTGGTGTCGCCGGGTGGAGGAGATCGCGACGCGGCTGGACGACGCCGTGATCTTCACCATGTGCCGTAACTACTACGGAGAGGTGCTGGTCTGGCGCGGCGCATGGCAAGAGGCCGAGCTTGCGCTTGCCGCGGCCAGTCGCGATCTCGCTAACGCAGGGAGAGACGCGTCCGACAGTCTCGTACGGCTGGCGGAGCTGCGGCGCCGTCAGAGGCGATTCGAGGAGGCCGAGGCCTTGTTGGCCGAGGCCGAAGGCCACCCGCTCGCCAGCATCGTGGCTGCGGGGCTCGCCATCGACCGAGGCGATACTCGTCGCGGAGCCGAGGAAGCCGAGCGGTACCTGCGCCGTGTCGGTGAGGACGATCGCTTGATGCGGATCCCGGCACTCGAGCTGCTGGTCCGTGCGCGGCTGGCGCTTGGTCGGACGCGGGAGGCGCAACGGGCGGCAGACGAGCTGGCAGCAATCGCGGACTCCGTCGGCACTGCCCCGCTGCGCGCCGCCGCACTGCTCGCGCGGGGCCGCATCGAAGCGGACGCCCGATCCGAGCTCGCCCTCGCCACCCTCGCGGACGCCGCGGACCTGTTCCGCGAGAATGGCGTCCGCGCCGAGGCCGCCGTCGCCCGTCTCGAGCTCGCGACCGCGCTCCGCACCCTCGGTCGCGAAGAGGAAGCACATCGGGCCCAAGCGACGGCGAGCGCAGAGCTGGCCGATCTCGGAGTCGTCCTGCCCAAGCGCCCGGAAGTACGTAGAAGACCCGATGCGCTGACCAGGCGCGAGCGCGACGTGCTTCGAATGCTCGCGCAGGGACGCTCGAACGACGACATCGCAGCGGAGCTGGTGCTGAGCGTGCGCACGGTGGAGTCCCACGTCGCGAGTATCTACTCGAAGATCGGCGTCTCTGGACGAACGGCACGGGCCGCCGCGACGGCCTACGCGCTCGCGAACGGTCTCGGCTGAAGTTCAGTACACAGCTTTGCGAAGTTCCGTACCGGCACGGAGGCGCAACCGGCCGCGTGGGCGCATCGTGTCCACATTCATCGTCTTAACCGGAGGTGGAGCAATGCGCTTCCTCGTCACTTCGACCCCGAAGTACCAGGTGCCGCTCGAGCACCTGCCGGGTCTCCTCGCCGCGGAGCGCGAGTGGTACGACCGCAACCGCGAGTACCTCGAGGCGTACGGCTGGTTCGCCGACAGCGGCGGCTTCGGCATCGCCGACGTGCCTGACATCGAGACGCTGAGCCGCATCAACAAGGAGCACCCCTTTGCCTACGGATGAACGAGGGTCGGCGCCATCTCTCGCTCCCACCGGGCGACGAGCTCGTCGGCATCCTCGTTCTCGACCTCGCCGTACGAACCCGGATACGGGTGGCGAGCCGCCGCCATCGTCGCGTCAGCGATCCGCTTCGCGATGTTCGAGACCTGGATCGAGTGGCCCACGTGGTGGATGAAGACGAGCAGGAGCGCCAACGCCAGGAAAGCAAGCGCGACCGCGACGCTTATCGTCAAGCCAGGGAGAAATCCGTTCGGCTCCTCCTCGACGGCCCGCAGGGCGACGAGGCAGTAGAGGAAGACCCCGACGAAGACGCCCGCGATCGTCTGGTTCAGCCGATCACCGAGAAAGCCGCGAAGGGCACGCGGCGTGAATTGCTGGGAAACGAGCTGAAGCGAGACGATCGTGATCGAGAACGACACCCCCGCTACCGTCGCCACTGCGGCGGCGATCGTCGCGAGAACCGCTCCCGCCGCCGCGGGACCGGCGGGAAAGAGCGCGAGCACGCCGTCCTCCCCGCCTCTCCGATCGATCCAGGTCAAACCCGCCGCGAGCGCCGCAAAGGCAAGGGCGATCAAGCCAGGAAGGAACAGATAGTTGTAGCGAAGGTTCCGCAGCCCCTTCGTGACTGCCGCGAGCAGAGACCGAGGCATCGCACCAGGATTCCCGATTCGGCGTCGCGCGAAGCTGCCACACGCCGAGTAGCCGACGAGATGGAAGCGCTCGCAGCCGCGCGGGTCAGCCTCCCCAACCGCGCCCGCGACCTCGTCGTCGCGGCCGTAGTCGACGGGTGGCTCGTCGCCGGCGGACACATCTCGTTTGTTGTCAATTTAGACAACCCGATCCCGCGTACATCCCGCAGGAGGACGGCGGAGCCTCCCGCCCGCGCCCGGCAATCCCCGCAACCCAGGGTCAAAAAGGCCCTGCTCACGCCGGTAGTCCCCGCCTATTCCCGCCCAACCCGGAACCGGCAAGACCGGCCTGTCACGCCGGAGGTCGCGGGTTCGAGTCCCGTTGTGAAGTGCCTGCAAAACACAACCTTCTTGTTGCCTGACGAGGCGCCGCCAACGGCTCTGGAGTCGATCGTTTGCTGCCCGGCCCGCTCGTTCGCACCGAGCCCCTCCTGAGAACCACCTGCAAATAGGCAGTTAATGCTTCCCCTCGGACGCAGCCGCCCTCCAGAAAACAGGTCAACCAGAGCCGTAGATGGCTACCACGCGCACGGCGGGCGCGCGCGGCTGAGAACACCTTTGTCCTGACCCACAACGGGTTGGATCCATCACACGAACAGGCACAACTCCACGACGCGCGCGGTAAGGCCTCGTTTTCGGCGGGCTGACCCGGAACCAAAGAGCCACCGACACCCCGTAGGGCGGCTCGCGTTTGGCTGGCAGGTCACAGGCGTCGACTTCGTCGAACAAGCTTGCGGCGCACGCGCGACCGGGTCACCAAATCCGGCGTCGACTTTCGGCTCGTACAGGGCGACGTGACGGCACTACGCGCATCCGGAGTCAGCTCAGCAGAAGCGTCGGCGCGCGGCCACAACATGTTCACCATAGAAAGGTCGCCTTAGCGCGAGATGGACCAATCCGGCTTCATGTCCAGGCGGCCTCCGTGCCTCTCATGGAACCACCGTCGCTCGAGCGTGGTACTAGAGCCGGAGACACGCGGCCGTCGCCGCCGGTCGCCGTGCAGGCTGTAGAGGAACACGAGGTCGGACGGCAAAGGAGGAAGAACCGGTTGGAGAACATGCGACCGCCGACGGTATTGACGGCCTTCACGGTCGCTGCCGCTGCTCTCCTGCTCCTTGCTGCAGCCTGCGGCGGTGACAAACCGAGTCCGTCGTCGACGCCACGCACGAGCACCGAATCCCTCGATTCCGTCTGCGGCAGCGATGTCCCCGGCGGGCGCGTTATCGAAGTCCCTGTATCCGACGGAGCCCTTCGCGCCGTGATTGTCGGCGAAGGAAAAGCCGGTGTCGTTCTCGCACATCAGGTACGCAGCGATCTTTGTTCGTGGCTTCCGGTCGCGCCCCGACTCGCCGCCCGAGGGTACGCCGCGCTCGCATTCGACTTCGGCGGCGATCCACAGGCGGACGTCGCTGCGGCCGTTGCCGAGCTCAAGCGCGCAGGCACCGAGCGCGTCGTGCTCGTCGGAGCCTCGATGGGAGCGATAGCTTCGCTGCAAGCGGCGGCAGCCGATACGAAGGTCGTCGGCGTAGTCAGCGTCTCCTCGCCGACGAGCTACGAATCGCTCGACGGTTTCAAGGCGGCGCGGCGGCTCCACGTGCCCGTGCTGTACGTCGCCGGAGCTGGCGACACCCAGTTTGCCCAGGCCGCTCGCGGGCTCTATCGAGCGACAGCAAGCCCGAACAAGCGCCTCGTCCTTCTCGACGATTTCGCCCACGGCACCGATCTACTCAACGGACCTGAGGGGAGCCGGCTACGTCACCTCATCGTGGCGTTTGTCGATGCGCGAACCCGCAAGTAGCGAGCCAAGCGACGAGATCCGCGTGCCGGCTAGACGTCGTCAGAGTGAGAATCTTCGCTAGCGCGCCGCCGTCTACGTCCTGCACTTTAGAGCCACGGAGGGCGCCCGAGTCAGCGCCGGGGTCTCCACCCTGGGAAGTTGGCCTCCATCCCACCGAGCAGCCGCGTAAGGCCGGACCCGTCAGCTCGAATCACACAAAGAGTGACGACCTCGCCGTCACCCGGACAGCCGAATGTCAAGTAAGGACCCGGCGTCCAAGCAGCCGGCACACCTCCGACATCGGTAACCAGTTGCTTGCTCGAGCCGTCGGCATTCATCGCCCAGAGCACCCCTTCGCGCCCGTAGCCGATCTGCTTGCTATCCGGCGACCAGATCGGCCAGTTGTTCGTTCCGCTGGGCCCATCATCAGTCAACGCGGTGAGATCGGACCCGTCTGGCCGAACCTTGTAAATGTCGAAACCGCCGTCGACGACGAACGTGAATGCGATCCATTCGCCATTGGGCGACCACTGGGCATATTGCGCCTCTCGACCGGCCTCGGTGATCCGTCGCACATTCGATCCATCCGTGTTCATCACGTAGAGGCTCGGCGGGGCACCGACCTTCGATCCGGCTGCCGTCACGAGCCGGTTTCCGTCCGGCGACCATGACGGCGCCCATCCGTTGAGACCGGTTACCTTGGTCAGATTGACGAAGTTGGAGCCGTCGGCATCGATAATCGCAAGCGGCGTGTTCGTTTCGGCACCGAGGTTCCAGCGGAAGGCGATCCGCCGCCCGTCGGGTGACCAGTTAGGGGTCTGTTTGTCACCCCGGAGGTTGTCGACGGGCCGCAAGTCCGTGCCGTCAGCCTCGGCGCTGTAGATTCGCGGGTAGCTGTCCTCCGGCTGCTTACTGACGAACGCCAAGCGAAAACCGTCGAGGTTCTGAAGCAGGTCTCCCGCGGTCGCCGATTGGGAAGAGGTGGTTCGATTTGACGACGTCTTGCCGCTGCTCGAGTCGTCGTCGGAAAGACAGCCAGCGCTGCCGAGCGCCGCAAGGACGCAGGCAAGGGCAAGACATCCCGAAAACTTCATCGTTCGTCCTTTCGACGCATGAGGGTGGGCGGGAGCGCCAGCCAACGTCTCTGTTGACGTCGATGTACGGCGTCGACGCGACGGCGCAACCTTTCGACTCTCTTGTGTATAGGGAGGATGAGGGCAAGACGGTTCCGCTGCCACCCGCGGTGAGCCAGCTCAGCGCGTGTGCTCATGGGTTCCTCGCCTCGAGCATTCGCCGCGCTACGCGCAGTGTCGCGCGTAGGGGAGTCGTGGCACGAGAGGGCACGATTGCTCATTCGCCGCGAAGGATGGTCGCCGGATTGCCGCGGTAGGCGAGAAGCGCCGGGCCAGCGACCGCTAGCGCGCCGCACGCCACCGACACGACCGTTCCCGCGGCCGCGGCGAGAAGCCGCTGCGACCAGTCAAGGCCCAGAAGGTGTCCTTCGAGGAATGTCGCGCTGCCGGCGACGAGAGCGGCGATCAGGGCCAGAGCGGCTCCCTGGGCGGCGATGTAGCTGAGGATCGTCGGCCTCGTCCAGCCTTGGGCCCGTAAGACTGCGAGCTGGAGACGGCGCTCGAGATAGCCGAACAGGATCATCTGGCTGGCCGCCAGGGCGCCGACGAGAGCTGTAAGGACGGCGATTGCGATGTGGAATGGTCGGACCTCGCCGGCGAGGAAGGTTCCGAGGGCGGTCTCGTCCAGGCGGCTTGAAAACAGGTCGCCGACGAGGACGACGCTGTCCACCATGAAGGCGCCCGCGGCGATTGCGAGCACCCCGAAGGCGGCCTCGAATGCCCAGGGTCCGCGCAAGTCGCGCAGGGCAAGGCCGACAGAGGTTCGCGGTAGAGCGCTCCTTCGTGGTCTTGACGAGCGCGCCATGACGCGGACGACCGCGCCACGTGACGAGGAGACGATCGAAGGCAGCGCTGCCGCGACCGCGACGACGGCAGTCAGCGGAATGGCCGTCAAGATCACCCACGAAGCCACCGGCGTCGAGAGGAAGTGCACCGCGGCGAGGGCCCCTACGGCGACGAGCGCGGCGACGGTGAGGGCGAGGACGACTATCTCGCTGAGAACTGCTCGCGCGATTGCTCCCGCTGGCCAGCCGAGAGCGCGCAGCATGGCGAACTCGCGCCGGCGACGGCGGACCGACATCGACGCTGTCTGACCGACGGCGGTCGTCGCCGCAATGAAGGCGACGCTGAGAAAGGCAACACCCTGTAGGTCGACCGCTCGGGCGAAGCGGACCGCCACTCCCTTCTGCGACCACGCTTCTCGGACGCGTACCGCTGGACGCCCGAAACGTCCCTCGGGGAGGGCGACCGCGACTGGGCGTGGTGAGGCGCCTTTCACAACGTCGACGCGCAGACCGGTCTGAACGTGGATTGCGGCCGCGACCTTGGCGAGGCGCTCCTTTGCCCGCGGGCCGGGCGTTTCGGTACCAGCCACTCTGACGCGGATGACGCTGATGAACCTCTTGCCCGGCTGGCCGGCATAGCGTCTGGGGTTCGAGAGCCACGCTGCTCCCGCGAGGTTCGTCAAGAGAAGGGGCGGTGAGTTGACGTAGTCGGCCATGGAGCGTGTCGGGCGCAGGGCAGCGCCGTCTGGGAGCTCGACCCGCGGGGTCGCGTAGATGTCGAGT
>JBBQXP010000065.1:0-17661 GCA_038209555.1 Gaiellales bacterium
GCAGCATGCCGGCGCGCTCGGCCGGCGTCGTCTCGAGCCATGCGGGAAGCGCGTCCTTCGCCGCCTTGACCGCGCGCTCGACGTCCGCCTCCGTGCCCCGCGGCACCTCGGCGATCGTCTCGCCCGTCGCCGGGTTCACGATCTGCTCCGTACCGCCCTCCTCGGCGCCCACCCACTCGCCGCCGATGAGGTTCTCGTACCGCGCTACCGCCACGCTCATGGTCTCTCCCGTCGGGTCGCCGTCATCGCCATGTACCCACGATATTAGGTGTCGAGGCCGAGCAGGCGGGCCGCGATCGCGGCCGAGCATTCGGCGACCGTGAGCGAGCCCTCGACGTCCACTGTCTCGCGCAGGTCCTGGCCGCCGTCCGTGAAGACAGCGACTGCGAGCGTGCCGCGCTCACGGTGACGCACGAGGCCGACGTCGGCACGGATGCCGTCGAGCTCACCGGTCTTGTTGGCGACCGTCAGGACCTGATCCCGGCCGTGATACTGCGCGTAGGGATTCCAGCCGAGCCAGCGGGGGATCTGATCCTGGTAGTGCTGGCGCCCGAGCACGGCGATGAAGTACTCGCAGAGGCTCGGCTCGAGAATGTCGCCGCGAGCGAGGGCGGTGAGCAGCTGGGTCTGCTCGCGCGGCGTCGAGACGCCGATGCCGCCGTCGAGGTCGTGCGTCGTCCGGGTGAAGTCGATCGGGCCGAGGATCCTGGTCTCGACGAGCCCGAGGCTCGCGAGGTAGCGGTTCACGTGCTCGGCGCCGCAACGCTCGATGAGCGCATTCGTGGCGACGTTGTCCGAGAGCGTGATCGTGAGCTCGACGGCGTCGCGGAGCGAGAGCGCCTCGACCTCCAGCTGCTTCAGGATCCCGCCCCCCGCGACCCGCTCGCCCGCAGGCGGCAACGTCAGCGTGTCGGCCAGGTCCGCCTCGCCCCGAGCGACGAGCTCGAGCACGGCGCAGCAGAGCCCGATCTTGATCACCGAGGCGGTCGGAAACCGCTCGTCCGCCCGCAGGCCGACCTCCTCGCCGCCCTCGAGGCGGAAAGCGTGGAAGCCGATCCGGCCGGAGAACGCCGCCTCGAGCGAGGCGATCCGCTCGCTGAAGGGCAGATCCGGCCGGGGCGAGAGCGGGACGTGATCACGTGTGCTCTTCGGAATGGCGTGCGCTCCTATCCCGCGATGGCCGCGATCGCGGTGATGGCGACTATGACGAGCGCTACACCGACCCACTGGCGGGCACGAAGACGCTCGCGGAAGAAGACCGTGGCGACGACCACGGCGACCGTCGCGAACTGCGCGGCGAGGACACTCGCGACGGCCAGCGGGCCGCGGTCGGCCGCCGCGACGTAGGCCAGGTACGCCATCGCGTCGCCGAGCCCCCAGGCGGCGACGCGCCAGGGATCGCCCCGCCAGCGAAGCGCGGCGCCCGATCGCAGGGCGATCGGAAGCATCCACCCGAGAGCGCTCAGGCGGATCAAGAGGAGGCCCCAGTAGACGCCGAGGTCTTCCGCGACGGGCGCGCTGAGATAGAGAATCACGCCCCAGATGCACGCCGCCAGCGCGGCGGGGAGCGCCCCCGACGCTCCCGCGCTCTCTCCCATCGCGGCCAGGACGACGCCGACAACCGCGAGGGCGAGGAGGGCGAGGATGGACCTCCGCAGATGCTCGCCCGCGGCGAGCGCGATCGCAGCGGCGACCCCGCCTTCGCAGGCGATGATCGGGGCGACTATCGAAACTGACCCCTTCTGAAAGGCGACGAACCCCGCCTGGTAGCCGGCGGCAGTGAGAGCTCCGACGAGCACCGCCAGCAAGACGCCCCGCAGTGTCCAGTCAGGCGTGTCGACGAAGAGTGCCGCGGGAGCGATGAAGGCGACGCCGATCAGGACCGAGCCGAAGACGACCGTGAACGGCCCGACGCTTCGCGTCGCCTGCGCGAGCCAGACGTCCGGGATCCCCCAGCAAGCCGCCGCGGTGAGGCCGAGCAGGACGGTCACGAGCATGCGTTCGCGCGGCCTACAGAGAGGCCCGCTGCGTGCCGCGGACGACCAGCTCGATCTCGTCGAGGACGGCCGGGTCGTCGATCGTCGACGGCACTCCGTACTCACGCCCGGCGGCGATGGCCCGCATCGTCCCGCGCAGGATCTTCCCGGAACGAGTCTTGGGCAGACGCTCCACGACCCGGGTCTCGCGGTAGCACGCGAACGCCCCGACCCGGGTTCGGACCATCTCGACGAGCTCGGCCCCGACGTCGTCAGGGTCCCGCTCGGCACCCGCCTTCAGGACGACGAGCCCGAACGGGACCTGGCCCCTGAGCTCGTCGGGAACGCCGATGACGGCGCACTCGGCGACGTCGGCATGACTCGCGACGACCTCCTCGAGGGCCCCGGTCGAGAGGCGGTGGCCGGCGACGTTGATGACGTCGTCGACGCGCCCCATCACGAACAGGTAACCGTCCTCGTCGACGTAGCCGCCGTCCCCGGTCGTGTAGTAGCCGGGGAAGGCGGTCATGTAGGACTCGACGAAGCGGTCGTCCGCCTGCCACAGGGTGGCGAGCGTTCCGGGCGGCAGCGGAAGCCGCACCGCGACGGCGCCTTCCTCGCTCGAGCCGCGTGGCTCGCCGGTCTCCGAGAGGATCTGGACGTCGTAGCCGGGCACGGGCTTCGTCGGTGAGCCGGGCTTCACGGGCAGCGGCTCGATGCCCATGCAGTTCGCCGCCATCGGCCAGCCGCTCTCGGTCTGCCACCAGTGGTCGATCACGGGACAGCCGAGGAGCTCCGAGGCCCACTGGTACGTATCCGGGTCCAGCCGCTCGCCGGCCAGGAACAGGTAGCGGAAGCGGGAGAGATCGTGGCCCTTATGGAACGCGCCCTGCGGATCTTCCTTCTTGATCGCGCGGAACGAGGTCGGCGCCGTGAAGAGGACCTTGACGCCGTGCTGCGCGATGGTGCGCCAGTAGGCGCCTGGATCGGGCGTGCCGACCGGCTTCCCCTCGAACAGGATCGTCGTGCAGCCGGTCAGGAGCGGTGCGTAGACGATGTACGAGTGGCCGACGGCCCAGCCCAGGTCGGACGCAGCCCAGAACACCTCGCCCGGATGCGTGTCGTAGATCGCCTCCATGCTCCAGCGGAGCGCGACCGCATGCCCACCGTTGTCGCGCACGACCCCCTTCGGCATCCCGGTCGTTCCGGACGTGTAGAGGATGTAGAGCGGATCGGTGGCCGCCACCGGCACACAGTCGACCGGCGCCGCGCCGGCCATCGCCTCCAGCCAGTCGAGATCCCGTCCGGGCTGGAGCGCGGCGGTCGCCTGCTCGCGCTGGAGGATCAGGCAACGGTCGGGCCGGTGGCTCGCCTCCTCGAGTGCCCGGTCGAGCAGCGGCTTGTACTCGATCACCCGGTCGACCTCGATCCCGCACGAGGCTGAGAGGACGACCTTCGGTCGCGCATCGTCGATTCTGACCGCGAGCTCGTGCGCCGCAAAGCCGCCGAACACGACCGAGTGAATCGCCCCGAGCCGTGCGCACGCGAGCATGCCGAACACGGCCTCCGGGACCATCGGCATGTAGACGACGACGCGGTCGCCCTTCCCCACGCCTAGTGCCGCGAGCACACCGGCGAGTCTCGCCACCCGGTCGAGAAGCTCCGCGTACGAAAACGTCTGGACGGTCCCGGTGACCGGGCTGTCGTAGACGAGCGCCGGCTGGTCGGCCCGCCCGCCCGCCACGTGCCGGTCGAGCGCGTTGTGGCACGTGTTCAGCTCGCCGCCGGCGAACCAGCGGTAGAAGGGCGGCTCCGAGTCGTCGAGAATCCGCTCAGGCTCGCGATCCCAAGCGACAGCGCGCGCCGCTTCCGCCCAGAAGCCCTCCCGGTCTTCGAGGCTACGGCGGTAGATCCGCTCCTGCTCGCCCATCGCGGCCGCGCCGATCTTAGAGCTCATTCCTGCTTGACGCTCGCCGTCGGCCCGCCTGCTCCGGACTTGCGGCGATAGGCCCGCCACGTGAGCGCCCAGCGCTCGGGATCGTCGTGCGGGGCGGGATCCATCTGGTGGATCGTGCTCCGGTGCGGCGCCTCGAGGACCGTCTCGGGCTCCTCGTACGCCTCGCGCGAGATCTCGTCCATGATCTCGGCGTACGTGTCGAGATCTGCGCGCGAGTAGGACTCGGACGGCTCGAGCGTCACCGGCTCCGGAACGATCCAGGGCTCGTGGCTCGGGAAGTAGCTCGCGACGCCGAAGTCGGCGGTCCGCCGCGCGACGTCGAGCGTTCCGACCCCCGTCTCCTCCTGGAGCTTCGCGAGGCTGTACCGGATCTGCTCGAGCCGGTGGCTCGGATTTTCGTCCGCGAAGGAGACCTCGAGCCCCCGCACGTCCGAGAGCTTGTGCGCCAGGTAGTTGTTGTTCAGGACCGCGGTCTCGGCCACCTGCCGAAGACCCTCCGCGCCGAGGCTCAGCACCCAGGCGAACGAGCGGACGACGGCCGACGGGACGCCGTGAAAAGCGCGGATCTTGCCCACCGACTGCGGCCGGTCGTAGTCGAGGGAGTAGCGCGAGCCGTCGAACTCGACGGTCGGAGTCGGCAGGTAGGGAGCCAGCTCTTCGGTGACCCCTGCTGCCCCGCACGGCAAGCCCATCGAGGCATGCGGGGACGAGAAGGTCTTGTGAAGGTTGAACTGGCAGAGATCGAACCCGGCGTCGCGCGCGCGCGTGACTCCGAGGATGCCGTTGGCGTTCGCCTGGTCGTAGTGGCAGAGGCCGCCCGCGTCGTGGACGAGCTCGACGATCTCTTCGATGTGCGGGTTGAAGAGCCCTGTGTCCTCCGGATTCGTGATCATGAGCCCCGCCGTCCGCTCCGAGAGCGCGGCCTTGATCGCCTCGGGCTCGGGATAGCCCATGTCCCCGGCGTAGACGGTGATCACCTTGTAACCGGCAGTCGCGGGGCCGGCGCCGTCGCAGGGATGGGAGAAGATCGTGGTGACGATCTCGTCCCGGTGCCCCTCGCCGCGGGCCTCGTGGTAGGCGCGCATCATGCGCGCATTTGCGTAGACGCCCTGCGAGCCGCCGGCCGGCTGGAACGTGAAGCGGCTCATCCCCGAGATCTCGCAGAGCATGCGCTCGAAGCGGTAGAGGACCTCGAGCATCCCCTGAACCGTCACGTCGTCCTGGAGCGGATGGAGGTCGGCGACGTTCGCGGACCGGACGAGCTCCTCGTTGACCTTGGGGCTGTACTTCATCGTGCAGGTTCCGAGGCCGAGGTGGATGTCGACGTCGTTCCCGAGCGTCTCCTGCGACAGCCTGAGGTAGTGGCGGAGCACCTGCGGCTGGCTCAGCTCGGGGAGCCCCGGCGGCTCCGACCGGCGGAGGCCGGCCGGGAGGCCCGCGAGCGGGTCCCCGACCGCCGCCCGGAGCTCGTCCTCGACCGCCGGAACGATGAGCCCGCGTTCGCCCGGGCTCGAGAGCTCGAGCAGAATCGGCTCGTTCCAGCTCGCCTGGTGGAAAGGCCGCAGCGTCATCGCAGCACGTCCGTGAGCTCGTCGGCAAGGCGGTCGATGTCGGCCTTCGTGTGCACCTCGGTGACGGAGTAGAGGGCGCTCTGCCCGAGGTCGGGGTACTCGGAGGAGAGATCCTTGCCGCCGAAGATCCCGCGCGCGCGGAGCGCGCGGTTCACCTCCTCCACCGTTCGGCCTGTCTCGCCGAGATCGACAACGAACTCCTTGAAGAACGGTCCCTCGAGCCCCGGGGCGCGAACGCCGGGGAGCTCGGCGAGCCGTTGCGCCGCGTAGTGCGAGCGCTCCACGATGCCCTGGCCGAGCTCGGCGAGGCCCTGCGGGCCGACGAGTGCGAGGTAGGCGCCGGCCGCGATCGCCCACAGGAACTGCGTCGTCCCCGTGTACTCCTTCGAGTCGCCCCGCTGCACGTAGGACGTGCGCTCCCAGACGACCTCTCCGAACGCGTACTCGCCCTCGACGACCGTCGGACCGAGGCCGATCAGGAACGTGGGGTACTCGGAGACGAAGCGCTCCTCATCGGACGAGGCGACGAAACCCGCCAGGCCGCCGCCGTAGTGCATGTGGATGCCGAGCGGCTGGAGCTCCCCGCAGACGATGTCGGCGCCGTAGCGCGGCGGAGCGTCGAGGATGCCGAGCGACGTCGGGTCGACGCCGACGACGCAGAGGGCGCCCGCGTCGTGGGCGAGGGCGGCCACCTCCGCGACCTGCGTCTCGATCGTCCCGAGGTAGCTCGGCATCTCGACGTAGACACACGCTGTCTCGCTCCCGAGCGTCTCGCGCACCCGGTCGAGGTCGAGGAGGCCGGTCGCCGGGTCGAACGGGATCGTTTCGAACTCGACCCACGGCTCGCAGTAGCCGGCGATCAGCGACCCCCGCTCCGCACCCATCGAGCCGGGTACGAGCGCCGCCGACCTCCCGGTGATCCGGGCGGCCATGCAGATCGCGGTCGCTGCCGCCGAAGCCCAGTCGTACGTCGGCATGCTGACCGCGTCGAGCTCGACGAGCTCGCCGAGCATGCTCGCGAACTCGAACAGCGCCTGGAGCTTGCCGTGGTCGCCATACGTCTCGCCGTAGTAGGCGGTAAGGAACTCGCCCCGGTTCGCGATCTCATCGCAGACGGCGGGGACATAGTGCTGCCAGCAGCCCGCACCGAGGAAGTTGAGCGTCTCGGCACAGTTCTCGTTGCGGCCGAGAACGCCCTCGACGTGGCGGCGCAACGCGTACTCGGAGCGAAGCGGCTCGGGCAGATCGAGGGAGCCGGGCACGCGCAGGCGCTCGGGGATCGCCCCGTAGAGCTCCTCGACGCTCTGGACGCCGATCGCGTCGAGCATCTCCTGCCGGATGCGCGGCACCGAGTTCGGGATGTAGGGGTGGACGGCAGCGTCGCTCACGTGAGTGACCTCCTGGCTGTCGGTTACGGGGCGATCCGGTAGACGATCTCGCGATTGTGGGCCACGATCACTCGCATGTAGCCGGAGAGGCTCTCGTCGAGCGCAGGGTCCCCAGTGTCGACGCGCAAGGGCGCCCCGCCCAGGGCCGCCATCTTGACCTCCGTTGCGATGACCACGATCCGGTCCCGCCCCACGCGCTCCAGGACCGGCGCTGAGAGCTGCTGGTTTCCCCGCCCGAACAGGAACCCCTGGCCGCCCACCGGTGTGACCACGATGCCCGCCTCGCCGGCGGTCGCAACCTCGAGCAGCGTCTGCTCGTCCGCGTCGGCAACGAGCATCCTTCCGTCCCGGATGACGTCGACGCCGAGGAGCGTCTTCTCGAGCCCGAGCGCGTTGAGCACGGCTCTCGTGGTCGTGCCTGGCCCGACGAACCACGTCCGGTCGCCGAGGACGTGGTCGACGAGATGGTTCGCGATGCCCTCCTGGGCGGCCAGCTCGCCCGCGAGTGTCCTCGTCTTCGCACCCTGGACGAGGCGGGGCTCCACCGGCACCGTCAGGTAGCCGTGCAGGCGGGCGGAGACCGAGCCCGCACGCAGGAGCGCCTCGTCGACGTCCATGACCTCGGCCTCGCGGAAGCCGCGGACGGCGCCGTCGACGAAGCGGAGGGCGAGCTCACCGGCGCTCTTCGGGTTGACGGCGAACACGGCCGAGTGCATCTTCACCCCTGCGGGAACGCCGAGCACGGGTACCCGATCGCCGATCGCTTCGAGGACGTCGACGGCGGTGCCGTCCCCGCCCGCGAAGAGGAGCAAGTCGACGCCGCGCTCGGCCATGGCGCACACGGCGGCGCGGGTGTCGGCCCTGGTCGTCACGGCGTCGGTCGACCCCATGACCGCCGGCTCGAGCCCCGCGGCGCGTGCTTCGGCCTCCCCCATCTCGCCGGCATAGGCCAGGAGCTCGAGGCGCTCCCGGGCCGGCGCCAGCGTGCGCAGCGCTTCGACGGCTCGCTGCGGCGCGACCGGACTCGCACCCCGCTCCCGGGCGGCGGCGAGGAGCTCCAGGTCGTCGCTGCCCTTGAGCGCGAACCTCCCTCCCATGCCCGCGATCGGGTTGACAACGAGCCCGAGCAGCACGCTCCCGGACGACTAGAGCGCCTCGGCCCGCTCACGGGCCGCCGGCGCTTCGACGCCGGCGTGCCCGTCTTCGCGAAGCCAGCTCACCTGCCGCCTGGGGCGCTCGTCCACGGTGAGGCTGAAGACGTCAGGGCGGTTGTAGTGCCCGGCCGCGTCGAGCGCCTGCTGCTCCTCGGCGATCCGCGCGAGGTCGATTTCGCCGTAGATGATCTCCTCGCGGCCCTCGACCGGCTTCGCGATCCACGACCCGTCCGGCCCGATGATTCCCGAGCCGCCGGGGAGGAGCTCGGTGGCCTCGCCGCCGAACTCGCCCATCGCTCCCATCGCCTCTGCAAGCTCGAAGTCGTCGGGGAGGTCCGCCGAGGTCATGTACGAGCCCACGCACAGGACGTAGCAGCGGCCCTCGAAGGCGTAGTGCCGGCTCGCGAGGTGGTGGACGTCGGGCACCTCGGGCCAGGCCGCGACATGGATCTGCTCCCCTTTTGCGTGCATGGCGAAGCGAGCGAGCGGCATCCAGTGCTCCCAGCAGATCAGGCCGCCGAGCCTGCCAAGCGGCGTGTCGAAGACGTGGAGGGTCGAACCGTCCCCCTGGCCCCAGACGATGCGCTCCGCATGGGTGGGGACGAGCTTGCGGTGGACGCCGAGGATCTCGCCCTCGTCGGAGATGAAGAGGAGGGAGTTGTAGATCGTCCCGGTTGAGAACTCCGTGTCGCGCTCGTGGATTCCGACCACGACGTGCGCGCCGGCCCCCCGCGCCGCGCCGCAGAGGACGTCCGTCGCTGGGCTCGGGATCTCGACCGCGTTCCGATGGAGCCGCGCGAACGTCCGTTTCGAGCGCGGGTCGTCCCAGCCGGCTGCGCCGAAGATCCAGCCGGGATAGCCCGGGATCCACGTCTCGGGGAAGGCGACGAGCTTGGCGCCGTTTCCGGCCGCCTCCTCGATCAGCCGGACACCCTTCTCGACGGTCGCGTCCCGGTCGAGGAAGACCGGTGACGCCTGGACGGCGGCTGCAACGAATACATCCGATTCCATGGCTCTCTCCTTTTTCGTATGCGCAGCCTACGCCGCTCGGGCAGGCGCGTCAGGGGAGACGTGCGAGGAGCGTCTCCGCTCCGTCGACGAGCTCGCGCACGATCTCGGCCGCCGGCTGCACCCGCTGCACCGCCGCCACCCCCTCCCCTGCGTAGAGGGCCATCGCGCCGACCCGGCCCCGCACGTTCGTCGAGGGCGGGGTCGAGTCCCACCGCTCTATCGGCACTTCCAGGCCGCCCTCGTCCCGCACGGCAACCACGGCGTCGTCTGATGCCTCGGCGGCTTCCAGACAGGAGCGGAGGACTCGGTGCGGGGCGCCCGGCCAGTCGAGCCCGAACGCCTCGGTGAGCACAGTGTCCTCGCCGACCGCGCGGAGGAGCGCCTCGACGTAGTCCGGGTGCGCCGCGGACTCGCGAGCTACGGCGAACCTCGTGCCGACCCGGACGGCGTCGGCGCCCGCGGCGAGGGCGGCCGCCACGGTTCGCCCGGTCGCAATCCCCCCTGCGGCGACGACCGGCACGCCGACCGTGCCGAGCACCTGCTCGAGGAGCGGGAACAGGGCAAGCTCGCCTCGCACGTGGCCGCCCGCCTCGGTGCCCTGCGCGACCACGACGTCGCAGCCGGCCTCGACCGCAGCATGCGCTTCACCGACCGAGCCGATCTGCCACGCGGCCAGCGCACCGGCGGCGTGCACTCGACCCACGAGGTCGGAATCGGGATCCCCGTAGAAGAACTCGACCAGGCGGGCGCTCGACGCGGCGACTTCGACGGCTTCCGGGTCGAGGAACGGCAGTAGGAAATTGACGCCGAAGGGGCCACGCGTTCCGGCGACGACCTCCTCGAGTAGCGGCTCGAGCGCCGCACGAGCCTCCCCACCCGGGAGCATGCCGAGACCGCCCGCGTTCGTGACCGCGGCAGCGAGCTGCGGCGCCCCTATCCGTCCCATGGGCGCGAGCTGGAGCGGGTGCGGGCAGCCGAGGAGTGTCGTGAACCGTGTCGTCAGCACCGGGCGAGGATGCTACGGCGCTCCAGGATCCCGCGCCGAGTGCGCCCATGCCGTTCCCCCGCTGTACGCTGTGTCGGAGATGAGACTCCTGCGCTCGACGGTCAAATTTCTCGACCGCTACGTCACGCTAGCGGGCAAGAACTGCTGCGCAGGGCGGTCCTGGACCATGCTGGACCGGAGCCTCACCCGGAGAACCAAAGACTCCACCTAGCGGTCTAAGCAGCCGTGCTCGCGATCAGCGCCTTGAAGGTCTAGCCTTCCTCCATGCGCGTTGAGGACGAAACCTCCGCCAGGTCTTCCTTCTACGCCACCCGGCCGATCAGCCGCGACAATCTCGTGCCCGAGGACCCGGTGCTCGGCCTGGTCGCCTTCTCGAGCCCCTTCGACCCCGAGCCGACGCTTCGGATTGAGAGCGGGCGCGTGGTCGAGCTCGACGGGAAGCCGGAGGATGAATTCGACCTGATCGACGAGTTCGTCGCGCGCCACGGGCTCGACCTGGCCGTCGCCGAGGAAGCGATGGCGCTCGACACGGTCGAGTTCGCGCGGATGGTCGTCGACCCCGCGGTGGCGCGCGCCGAGATCACGCGGCTGACCGCGGGCATGACGCCCGCCAAGATCGCGGCGACGCTCGCGCTTCTCACACCCGTCGAGATCCTCCAGGCGATGCAGAAGATGCGCGTCCGCCGGACCCCGTCGATCCAGGCGCACGTCACGAACCGCGTCGACCATCCGCTCTTGATCGCCGCTGACGGGGCGGCGGCGGTGGCCCACGGCTTCAGGGAGCTCGAGACAACGGTCCCCGTGTTCCGCGACGCGCCGTCGAACGCGCTTGCGCTCCTCGTCGGCGGCCAGGTCGCCGCCGCGGGCGCGCTCACCCAGTGCTCCGTCGAGGAGCGCACCGAGCTCGAGCTCGGCATGCGGGCACTCACCACGTACGCCGAGACGGTCTCCGTCTACGGGACGGAGCAGGTCTTCGTCGACGGCGACGATACGCCCTGGTCGAAGGCGTTTCTCGCGTCCTGCTACGCCTCGCGGGGCCTGAAGATGCGCTTCACCTCCGGCTCGGGCGCGGAGGTCCTCATGGGCGCGAGCGAGGGCAAGTCGATGCTCTACCTCGAGGCTCGCTGCATCGCGGTCACGCGGGCGGCCGGTGCCCAGGGAGTCCAGAACGGGGGCATCGACGGCGTCAATGTGACCGCCTCCGTGCCGGATGGGATGCGCGAGGTGATCGCCGAGAACCTCTGCGTCATGCTCCACGACCTCGAGTCGTGCACGGGCAACGACACGCTCATGTCAGCCTCCGACATCCGCCGGACCGCACACACCTTCCCTCTCCTCCTCGCGGGGTCGGACTTCCTCTTCTCAGGCTTCGGCTCGATCCCGGCGTACGACAACGCATTCGGGCCCTCGAACATGAACGCCGAGGACCTCGACGACTATCTGGTCGTCCAGCGCGACTGGGGGTTCGAGGGCGGCCTCCGCTTCCGCCCGGACGACGAGCTGCTGCCATTGCGCCGCCTCGGCGCCGAGGCTTGCCGCGCCGTCTTCGAGGAGCTCGGCCTCGCGGAGTTCACGGACGAAGATGTGGACGCGTGCGTCCGCGCGCACGGAAGCCTGGACGTGCCACCGCTGCCGGGCGATCTCCCCGGGATCGCAGCAGAGCGCATCATGGCGGGCGGGCTGACGGCGCTCGACGTGGTTCGCGCGCTCTCCGCGCGCGGTTTCGACGTCGCAGCCGAGCGAGTGCTCGAGATGATCCGCCAGCGGCTGCTCGGCGACATCCTCCAGACGTCCGCGATCCTGGACGAACAGATGCACGTCCTCTCCTCGCTGACCGACCCGAACGACTATGCGGGACCGGGGACCGGTTACCGTCTCTCGCCAGAGCGGCGGCAAGAGGTGGCTCGCGTACGGCAGGTCTGGGCACCGGCCGACCTCGCGGCCGAGCAGGTGCTGGCCGAGGGGTGCATCGACCTGGCCGAGATCGGCCCCGCACGAGCACGTGTCCGGCCCGACGAGATCGTGGTCGGCCTCTCGCCGGCGTTCGGCGTCGAGATCTGGACGGCGCTCAACGGCATGACCGTTGCCGAGGTCCTCCGCCAGGTTCTCGCCGGGATCGAGGAGGAGGGGCTCGCCTCGCGTCTCGTCCGTATCCGGCGCTCGATCGACCTCGGATACATCGGCTCGACGGCGGCACGCCTGTCGGGCTCCAGCGTCTCGGTTGGGCTCCAGGCGAAGGGGACGGCCCTCATCCACCGCGCCGACCTCCCGCCGCTCGCGAACCTCGAGCTCTTCTCGATCGCACCGCGCCTGACCCCGGAGCTCTACCGCGCCCTGGGTCGGAACGCGGCCCGCTACGCGAAAGGCGCAGCCCCCGAGCCGCTACTCCTCCCCGAGTCGAGCGAGCCGCTCGGACCCCGCTACCACGCCCGCGTCGTGCAACTCGTCGCGATGGAGCGGCGGCTCTCGAGCGCGGCGGAGCCCGTCGAGCTGGAGGCATCGTGGCCAAGCTGACCTATCCCCTCTCCGCTGGCCCGCGGGACTCCGTTCGCACGGCGAGCGGGAAGCGCCTGTCCGAGCTCACGCTCGAGGCCGTTCTCGCCGGCGACGTGACCGCAGACGACATGCGCGTCGCGCCGGAGACGCTCGCCCTCCAGGCCGATTTCGCCGAACGTGGCGGCAATCCGCAGCTCGCCGAGAACCTGCGCCGGGGCGCCGAGCTGGTCGCGTTTTCGGACGACGAGCTGCTGCGCTTCTACGAGATGCTGCGGCCAGGCCGGTCGACGGGCGCCGAACTCGACGAGCTTGCCGGGACGCTGGCCGAGCGCGGGGCCGAGCGGTGCGCGGCGATGGTCCGTGAGGCTCGCGCTGCGTACGTACGGCGCGGGCTCATCGCGTAGCATTGCTGCGAGCAATCTCCCAGGAGGTGCAGCCAATGACCCGCGAGGAGAGAACCGCGCGCAGCCAGCTCGCCGCGCTCGCGTCGCACGAACAGGGGCGTAGCTTGCTCCAGCTTGCGCTCCGCGGGATCCAGGAGGGCGGACACGGGCTTACCATCGGCTGCTGGGTCAAGCCGACGGGCGGCGTCTCCGGGTGTGTCTTCCAGCAGGCGTACTGGCAGGGGGTCGCGGAGGGCACTTTCGCATCCTCGTCGGCCGCCAAGCCGGAGATCAAGGACTACGTGCCGGACGAGGACTTCCACCTGGTCATGGGCGCGATCCGTGCGTTCGACGTCCTCGGGAAGCGCCGGTTTCTGCGCCGGCGGGGGCTCCTGCGAGTTCTGGACGAAGCGGCGTGGCGCGACACGGTCGAGCACCTGCTCGTCGACACGCTCGCCGACAGCGCGGCTCAGGGGGAAAAGACGCCCGCACTGGCCGCGCGCTAGGCACTAGGTGCTGGTCGCCGGCGTAGACGTCGGCAACTCGACGACCGAGATCGCCGTCGCCCGAACGGAGCCGGGCCGCGAGCCAGAATGGCTCTTCGTCGCGCGGCGCCCGACGACCGGCGCCAAGGGATCGGAGGCCTGCGCGGAGGGCGTCGCCGAGCTCCTCGCAGCCGCGGAGCGGCGCGTCGGCGAACGGGCCCACGTGGCGCTGCTGGCCGAGCTCCATCCCGTCGAGACCGGCCTCGTCGAGCTCGGACGGTTGGAGGAGCTCGTGCTCGAGCAAACCGCGATTGCACGCCCGGCGAGCGACACGCCCTCCGGGACCGGCGTCGGCGCCGGGACGCTCCTGGCGGTCGACGAGCTCGACGGTGCACCTCGAGCCGAGCCGGTTGTGCCGGTCATCGTGGCGCGGGTCGACTACGACGACGCGGCGGGACGGCTGCGGGAGGCCCGCGCAGGCGGCTGGAACATCACCGCGGCCATCGTCGAGGCCGACGACGCGGTTTTGATCGGAAATCGGTTCGACCGTTCCCTGCCGATCGTGGACGAAGTGGCCGACGCTGCGTCGCTCCCGCTGGGCGCCCGCGCCGCCGTCGAGGTGTCCGAGCCGGGAGCCTCCGTCGAAGAGCTGTCCGACCCGCTCCGCCTCGGCGTACTCCTCGGTTTCGGGCCCGAGGAGGCTCGCTCGGCAAGGACCGCCGCTCGCGCGCTCGCCGGCCATCGCGCCGCGCTCGCCGTCCGCGTGCCGCGGAGCGCCAGTCGCGACACGACCGGATCCGTCGCCACCGACCTGTCGATCGTCCTCGTCGGCTCCGACGGCGCCGAGGAGACACTCGACGAGCACGCCGCGCCCCCTCCGCCCGGCGCCGTGGCCGCGATCCGCGGGTCGGCAGGTGAGAGGAACGGGCTCCTGGACGTCTACTGGCACACCCTCCCCGTGCCGGCGGACGACCCCGGCTTCGCTCGCCGCCTCATGCGCCGTCGGGCCCTCGCGCTCGCCCTCCTCGCGCGCGGGGAGACCGGTGGGCTCGTCGAGGCGATCGGCCGGCTCTGCCCGGGTGGCGCGCGCGTCGTCGCCCGCGAGTCGGACGCGGCCGTGCTGGGCGCTTCGACGACGCCAGGGGCTGGACGTGCGCCGTTCGTCCTCGACCTCGGCGGCGGAACCGTCGACCTGCACCGTGCGGAGGGCGCGGTCTCGACCGCCGGGGCAGGGGACCTCGTAACCCGGATCTGCGCCGGGCTTCTCGGCTGCGACTCCGCTCTCGCGGAGCGGGCGAAGCGCCGCCGCTCGGCGCGCGTCGAGACGCCGTTCGTCCTCCACCACGAGGACGGCAGCCGCAGCTTTCTGGGCGAGCCGGCACCGCCGGAGGCGCTGGCACACCTCTGCCTCGTCGACGGGCGCGGGCTCGTGCCCCTCCTCGCCCCGCTCGCGCCGGAGGTGTGGCGCGGGCTGCGGCGCGCGGCCAAGCGGGACGTCCTGGCGCGGAACGTCCGCCGCGCGATCGAGGCGGTCGGGGGCGTACCGGCCGGCGAGCTCGTGACGCTCGTGGGCGGGTCGGCCTCGGACGGGGAAGTGGTCGACGTCGTCGCGGCGGAACTGGCCGACCTCGACCTGGCCGTCGCGCGAGGCGACGTCCTCGGCCGCCACGGCCCCCGGGCCGCGGTCGCCGTCGGGCTCGTGCTCGCCTTCGTGGGGGCGGGAGACCGGTGACCGCCGACCCGGTCGTCGCTCTGCTCGCTGACGGCGCTCCGGCGTCGGCGCTCGCCGCGGGATTCGAGGAAGAGGGCGTCCCGCTGTCCGTGCGGCACGCGCCTGGCGAGGCTGCAGCCCTCGCGCGCGAAGCCGCCGGGCAGGCGGCGCTCGGGCTGGGGATCGGGGGCGACGAGGCACGGCTCGTGCTCATCCTCGCCGCCGCGCCCGGGCGGCCCTACCTGGAAGCGCCGGTAACGCGAGGGCGTTCCTTCGCGCAGGCGGCTGCCCGGGTCGCCGCGCGGCGGCCACTTCGCCTTCGCTACGACTCTTAGTAGACGATGACGCTGCGTGCGGCCTCGCCGCGCTCCATGCGGCCGAACGCCTCGTTGACGTCGTCGAGCGTGCAGGTGGCGATGAGCGGGTCGAGCCGGAGGCGGCCGTCACGGTAGAGGTCGATCAGCAGCGGGAAGTCGCGGAGCGGAACGCAGGAGCCGTACCAGGAGCCGCGAACGCACCGCTCCTCCAAGGTGGTCGTGAGCGCGTCGAGGGGAACGCTCGCGCCGGGCGGCGCCATGCCGATCAGGACCGACTGGCCGCCGCGGCCGGTGAGCTGGAGCGCCGTCTCGATCGTGTCCGGACGGCCGAGCGCCTCGAAGGCGTGGTCGACGCCGCCGTTCGACAGCTCTCTCACTGCCTCGACGGGATCGGCCGAGCTCGAGTCGACGACGTGCGTCGCGCCGAGCTCGCGCGCCAGGTCGAGCTTCCCGGCGACCACGTCGACGGCGACGATCATGGTCGCGCCCGCGATGCGGGCTCCCTGGACGACGTTCAGCCCCACGCCGCCGCACCCGACCACCGCGACCGTGTCGCCCGGCCGTACGCCGGCTGTGTTCAGCACCGCGCCGACGCCCGTCATCACCGCGCAGCCCATGAGCGCGAGCTCGGTGAGCGGAAGGTCGCGGTCGACCGGAATCGCGGTGCGGGCGGGCACGACCGACCGCTCGGCGAACGACGACGTGTTGTAGTGGTGGATCTCTTCGCCGTCGCGGTGGAACCGGCACGTGCCGTCCTCCATCGTCGAGTCGTACCAGTCGACGTTCTCGCAGCGGTTCAAGCGCCCGCGGACACACTGACGGCAACGGCCGCAATACGGGAGCCACGTCAGGAGGACGTGATCCCCGGGCTCCAGTCCGTCGACGCCCGATCCCACATCCTCGACGACACCGGCGCCTTCGTGGCCGAGCACGACCGGAAGCTCGGTCGGATGAATCCCCTGGGCGACGTGGAGGTCGGAGTGGCAGACGCCGCTCGCCGCCATCCGGACGAGCACCTCGCCGGCCTTGGGCGGATCGAGCTCGAGCTCCTCGACGACGAGCGGCTCGCCGAACTCCCGGAGGACGGCGGCCCGGACGTGCTTGCTCATCACACGCCGCCGAGGACGATGAGCCGCTCCTCCGTCATCTCGCGCACCGTGTAGGCCGGACCCTCCTTCGTGTTCCCGGAGGCCTTCGTGCCCCCGTAAGGCATCTGATCGGCGCGCCACTCGGGGGCCTCGTTGATCATCACGCTGCCGAACTCGAGCGCCCCCGAGGCCTTCACAGCCGGCTCGATCGAGCGCGTGAAGATCGCCGCCTGGAGTCCGTACTCCGTCCCGTTCGCGAGCCCGAACGCCTCCCCGAGCGACTCGTAGGGGATGACGGAGCACACGGGTCCGAAGATCTCCTGCGCGCACACCTTCATCTCGGGCGCGACTCCGGTGAGGACGGTCGGCCGGAGCAGCCCTTCCTCCTCGACGCCGCCGGTCACGATTTCGGCGCCGCCGGATGTCGCCTCCTCGAGCCACTCGCGGATGCGCTCGCGGTTCCCGCGGTCGATAACCGGCCCGACGTCGGTTGCGTCGGCGGCCGGATCGCCCACGGACAGCGCCTCGACCTTCGGGACAAGGCGAGCCAGGAAGTCGTCGACCACCTCGCGATGGACGTACACCCGCTGAATCGAGACACAGGTCTGGCCCGCGAACGAGAATGCGTGCGTCGCCACCTTCGCGGCGGCAAGCTCGAGGTCGGCGTCGGGCTCGACCAGGACCGGCGAGGCGTTACCGAGCTCCAGCGTCACCTTCTTCCGCGCTGCACGCGACCGGAGCTCCCAGCCCACCTCGGCCGAGCCGGTGAACGTCAGCATGCGGACGCGATCGTCCTCGACCAGCACGTCGCCGATCTCGGAGGCCTTGCCCGGGAGGACGCTGAGCCAGCCGAACGGAAGCCCGGCCTCCTCGCAGAGCGCCGCGAGCCGGAGCGCCGACACGGGCGTCTGGCTGGCCGGCTTCAGGACGACTGCGCATCCGGCTGCGAGCGCCGGGGCCAGCTTGTGGGCGACGAGGTTGAGCGGGAAGTTGAACGGCGTGATCGCGCCGATGACACCGATCGGCACGCGGACGGTCCAGGCGAAGTGGCAGTCGCCCGGCTGGGTGCCCCTGATCGGGACCGACTCGCCCGTGAGCGTGCGGGCCTCGCCGGCCGC
>JBBQXP010000066.1:0-16806 GCA_038209555.1 Gaiellales bacterium
GACCCGATTTCAGGAGGTAGACGAACCCCGTAGGTCGGGAATGGTCCATGGGCACATCAGCAGAAGCGTCGTCGACCTCCTCGACGAGGTCGAACGCATCTCGAGCACGTCTTGGTGATCTTCGCGAGCGCGGCAATACTCAGCAACTCGCTTGGCAAGCGCCGACTTCGAGCCAAATCGCTCGTAGACACCGGGACTTGGAAACGTTCGGTCCTCGCGTCGCCGAAGCCGTAGCTCCGGACGCGTCGGCATCTTCCCGAGTCGTCGAATCTCCGAGACGAGGGCCCCGAGCACTTCGTCATCGGGATAGCGCGACTGGAGCTGATTCGACCGGAAGCCGGCCTCAGCGATTGCATCGCTCCAGCGAGCCCAGTAGCGGCCGCTCCAGTCGGCCTCACGTATTCCAGTCTCCGCGGCGAAGCGGGCGCGGCCAAGGGGAGTTCCGCCGTTTGCCGTGGCAGTCCGCCGAATTTCCTCGAGGATGTACGTGCGATCCACAAAGAGATGGTAGTCGGCCGCCGAGCGGACTCTCGCTCTCAGGGCTCGTCAGTCCATCGGCGGGTCGAAGACGTCAAGATCATCTTCGAGCCAGCCGGAGAAGAACCACACGAGCTTCCGCTGCAGCTGCTGGGCACCCCGGTACTGGAGTTGCGTGACGCGCTGGCCCTCGAGGAACGCATGGTGGAGCGTGACCGGCATGTACAGCAGCGCAACGCTCTCCGGCATCGAAAACTCGAGCTCGACGACGTCAAGCGGCGGCAGGTAGATGTAGTTGATTAGGTGGTCGAACCGCCGCAGGTCGTCGAGGGTGGTCTCCTTGACGACGCCACGCTCGACGAGCTCGCCAAGCGGCAGCACCGGCACGAGCGTCCGGACCGGGTGCGCATATTCCCCGGGCCCCTGCGCGCCAAGCGAGCAGCTGGGCGTGACGAGCATCGCTGGACCGAATTCGAGCGGCCCGCTCAGGAAACGGCGGCTCCCGCTTTCACCGTCGACAACGAGCTCGTCGGCGGGCAGCGGATACGCGAGCGGCACATCGCGGAACAGGTCGCCCTGGCTGAACAGCTCGACGCGGTGGCGCTCGTAGTAGTCGACATCGGAGGGCCGTTCGGGTCTCGGCGACATCGGCGCGCCAGCCTATCGGGGCCCCCGGTCGGGTCTGCCGCCGCTACTCGGTCGCGTCGCCGAAGGCGAGCCGGCCGCTGCGCTTGCGGCCCGCGTTCACGACGGGACCCTCGGTCGCGGGCGCGAACTGCTCGAACATCTCCGCGCGAAGGCGCTCGACGTCGTCCGGAGCGAAGCGGCGGTAGCCGCTGCCAGGGAGGTGGACGGCACGGAGCAGCCCGCGCGCTTCCCAGTTGCGGACGGTGTTCTCGTGCACGCCCAGCATTCGAGCGGTGTCGCGAACGTTCAACAACTCTTTAGTAGTCATCGCCTCTGGAACCATAGCTCTCTATGTGGCCTTTGTCGAGTACGTGGACTTTATCCACTTGAGGATATCCGGCAAACATGCCCGCGGCATGAGGCTCCTAACCGGGATAGCAAGCGAGACGCAGATGCATCCTTCGATGCTTGCGCGCTCGACCCCACTCGACCGAGTCGATCGGAACGATCCCGCGCTACCGATTCGAATCGTGCCGATCGACCGCTGGACGGCCAGCCCGGGGGCGCGTCCAACGCCCTTTCAGCATAAGGATGCATCTGTGTGTGTCGCTGGCTATCGAGGTGAGCTCGAGACCGCCAAGGAGGCATCGGTGCCGGCGCCGGAAGGGCTACAGCTCGAGGCCGAGGCCAAGCTCACGCTCGAGCTCGATCACGCGACGGAGCGTGCGAAGGCGAGCGAGGTCTTGCTCGCGCCCAAGAGCGGCCAGCATGCGCGCGTGGTCGCCGAGGGACGCGACGGAAGGGCGCAGGCCGGCGCCGAGCGGCTCACGAGTTGCGGCCCGGCGGAGGTCGTCGTAGCCACGCGTGCCGGCCGGTGTCGGAACGATCTTCACCTCGCCGGCGTCGGTGTCGAGTTCAAGCGTCGGCTCGCTCGCCAGGTTCTCGTCAACGGCGAGCTGCTTTCCGTCGCGACGGCGAGCGTTGAGGTCATCGAGCGCGAGCGCAAGCCGGCGCACGTTCTCCTCCCGGGTCGACGGCACGATATCGATACCGCCAGTCACCTCGTCGCTGCCTTGGATCACGCGGCCGAGCGTGCCGACCACGATGTACGTGACCCGGCGCCGCTCGAACGCCCGGATGACTGCAATCGGGTCGAAGATGTCCCCCCTAGCTCTTGCCATCAGCGGTTGCGCGCCTTCAGCATCGCTTGCATGCGCTCTTGCGGCGAGCGCATGAGGCTCTTCTGAAGCCGTGCGTTCTCTCGGTCGTCGGCCTCGTAGGGCACGAGTGCCAGCTCGAGGTCGAAGGCGCAGGCGCGGACGAGGACACGTAGCGTCTCGAAGCTCGGCTGGACGACGTCTCCCTCCCAGCGGGCGATCTGCGCTCTGTCCTTGCCGCTGCGCTCCGAGAGCTCGCCCTGCGAAAGTCCGGCGCGAAGCCGTGCTTCCCTGATCACCATGCCGCTCGTCATGATCGATCCAATCTTAGCCCTCGTGGCTAAATCTCCGTCAGTGACAAATCTGCTACAATTGCGAAGTGCCGCGCGTGGCGCCGCAGCAGCTGGAGCTCGAGGTCGTTCCGATCGAGTCGCCCGAGAGACCGCGCCAGCGTAGAAACGGCCCGTCCGCTCCTGCGAGGCTCGGCCCGCGACTCGCGCTCAGCCCGGACGAGGCAGCGGCGGTGCTGGGCGTCAGCCGGGACTACTTCGACGAGCACGTCATCGACGATCTCCGCGTTGTCCGCCGCGGCCGCCGCATCCTCGTCGCACTCGCGGAACTCGAGCGCTGGTTGGACCGCGCCGCGGCTCGCGCTACCGTCGCACGGAGCACCTGATGGCCGAGGGAATCGAAGTCCGTCACGCCCGCTCGTGTGCGTCGCGAAGCGGCAAGCGCTGCAACTGCAATCCCGGCTACCGCGTCGCGGCCTATGACGCCATCAGCAAGCGCAAGGTCTCGAAGACGTTCAGCACACTCGGCGAAGCCCGCCGCTGGCGCGCTGGGGCTCAGACGCAGGCAGCGAAGGGCGTCCGCCTCACCGGAACGTCCCAGACGCTCCTCGAGGCCGCGGAAGCCTTCGTCGACGAAATCGCGAGCGGCGCAATCCGAACGAAGAGCGGCGAGCGCTACAAGCCCTCGGTTGTGCGCGAGTACGAACGCTCGTTGCGGCTCCACGTCCTCCCCACGCTCAGCGGCGCGAAGCTATCGAAGATCCAGCGGCGCGACGTCCAGCGCCTTGCCGACGACCTGCTCGCGGCCGGCGCCGACCCGAGCACGATCCGCAACGCGCTCAAGCCGCTCCAGGTGATCTACCGGCGCGCGATCGAGGACGGCGACTTGGCCGTCAACCCGTGCGAACGACTTCGGCTTCCGGCTACTCGCGGCCGCCGCGAACGCATCGCCTCGCCGACCGAAGCCGCGGCGCTCATCGCGGCGCTGCGCCCCGAGGATCGCGCGTTGTGGGGCTGCGCGTTCTACGCTGGTCTGCGCCGCGGCGAGCTCCGCGCGCTCCTCTGGACGAACGTCGACCTTGCCGGCGGTCTGATACGTGTCGAGCGCAGCATGACGAGCCACGGAGAGACCGGTGAGCCGAAGAGCCGCGCTGGCCGACGTAACGTCCCAATCGTCGCCGCGCTCCGAGACCTGCTCGTTGAGCACAAGCTCGTCACACGCCGCGGCGATGGCCTCGTCTTCGGCTCGGCCGTCGCGCGCCCGTTTACGCCCACGGCAGTCCGGAAGCATGCGTTGACCGCGTGGCGCCGAAGCAACCTCAATCCGATCGGACTCCACGAGTGCCGCCACACCTTCGCGAGCCTCCTCATTGCGGTATACGGTCACCTGATGCCCGGGAATGAGGAGGAGGCCGTCGCCCTGGTCGACGCGTACATGGAGCGGGCGAGCACGCACAGGCGTATCGCGCAGCTCGACTGAGGCCTTGCTCGGCATCGGCAGCGGTTCCGGCCCCACGATCTACCGAGGCGCGAGCGGCTGATCGCGCGCGTGGGGCCGTGGCGATATCAGCCGAAGGAGTTCGGCCTTCTCTGCCTCGATCTCCTTCTGTACGACCTCCCGCGCTGTCTCGTCCTGGGCGTTGCGCGCGGTGAAGAACTCGCGGTAGGCAAACCCTCTCCCACTCCCCCGCAACCTTGCTGACCGCCTTCGCGGCGGATGCGAGCTTTGCCCGGTCAGCACCGTCGCGCTTGGAGGTACAAGCCTTCAGAACGCTCGTAGTCGTCATACGCGCCCACGGCACGTCATCCTAGTTTGGGCGCTTCCGTGATTCTGCACTCATGACCTGCGCGAGCTGAACCGGCTTTCGCGACCGGCCGTGTGGGGAAGTCTGTGGGGAAGTCTTACAACGAAACGGTCGGATTTCAGCGTTCTAAAGCGGAAAACGAGCGCCAACGAGAAAGAGCCAAGACCCGCTGATTAGCAGGACTTTCGGCTCTTTGATGAGGTGGGCGGTACTGGGCTCGAACCAGTGACCCCCAGCTTGTCGAGCTGGTGCTCTCCCAACTGAGCTAACCGCCCTGGCGCGGCTATCTTAGCGAGCCGGCGACGTGCTTCAGGTACGGCATCGGGTCTACCGGCTTGCCCAGGATCCGCACTTCGAAGTGGAGGTGCTGGCCGGTACAGGAGCCGGTGCACCCTGCTCTTCCCAGGAGCTCGCGCCGGTCGACCCGCTCGCCGACCTTGACGCCTACGCGTGCCAGGTGGGCATACAGCGTCGCGACTCCGTTGCCGTGTCGCAGCAGGACGATGTTGCCGTAGCCCGCGTAACGATCCTGGTAGCCGATTTTCACGACTGTGCCCGCGAGGGCCGCGCGGACTCGATCGGTATCGAGCACGGAGATGTCGACCCCCGCATGCAGGCGTCCCCAGCGGTAACCGAACCCCGACTCGAGCCGGCCCCGAAGCGGCAACGCGAACGGGCCCGGGGCCTCACGTGCGTAGGCAGTCATGCCCAATCCCTCCCCGCCGGAGTCGGCGGGCTGGGCGAAAGCGGACGGGATTAGGAGGAGAGACGCAGCCGCGAGGGCCGCGACGAAGCGAGAGGGCAAGCGGGCCAGAGTAGCGGAATAACGCGACTAGCGGGGAAAAATCACGCCAACCGCTCCAGCGGAGCGTAGTCGAGCATGAGGCGACGCTCGGCGCCGTCCTCTGCGAAGCGCACGGTCACCGTGCCGTCTCGCTCGATCCGCGTCACCACACCCTCGCCGAGCGTCGAATGGCGCACCGTGTCGCCTGTCGAGAGCTCGGGCACCTCTCGCGTCGGCGCAACGGACTGCGCCGGCACCCCGTAGGACGACCAGGACGTCGGTCGCAGCCGCTCCCGCTCGACCTGGTCTGCCGGCAGCTCGTCGAGGAAGCGGCTCGGCAGGTTGTAGTTCCGTGAGCCCCACAGGGAGCGAGCGGAAGCGTGCAGGAGGACGAGGCGCTCCTGCGCCCGCGTCAGCCCCACGTAGCAGAGCCGCCGCTCTTCCTCGAGCCCCTGCTCCTCAAGGGAACGGGCGTGCGGGAACACTCCCTCCTCCATCCCGACCAGGAAGACGGCGCGGAACTCGAGGCCCTTCGCATTGTGGAGGGTCATCAGTGTCACTTTCCCGCCCTCCTCCTCGAGATCATCCTGGTCGGAGTAGAGGGAGATCTGCTGGAGGAACTCGGAGAGGATCGGATCGTCGGCCGCCTGCTGGTACTCCCGCGCGACGCCGACGAGCTCCATGAGGTTCTCGAGCCGACCCTGCGACTCGACGGTGCGCTCAGCCTCGAGCGACTCCACGTATCCGCTCCGGTCGTACACCGCCTCGACGAGCCCCGGGACGGTGAGCTCCTGGGAAGAGGACATGAGAGACTCGAGCAGCAGGCGAAGCTTTGTCACCGCCTTCTGAGGCGCGGTCCCGACGCCCGCCTCGTCGGCGCGGCCGAGCGCCTCCCAGAGCGGGATGTTCTGGGCGTCTGCGAACGTGGCGAGCCGGGCGATCGTCGTGTCCCCGATCCCGCGCCTCGGCCGGTTGGCGATCCGCGAGAGCGAGACCGCGTCGGCGGGATTGTCGATCACCTGGAGGTAGGCGACGGCGTCCTTGATCTCGGCTCGTTCGTAGAAGCGGGGCCCGCCGATCACCTGGTACGGGATCCGCGTCGTTCCGAGCGATTCCTCGATCACCCGCGACTGCGCGTTCGTCCGGTAGAAGATCGCGATCTCGGAGCTCGCGTAGCCCTGGTCGACGAGCGACGTGATCTCCGAGGCCAGGAAGCGAGCCTCCGCGTGCTCGTCCTCGACCTCGAGGACGCGCACCGGTTCCCCCTCGCCGAGCTCGCTCCAGAGGTTCTTCGGCTTGCGCTCGCGGTTGTGGGAAATGACCGCGTTCGCCGCCTCGAGAATCGAGTTCGTGGAGCGGTAGTTCTGCTCGAGCGGAATCACTTTGACCTCGCCGAAGTCCTTCTCGAACTCGAGGATGTTCCGGATGTCGGCGCCGCGGAACGCATAGATCGACTGGTCCGGATCGCCGACGGCGCACACGTTACGGTGCTCGCCGGCCACGAGCTGGAGGAGGCGGTATTGCGCGTGGTTCGTATCCTGGTACTCGTCCACGAGCACGTAGCGGAACGCTTTCTGCCAGCGCGCACGGGCCTCCGGAAACCGCTCCAGCACCTGGACCGTGAGCATGACCATGTCGTCGAAGTCGAGCGCGTTCGAAGCGAAGAGACGCCGCTGGTAGAGGTCGTAGACATCGGCCACGGTCTGGTCGTAGAACGACGCGACCCGGGCTCGGTACTCCTCGGCGTCGACGAGCGTGTTCTTGGCGTTCGAGATCTGCGCGTGGATACCGCGTGGGACGAACCGCTTCGGATCGCGGTCGAGCTCCTCCAGGCACTGCTTCACGACCCGGATCTGGTCGGCCTGGTCGTAGATCGTGAAGTTCGACTTGTAGCCCAGGCGCGGCGCCTCGCGGCGGAGAATCCGCCCGCAGGCGGCGTGGAAGGTCATCACCCACATCGTCCGCGCAACGCCGCCGACCATCCCTTCGAGCCGCCGCTTCATTTCGCCTGCGGCCTTGTTCGTGAACGTGATCGCGAGAATCTCGTTTGGCTTCGCACCTGCCGTCTTCAGGAGATGGACGATGCGGTAGGTGAGCACCCGGGTCTTCCCGGAGCCCGCGCCGGCCACCACGAGCACCGGTCCCTCGGTCGTCAAGACGGCGTCCCGCTGCGCGGGATTTAGCTCGGCGAGGTACTGCTCCGGCGAGGCGACGGCCACGCTCCCACGATAGCCCGTTCACCTTCTTGCGCTACCGACCCTAACGCGGCGGCGGGCTAGTCGAGCGGCCTGACCTGCTGTCGGCCGAGTGCCTCTGCGAGCCAGCGCGCAGCGTCGGCGAGCGCGACTTCGTCGGTCGATTTGAGCACAACCTCGACCTCGGGCCCGTCCTCGAGGAAGCGAGGATAGCTGCCCACATCAACTGTGGGATGAAGTCGCGTGGCTTCCTCGAGGACACCGACGATCTGTCCTTCGCCGGTCCGATATCGGCAGCGCCACGCGGCCACCGGCCGGCCCTGAAAGCGCCGAGCGATTTCGTCGAACATCGCCTTCATCTCGCTGGGAAGCCCTGGGAAGACGTAGACGTTTCCGAGCACGAACCCCGGGGCGCCGCCGAGCGGGTTCGGAATCGGCTCCCCACCAACGGGAAGGCATGCCCAGCGTGCTGCGTAGTCGCCGAGGCCTCTGGCCTCGAAGCGACTCCGCAAATCGCCGGCCAGCCAATCGATCTCCTCGCACGGGACTCCGAAGGCTGCGGCGACGGCCTCCCGGGTGATGTCGTCCGGCGTCCCGCCGAGACCTCCCGTCACGAAGACGTACCCGGCCCGCGAGCTCTCGGCACGTAGGAAGACCGCGATCTCGTCGATGTCGTCGCGGACGGCCGCGAGCAGGGTCACCTCGAGGCCGATGGCGGCGAGTCGCCGGGAGAGCCAGGACGCGTTCGTGTTCTCGACGTCGCCCGACACGATCTCGTTCCCGACCGTCAGGACGACCGCTGTCGGCGCCGCATCCACGCGGTCAGTCTGCCCTACGAGCTTCTAGCCGAGCGGAAACGGCTCGCGGGCCAGGGCAGCCAGCGCCTGTGAGGTCACCCACACCGGCGTCGTCACGTACTGGCGGCTGTAACGGAAGCTTCCGTTCGCCCGCTGCATGCTGCGGAGGTAGCGAAAGGCCGCACGCCCGGGGAGTCGCTTCGCCGAGATGAAGGCCTGTATCGCCCACGCGGTCGACTGTGTGTCCGACCCGCGGCCCGTGTTCAGCTCGAAGCCGCCGTTGTCGTTCTGGTGACGGCGAAGATAGGCGAGCCCGCGCCGGATCGATCGAGCATCCTCGGAGACCCCCGCCGCACGGAGCGCCTGGATCGCGGCCGCGGTGTCGTTCGAGTCTGCCTTTCCGCCCGGGTACCATGGCCAGCCGCCGCCGGGCTTTTGCTGCGCGCGCAGGTACGAGATCGTCTTGTCAGCGGCCCGTCGGCCGACAGCCCGCAGAGCGAGCACGCCCCAGATCGTCGAGTTCACGTTCCGTCCGATCCGCCCGCTCGGCTTGCGAAGGTCGACCAGCTGGCCGACCTGGCCGCTCAGGTTTATGTCGAATGTGCAGCGTGCCCGTAGCGCGTCGAGGGCGAGGATCCTGAGCTCCAGGTCGGTGGCAGTCGGATAGGACTTGCCGCGCAGGTACTCGCCCGAGCGCGTCGGGCAGTGGTCGGCCGCGACCAGGCCGAGGATGGCCCAGCCGGTCACGCCCGGGTCGACCGACCCACCCGGCTCGGCGAAGCCACCGCTCGGCGCGCGTTGCCCGACGAGGTAGCGCGAGGCCTCATCGAGGGCGCCGGCCGCGGCCGGGGAGGCCATAGCGAGCATGGCGAAAATGCAGGCGCAGAGCCTCATGCCCAGATGATCTCTGTTTTCAGCCGTCGTTCATAGCGCTCGAGCACACGGCGGAGCTCCGGTCCGGCAACAGCAGCGATGACCACGTTCCCGATCGCGTGTGCCGCGTTGAATGCAATGCCGGCACCGAGCACGACCACCAGGGAAGCAGCGTTGTGCGGCAGGAAGCCGTACCAGTGCCACACGTCCATGAGAGCTCCGTAGGCGAAGCCGAGCGCGAAACAGAAGGCGACGAATGCCAGCCGGCGCTCGAGTGCACGGCGTGCCAGGCCTGCGGCCGCGCCGCAACCGCCCCAGGCGAGCATCTGCCAGGGCGTGTGCGGCCCCTGGCCGAGGAAGAAGTTCGACGCGAGCGCCGCCAGCGCGCCGACCGCGAAGCCGCGGCGTGGGCCAAGCGCTACTCCGGCGGCGGCGACGATGACGGTCACGGGCTGCACATTCGGGATCGGGGCGAAGAGGACGCGACCGGCGGCGGCGAGCCCTCCGAGCGTGGCGACGAGCGTCAGATCCTTGACGGAAGCCGGCCCGCCTTCGAGCCACGCAGCCCCGGCGACCAGGAGCGCGACTCCGGCAAGCAGGACGGCGAGCGCCCCTCGCGACGGGTCGAGCGCCGCCCACAGGGCCGCGGCCAGCGCGCCTCCCGCGGCCACGAAAGCAAGCCTCCTAGAAAGCAACGAGGGCCTCCCTCGACAGAGACACCCGACGATGGGCCGGGAAGCTTCGGTCGTGCGTGGCGACCAGGACAGCGCGCCCGCCCGAGACGTAATCCTCCAGCCACGCAGCGATCGCGGCCTTCCGATCTGGGTCGATGCCGCGCGTTGGCTCGTCGAGGATCAGGAGGTCGGGCTCAGCCACCGCGACGGCGGCAAGCCCGAGCCTTTCGCGCTCGCCGCTCGAAAGGTCTCTCGGATGCCTCTCGCCGAGCGCGTCGAGACCAACGCGCCTGAGGGCCGCGCGCGCGCGCGTTCGATCCCCGCGGACTGCGAGCGCTGCCTCTTCCAGCACCGATTCCCGGACCAGGTAGCGGCCAGGGTCCTGAAGGAGCAGTCCGACCCGGCCGGTTCGCTCGATCCGGCCCGAGTCCGGCTCGAGGAGTCCGGCGATGATCTTCGCGAGAGTTGTCTTCCCGGATCCGTTCGGGCCCTCGAGAACCACCACCTCGCCGCGGCGAACCTCGAGGCCCACCTCGTCCAGAACGAGAACACCCGGGCTGTAGGCGTAGGAGACGCCCGAAATGCCCAGGACCGGAAGGCTCTCGGTCGGCCGCGAGGCTGGAGAGCCCTCGGCTGCGCCCGGCGCGTAGCGCGGGCGCTGGGCCGCGAGCCAGTCGCCGGCCTCGTCGCGGGGGGCGTCCAGGAGGAGGCGTCCGCCCTCCATGAAGAGCACGCGCGTCGCGAGCGAAAGCGCGCGATCGATGCGCTGCTCCGAGAGGACGACAGCGCTGCCCAGTCCCTCCGCGGCGGCGAGGAAGCGCTCGGCTCCGTCCGGGTCCAGCTGCGAGGTCGGCTCGTCCAGGAGGATGAGCTCCGGGCGCAGGGCGAGAGCCGATGCCAGGCAGATGCGCTGGAGCTCACCGCCCGAGAGCTCGAAGGTGAGGCGATCACGCAGGTGGAGCGCGTCGACGGCTGTGAGTGCCTCGTCCACCCGGGACCAGATCTCGGCGGGCGCAGTACCGAGGTTCTCGAGGCCGAATGCGACCTCGTTCGCGACCCGCGCCATCACGACCTGGTCCTCGGGATCCTGAAAGACCGTCGCCACCCGGCCGGCCAGCTCGGCGGGCCGGGTCGTCCGCGTGTCGAGGCCCGCAACCGAGACCCGCCCGGCGAAGCGGCCGCCGTGGAAGTGGGGCACCAGCCCAGCGAGAGCCCTGAGCAGGGTCGATTTTCCCGATCCCGACGGCCCGAGGAGCGCGACCACCTCGCCGGCTCCGAGCTCGAGCGACACATCGGAGAGTGCCGGCGGGCCGCCAGCGGGATAGGAGAAGGTCAGGTGCTCGACGCGAGCAATCACAGCCAGAGAGCTCCTGCGACCACGAGGAACACGCCGCCCACGAGTGCGACACGGTCGACGGACGTCCAGGGCACCCCGGGCGCATGGGTTCGGGTCTGTCTCCCGAAGCCGCGAGCCTCCATGGCCTCCGCGAGGTTGACGGCCCGTTCGAGCGAGCCGGCGACGAGCGGCGAGAGGAGCTTTGCGTGCCCGCTGGCGCCAGACACCCTGATGCCTCGCCCCCGGACCGCGTCGGACAGTCCGGCCGCGTCACGCTCGAGCGAAGGGACGAGCCGCGTCGCAAGGGCGACCGCAAAGGCGGAGCGGGGGGCGAAGCCCGCGGCCGCAACGAGGCGGTCGTGGTCGACGAGCAGGGCGTAGGCCGAGAAGGCGAGCCCGAGCGTGGAGAGCCGGAGCCCGTTCAGGGCGGCCGTTCGAAGCTCCTCTGTGGTGATCCCGAGCTGTCCGAGCACGGGCAAGGTCGGACCGCCCTGCCAGAGGACGTTGTAGCCCTCAACGGCGAGGAACGGCGAGAAGACGAAGATGCCGAGCCCGGTCGCCACGGCTCCATAGAGGTAGGGCCGCCGCCGGCGCGCCGGTGCACGGAGACAGACACCGAGGAGGATGAGGGTGAGCGCCGCCAGCGGTATGAGGTGCGACGCGAGCAGGCCTGCGACGCCGGCCGAAGCAAAGAGAAGGGTCGCGGGGACGGGCGCGAGCTTCATCGAACGACCTCGCCGCCGTCGTCGAAGCGTGCCGTGTACCGGTAGCGGACGATCGTTGGGTCGCGAAGTAGCGCGTCGAGCGCGCCGCCGGTCGCCCGCTCTGTGCCGGTGAGTGTGAAGGACACGGGCGATCCGTCGGCGGCTCCACGGCGTGCAACCAGTGTCGCCCCATCGGCCGCCTCGTCGATCACGACCTCGAACACATTCGGCTCACCCGACCCCCCGGGCCCGCCGAGCAGGAGGCGGAGAGCCGGTGCATCCTCCGCGAGCCCCGCCGGAAGGCGCAGCTCGACCGGACGGCGTCGGCCCTGCCAGCCATGCACGAACGGCTCCGGGAACGCTCCCACGACCACCGGCTCGGCCATGCGCGCGGCCCAGCTCCGGTGATCCCACCAGGCGACGTCGCCCGGACGGAGCTTTACCTCGGCCGCCCCGAGCCCGGGCTCGATGCCGTTTACGAAGAAGAACCAGTCCCGCCGCTTGCCGAGATCCCCCTCGACGCCGTCGATCGACTGGACGAAGCGACCGCCGTACCGCGTCTCGATGTCCGCCTTGCGGTCGAGAGCCTGGAGGACGCTCGTGCCTGCCTGGACGCTCGTGTTCAGCATGACCCTGGCTCCCCCGTCTCGGGTGACCCAGAGCGAGGCCGTCGCGCCGCTGCTCGCCCCCCCGCCCCCGCCGCAACCGGCGAGAGCGAGGAGGAGTGCGACGAGGGCGAGGACACGCCTCTGCACCGGGTGCTACGAGCTCCGGGGGCCGACGACCTCGGACCGGATCGCTCCGGCCTTGGTCGCCCGAAGGCCGCGCCACCGCCCGCTCGGGCAGCGCTCGCCCGAGGCGGAACTGATGCGCCGGCCGTCCTGCACGAAGACGACGTCGGAGGCCCTGGTCTTGTTCCCGTTGTCGTCCCGGAGCAGGGCGCGGAAGCACCCCGCCGGCCTCCGCACGAGATCGAGTGTCTTCGGCCCGCCCTGCGCGCCGAACCGGGCGAAGTACCAGAGCACCTCGTCGCCGTCCTTCAGCCGGTAGGCGTTTGCCCCGACCGGAGGCGAGATGTGGTTCACCTTGTAGACCCAGCCGGTCGAGCCGGAGGCCGGGTAGCGGCCGATCCGGTCGACGAACGGCCCGAAGGAGAACTCGACTGCGTGGTAGTAGAACTCCCCGATTCGGCTCGCACGCTCGAGAGCGCCGAACGGTGTCTGGCCGGTCTGTGTCACCTGCACGGATCCGGGGCCGGGCGTGCGAAACGACCCGGAAACCGGGGTGAGAAGCGGCTGGCGGGCGCCGTAAATCGTCTGGCCCACCCCCTCCACCCGCACGTGGACGCGGACTGCGAGCGCTGGCGCCGCGACGGCCACCGAGGCGGCGAGCACTCCCAGGAAAACAAGGGTACGTCGAAGCACGTTTCCTCCTTCCTCGAGGGGAACGGATGCGCGGCGGGCGACGGGTCTTCTGACTCGAGGCTCCCTCTCCGCCGCCTTCCCAACCCGAGGGCCAGTGGCGTGCCGGCGGTGAGCGTCTCCTCTTACAGCGGCGGGACCGTGCCGGCTTCTCACCGGACTTCCCTTACCGCTCGCCGTGTGTGAGGGCGGACGTTAACACTCGGGTAGGGTGCGCCGCAAATGGCCCGAGCGACCTTGTCCCGGTGGGCTCCGGTCGTTCTCTGGGCCGGCGTCATCTTCGCCCTCTCGGCGATCCCACACCTGTCGACCGGGCTCGGCACGTGGGATCTTGTGCTTCGCAAGGCCGCTCATCTCACGGAGTACGCAGTCCTCGGAGTCCTGCTCGTACGTGCTCTCCGCAGCACGACCCTTGCGCTCATCGCGGGCTCGGCGTACGCAGTCACGGACGAGGTCCACCAGGTCTTCGTCTCCGGCCGGCACGGGTCGCCCCTTGACTGGCTGATCGACACGATGGGCGTCGCTGCGGGAGTCCTCGTCCTCGCCCGCCTGGTGGCGAACAGCTCGTCTTAGAAGGCTAAGATCGGGGTGTGCCGATCGACCGCAACCACCTCGACGACCGCCAGCTCGACGCGATCCTCGAGCGGCTCGACCGGCTCTGCGACGAGGTCCACGCGCTGAACCGACGGCTCGACAACCAGGACGGGCTCGCGCGGATCTCGCACGAGCTGGTCAACCTGAACGAGTCCCTCCAGGCCCTTGCTTACGCCGCGCTGGGGCAGCATGGCCCTCAGGTTCGCCGACGGCGGTCGGCGTGAATCCGGCCTAGGGGCGCAGCCGAGCCACGCCCCTGCGGGGAGGCCGAAGAACCGCGGTCAGGCCTACCGCGGCGCGCCGGGCCACCAGCCGCGGCGATCGTCCTCGCGGTAGATCCGCGAGTCCGCGCCGTACAGCAGGGCGAGCGGCCCAATCAAGACGATGAACAGCAACGCAATGACTTGCATACCTTGATCATCGTCCAGCAAGTCGATAAGCTCAAATCGGGTATTCGTTGAACTCCATTACTGGACATGATGGATGGCTGGGCGTCGAGCTCAGGCACCTGGCGGCGCTCGAAGCGGTTGCCAACGAGGGATCCTTCGGTCGCGCTGCGACCAAGCTCGGCTACACGCAGTCTGCGATCAGCCAGCAGATCGCGACGCTCGAGCGAATCGTGGACGTCCGCCTGGTCGAACGCCCCGGCGGGCCGCGGCCGGTCTCGCTGACCGAGGCCGGACAGCTGCTCCTCCGCCACACCGAGGGCATCCTGGCGCGCCTCCAGGCGGCGCACGCAGACCTCGCCGCGCTGTCCGAAGGCTCTGCCGGCACCCTCCGCGTGGGCACCTATCAGAGCGTGGGCGCCCGCATCCTGCCGGAAGTCCTACGGCGTTTCGTCGACGCCTGGCCGGATGTCGAGATCCGGCTCACGGAGTCGAACTCAGACGGAGAGCTCCTTCAGCTCGTCGAGCGAGGTGAGCTCGATCTCGCCTTCGTGATGCCGCCGGTCGACGACGGCCCGTTCGAGGTCGAGGAGCTCATGCGCGACCCGTATGTGCTCCTGGTCCAGGCAGGTTCGCCACTGGCCCGCCGCGAAAGCTCTCCGCGACTGCGGGAGATCGCCGAGCTGCCGTTGATCGGGTTCCGGCAGTGCCGCAGCATGGCGGAGGTCGAGGGAGCCCTTCGCACCGGCGGGCTCGAGCCCAACATCGTCTTCCGTTCGGACGACAACGGAACCGTCCAAGGTCTCGTCGCTGCAGGCGTCGGCGCCGCGCTTGTGCCGCGCCTGAGCGTCGAACCGAACGACGAGCGCGTCGCGATCCTCGATCTCGAACGCGTGCCGCCGCGGGTGATCGGGATCGCCTGGCACCGCGACCGGTACCGCTCCCCCTCGGGAACTTCGTTCGTCGAGGTCGCGCGCGAGGTCTGCTCCGAGCTCGAGCAGGCCGCCGCCGAGCGCGCGGCCGCCGCCGCTTAGACGACAGGCCTCCCCACTCCCCGTCCGACGGGGTCGAGGACAATGCGTGCCGCAATGTCCCCGCAGGAGGTCATGCAGATCCTGGCCATCATGCTGGCCGCCGGCCTTGCGTCCAGCGTGCTCGCCGACATTCTCCGCCTGCCGCGCATGGTTCTCCTGCTCGCAGCGGGCGTGCTGCTCGGTCCCGAGGCGTTCGACTGGCTCGACGTCCCGGTCGGATCCGTCGGCGTTCAGCTCCTACTGACGCTCGGCGTCTCGCTCATCCTCTTCTACGGCGGGCTTCAGCTCTCACTTCGGATTCTCTCTCGGGTTGGCGTCGGGCTCGGGCTGCTGGCCGTGCCCGGCGTCGTCATCACGGCAGTCGTGACCGGAGCGGCGGCGGCGGTCGTCTTCGACATCCCGTTCGAAGAGGGATTCCTGATCGGCGCGGTCATCGCTCCGACGGACCCGGCGATCCTGATCCCCCTCTTCGAGCGCCTACGGGTCCGGCCGAAGGTCGTGCAGACGGTGATCGCGGAGTCGGCGCTGAACGATCCCACCGGCGCGGTGCTCGCGCTGACGATCGCCGCGTTCATCCTCGGAGGCAACGAGTCCGGCGTGGGTGCCGTCGGTGACTTCGTCTCGGAGCTCGCGATCTCGACCGTGCTCGGGGTCGTGCTTGGGCTCCTGCTCGCGCTGGTCGTCTCGGAGCGCCGCTTCGGCATCTGGCGCGAGTTCCCCGCCATCGTCGTAGGGCTTGCTGTCGCAGCCGGCTATGCCTCTATCGACGCCGCCGGTGGGAGCGGCTATCTCGGTGCGTTCGTCGCCGGTCTGATCGCGGGCAACACCGAACTCCTCGGTCTCCGCGTCTCGAAGCCCGCGCAGCGAGAGATCAACGAGTTCGCCGTGCTGACGGCGGATATCGTCGTGCTCCTGGTCTTCATCACGCTCGGTGCGAACCTTCCGCTCGGGACGATGGCCGAGAACCTGCTGCCGGCACTCGCGGTCATCGCGGTCCTCCTCTTCGTTGCGAGGCCCCTGACCGTGCTGGCATGCCTCCTCCCCGACCGGCGCGGCCGGTGGACGCGGAACGAGATCGTCTTCATCGGCTGGACGCGGGAGACGGGCGTCGTGCCCGCGTCGGTGGCGGGCCTGCTCCTGGCCATGGGCGTCCCGAACGAGGACGAGATGGTGACGGTGGTCGCGCTCGCGATCGTGGTGACGCTGGTGCTCCAGACCACCACGAAGGCCTGGCTCGCGGAGCGACTGGGCCTCCTCGAGGGTTAGGACGGCTTCAGCAGCACCTGGCGAAGCTCGTCCTCCCGCCCTGGCTTCAGGATCGCGAGCACCTGGTCGCCTGCCCGTAGCTCGGTGGCGCCGACGGCGATCTCTGCCTGGCCGTCCCGCATGACCGAGATGAGGCGCGTCTCCTGCGGAAGGCTAAGCTCCTCGATTCGCTTGCCCTCTGCCTTCGAGCCGCGATCGACCTCGACCTCGACGATCTCGAGGTTTTCCTTGCGGAGCTCGAGCAGATGGACGAGCTCGTGCTCGGGAACCTCGTGCTCGATCAGGGCCATGACCATCGACGTCGCCGAGACGGTCGGTGAGATCCCGAGGAGGTCGAAGAGGTCGTGGTTTCGCGGATCGTTCACCCGCGCCACCACCTTGGGCAC